>NZ_JBYOKH010000065.1:0-34836 GCF_057799415.1 Achromobacter sp. 18P8.1.1 | reverse complement strand
CTGGCGCGCGAATGCCTGCACGACACCTGGCTCCGACTGGCGCGGCCGGTGGCGAAAGACGTGCGGCAGGCGGATGCTTACGTGTTCCGCATGGCCTGTCATCTGGCGATCGACCGCCTGCGCGCGCAGGCGTCATGGCTATCGCTGGATGATCCGGATGCGGGATTACCCGAGCCGATCGACGAGAGTCCCGGCCCCCAGGCCGTGGCGGAGGGCAGGTCTGCCCTGATGGCGTTGGCGCGGATCATGGAGGGGTTGCCCCGCCGGCAGCGCGCCGTGTTGATCGCGTTGCGGGTGGAGGGGCGCAGCCGAGGCGATGCCGCCGAATGGCTGGGCATGTCGTTGCGGTCGGTGGATACCGCGCTGCGCCAGGCGCTGCGGCACTGCGAGCAGGCGGCGGCGCTGGCCCGGTGAGCGGCCAGCGGCCCCCGCCGCTTTGGGGGGCCTTGACTTGAAACCGACCAACTAGTAGATTGGCTGCATTGCGAATATCCGGGGCGACGCCATGGCGTGCCAAGAGCGGGGCTTTCGCGCGTTTTTCAGCAAATCAGAGTGGATTCCTATGAGTTTGGCGCTTTCCCCGCGGGCCCTCGAGATCGTCGAGCAGACCAAGCTGCTGCTCGCTGCCGGCGGCTATCACGGGTTCAGCTATGCCGATGTGTCCGAACGGGTCCATATCGGCAAGCCCAGCATTCATCACCATTTTCCGGCCAAGGCGGACCTGGTCCTGACGGTGGTTGCCCAACACCGCGAACAGGCCCGCGAGGGGCTGGCGGCGCTTGACCAGCATGTCCAGGATCCGCTTGCGCGGCTGACGGCGTACACGGAATATTGGGCCAAGTGCATCCGCGAAGGCTCGATGCCCATGTGCATTTGCGCGATGCTGGCCGCCGAATTGCCTTTGATTCCCCAAGCGGTCGCGGACGAAGTGCGCGCCTATTTCCATGAGTTGACGGGATGGCTCGCGGCGGTGCTTGAGGCCGGCGTCGCCAAGGGGCAATTCCATGTGCGCAATGGCGTCCAGGTGGAAGCGCAGGCCTTCATGTCGACCATACATGGCGCCATGCTGACCGCCCGGGCGTTCGGGGATGCGGAGGTGTTCGCATCGATCACACGCGGGGCGATCAAGCAGTTGACCGTTCCGGCCTGACTGGAGCACGAAGCGCGCCACAGCGGTGCGCCGTTTTTTTAGTTTGTTTACCGACCAACTAGTTGGTTGTTTTCGGAAATCACCGCCGGCTTGCCCGGCCGAGGAACCTTCGTCCATGCCACATCCTATTTCCGCCTTGGGCGCCGTGCATACCCTCATCAGCCTCGTGCCCGCCACCATCGGCCTATACAGTTTTGCACGGTATCGCGGGATCGACAGCGCCACGCGAACCGGCAAGATCTATCTGGTCGGGTTGCTCGTGGCCGTGCTCACCTCGTTCGGCCTATCCAGCTCTGGCGGGTTCAACGCAGGGCATGCGCTGGGCATTCTGGCGCTACTCTCGGTCGCGGGCGCGCTGCTCGTACCGCGGCTGCCATGGCTGTCCCGGGCGCATCCCTATCTGTCGCAGCTGGGCTTTTCCTTCAGCTTCTTCCTGATGTGGGTGCCCGGGATTGCCGAGACGCTCACGCGCCTGCCGGTGTCTCATCCGCTTGCCGAGGGGCCGCAATCCCCCCTGGTGCGCGGCGCTCTGGCCACGTGGTTCGCGCTGTTCCTGGTGGGTTGTGCGGCGCAGTTGCTGTGGATCCGTTCGCAACGGCGCGCCCAGAGGGCCCAGGCGCGGCTTTCGTAGCCGCCCTTGCGTCATGACCGGGACGTCGCGCGGTCCGGCGCGACCAGCCAAGGAGTTGCCATGAATGCCAGAGCCATTGATCCGATGGGCACCGCCCGGATTGACGATGTCCGGGACCCTTACCGCGCCGAGCGGCTGCGTGCCCAGATGCGCGCCGACCGGGTGACGCGTCCGCAGGCACCGCCGTTCGCGCGCATCCAGGCGGCGCGCCCACTGACTGTGCCGACGGCGGCCGCACCGCAAAAGCCAGCCATCGTCAGGAAGGACGATCGGGATCAATCCGTGAATCCGCTGCGCGACCAATACGCGGCGCACTGTCTGATGCACGCCATCGAGGCCTTCCATGACCAGCAGGCCAGGTTGGAGGCGCAAGCGCTGGCCGGCAATCAGGCGTTAAAGGACGAACAGGTCGAGCAGCAAGCGCGCGCGGAGGCGGCCAATGACCTGGGCACGATCCAGGGCCTGCTGCCGCTGCAACCCTATCGCTTCGTGGCGGGGGTTCCGCCGATCATGGTGCAGCAGGTGGCCGCCGTGTCAGGCGCTGCACTGCTAGTCGTGGGCCCGGTGGCCCATGCCGCGCCGTTGCGCAACGCCACGGACGACGCGTTCAGCACCCGCGCAAGCACGCGCGACCGTGCGCGCCGCCCGCGGAAAGAGGGCGCCTGATGCACTGATTTCAATCTTCCAGATACGCTTGCCCGCCGGGCTTCAGATAAGGCGTCAGCGCCTGGAACGGCACGGTGGCGTGCGTGCCCAGGCAAGCCCCTGATGCATGGCCCACGCCGGACACCGACAGGCTTAGCGCACCCGGCGTCTGCGCGCCCAGGGCCAGATACTGCGGCCAGAGATCCGCGCAGTCTTCCAGATTGGGATGTTGATCGGCGCGGTCCTCTGGCGGCCCAGCCTTGACCACCTGGTTCACCACCGCAAGCAATGCGGGGCTGGCTTGCCGGCCGACGCTGCGGCTGGCCGGCACGTACGCGTCGAACACGCGATTCCAGTCCAGGTATTCGCCGCGCAGCAGGTCGAAGGTATACGGTTCGAAATGGTTGTCGGGATGCGCACCACCGCAATCCAGGCTGCCCGCTTCGGTCACCGTCATGAGCGAACGCGACAGCCACGTGACGTTCACGTTTTCCTCGTCGAATCCGCCCAATGTGCCCGCGCCGGAATTCGCGCTGGTGTAGGCGGATGCCATGCACTCCAGTGCCCCGAGGCTCTTCCGCCAGTGGCGTTGCTCCAGCAGGTGATTGATCCGCTGCATGACCTGCGGATCGGGATGCCGGCTCAGCCGCGGGTACGCGAATTTGGTGCGCGGATCTACCCACATGCGATAGGCCACCGCACCGCGGCTGATATCCTTGCCTACCGGTTGTGCGTGGCCGGCCAGCTTCAGCGTCTGGTAGGGCGCACGCGTGGCGTCGATTGCCGCCTTGATATCGACGTCGCCAAGATCAACCTGCGCGGCCCGCACGGCGTTGCCGTCACGCGCCAGTTGCTCGGTGTCGTACTCGGCGACCCGGCGCAAGTCGAAGTGGCGTTGCTTGCCGCTGCGGGTGTCCGTCCATTGCCCGCGATAGCCTTTGGGGTCGCGCACGCCCTGCCAGCTGGCGACGCGGTCGGCCGGGCTGATCGGGGCCTTGGCCGAGGCAACTGGTTGCGTCGGGTGCAGCTTGGGTTCGAACAGGACCTCCTGCGTGCCGCGCAGCGGGATATCGACGCCGTTTCTGGTGTAGAAATAGCGTCCGCTCAACCCCCCGTCAGCGCCCGCGTCGTTGTCCAGTTCCAGCACGATCTGGCCGGCGCCTTGCAGTGTTCCCTGATAGACGGTTCGCTGGGCGGCGTGGGCGTGCAGGCCAGCCAGCGACAAGGTGGTCAGCGCCACGGCGCCAAGAAGGAAACGCTGACGGCGAACGGCCAGTGCGAGCATGGGAAGAGACATCCGGGAGGGGGCGGTCTGGTCGGTGATGAGGGCGTGGCGACTACTGCGGGCGCGTCGCCGAAATCGCCTTGAGCTGCGCGCAGGTCTTTTCCTTATCAGCCGCGCTTAGCGAGCCCAGTTGACCTTTGGTCGCGGTGTACGACTGCGAGAAGGCAGCGTCGAAGTCCGCGGCAGCCATGCCCTGGGCGCCTGCCGCCGTCTTCTGCTGTTGCTTCATCTGGTCCAGCTGCGTGGCCGTATAGGCATTGCAGTATTCGGCGGCGGCATGCATCTGGCCGCTCAGCCCAGCCAGGTTCGGCATCTGGCCGGGAACGGCCTGCTGCGCCACGGCGGCGCCGCTTCCGAAGGTCAGGGCGGCGGCCAGCAAAGCGGCCTTCTGGCCGCGAGAAACAACGGCGCAAGCTTGCTTGAGAATCGGCAATTCAGGTCTCCAAGGGTATTAAGGTTCGGGTTGCGCAGCACCGCCGGCGATCGTGTTGCCGATGCAGCGGGTGCAATATGCCCGGTTCGTTGTTATTAGCTTATGAATCGATGCAACGACATGTATCGCCAACCGCTCAGGCCGGCGAGGCGGCTGCTATCGGGTCTTTGCCGTCGCTACTGCGGTCCCGGATTTGCGTGCGCAAATCGCATATGCCGGATCTCCTGGTCGACGTTGCGCGCCTACATTTCGACACAAAATGCGGCGCGACATCTTTGCCCGGATTCCAGGCTTATCGACCCCTCGATTCAATCGCGCGGTTTGGCTGCTGCCTCCAGTCGGGGGGCAACTTTCTCCGCCAGGAAGTCGATGAATACGCGTACGCGGCGCGCCATATGCCGCTTGGCCGGAAACACCGCGTGCAGTTCCTCGACGTCGCCGGGATTGAAGCCGGGAAGGATCTCGACCAGTCTGCCCGCCTCGATTTCGTGATCAACGTGGAATCGGCCCAATCTGCTGATGCCCATGCCCAGCAGGGTCAGGTCAAGCATCGTCTCGCCATTGTTCGTGAGCAACGAGGTGTGCAAGGACAAGGCTGTCGGTTCGCCTTCAACGAGGAAGGGCCACTGCGCCACGGATCGCCTGAAGTTGAACCCCAGGCAGACATGGTTGTGCAGATCGGAGGGCTTGGCCGGCGTGCCGTTGCGTGCCAGGTAGTCCGGGCTGGCGACCACGGCATACCTGCTCAGGCCGAGCAGCCTGGCCTTGTACGAAGCGTCGGAGAGTTTCCCGACACGCACGGCGACGTCCACGCGCTCTTTCGTCATGTCGACGACCTGATCGGTGAACGAAAGATCAAGATCGATCTGGGGATACCGGGCACGGAACTCGGGCAATAACGGCAGTAGCTGGCGCGTGCCGAAGGGAAGCGACGCATTGACCCGCAGCACGCCTTTGGTTTCGGTGGAGCCTGCGCCGATGGCCTGTTCGGCCTCGTCGATGTCCTCCAGGATCCTGAGGGCGCTCTCGTAGAAGTCTTTCCCCTCCGTCGTGAGGACGAGTTCGCGTGTGGACCTCAGAAACAAGAGCGTCGCCAGCCGGGCTTCCAATCGCGTGATCAGTTTGCTGACGGCAGACGGCGACAGATCCAGCGTCTTGGCGGCGCCCGAGAAACTTCCGGTCTGCACGACGCGCACAAATATGAACATTTCCCCGCTGCGATTATCCATTTCTGCATTGTCCTTGCTTGCATCTTTGAATCTCGTTCCAAACAGCTGTTCCTGGAATCCCCTGTTTTCGCACACCGGGAACAGCGAAAGTTCACCGATCCATTCAATCATCACGTCGGCGCAAGGGCTGGGCAATGATTACCACATTTTTCAAGCACGCCTCGATCGGTTTCGTGGGCGCCTTCGTGTTTGCGGCGCACGCGGTTGCGGCGGAGCCGCCTGTCATTGAACGCTGGCGCAGCTACAGCAGGGTGACGTGGACGGCGGCCGACGCGGCCCAGTCGCCGGCGCCGTTTCCCGGCTCGGTAAATGCGCCCATCGCCGGACTGCACTTCGATCGTGGAGGCCGTGCATTCGTCAGCACGCCGCGCCTGATCGCCGCGAATGCGCCCGCAACGCTCAGCATCCTGGATACCCGGGTCGATGGCGGCAGCGCCCGCCTTGGCGCGTTCCCGTCCGTCGAAGGCAATGCGGTCAACGGTGCACCCGCGTCCAGCCTGCGCAACGTGCTTGGGTTCCATGTGGATAACCAGAACGGTTGGCTGTGGGCGCTGGACATGGGGTTCGTTGCGGGAGAGAGCGAGGCGCCTGCCGGCGGCCAGAAGCTCATCGTCTACGAGCTGGCCACGGGGCGTACCGTCAAAAGCATTCCGTTGGATGCCGTCGCCGACCGCAAGGGCAGCTTCCTGAACGACGTCGCCGTCGACGAAAAGCGCAAGCTGGCCTATCTGTCCGATAGCGGGCTGCGTAGCGCGCCGAACAACCAGGCCGCCATCCTGGTGGTGGACTTCGCCAGCGGCACGGCGCGCCGGGTCTTGAATCAGCATGCCTCGGTCATGCCCGAGCCCGGGGTGAAGGTGGTCTCGCACGGGGTCGACGTCTGGCCGGGAAGCCCGCTCATCCTTGGCATCAACGGCATCGCCCTGTCGCCCGACGGTGAGACGCTGTATTGGACTGTGACGACGGGCAGGCACGCCTATGGCATCAAGACCCGGCTGTTGCGCGACAGCACGAAGACGGATGATCAACTTGGTGCCGAAGTCAGCACCCTTGGCGACACGGGCGGCAACACCGATGGCATCGTCACGGATGCGCGCGGGCGGCTCTTCATCACCGACGTCACCCGCAACGGCATCGTTCGTTACGACCCGGCCACCGGGGCGATGAAACGGGTGGCCTCGCACGACGGCGTATGGTGGCCCGACACCGCCACCATCGCCCCGAACGGCGATCTCGTCTTCACGGCCAGCCATCTCAACGAGCACTTTGCCGGTTCGGTCAAGGCAGGCGCCGAGCGCTATGAACTCTGGCGGGTGGACATCAATCGGGATTGAGCACGTGCCGGCCAAGTCGGGGTGACGTGGCCGGCCGGTCTACGCCCGGACCCTGTCGCGTCCTACAGCGCAGGCTTGAGCACCATCAGGAAATACACCCCCACCATGGCCAGGAAGGCGGGATAGCCCAGCCGTTCCCACCATTGCGCAAAGCGCCAGTAGCGCGCAGGCAGGGCGGTGTCGCCGGCGGCGTGGGAAGCCGCCGCCATTTTGGCCATCTCGTACTGCAGCCACACGACCGGCAGCCAGCACACGCCTGCCAGCAGATACAGCGCGATTGACAGGGTGACCCACGGCGTCGTCCATTGCCAGCCGGCGGCATGCGCCAGCCAGAACCCCGACAGGGGCTGGAAGACCACGGCCGGCGTGGTGAACCACAGGTCTGCACGGACCACCAGTTTCGAGACGGCGGCAATCGCCGGAATGGAACCCGTCCGGTTCGCGAAGAACAGGTAGAACGCCGTACCGAAGCCGGTGCCCACCAGCAGCACCGATGAGAGGATGTGCAGGGTCTTGACCGTCAGATACAGATTCATGGCTTGGGTTCCTCGGTAAGCAGAATGAAGAGCAGCGCAACGACGGCCACATTTTTCAGGACGGGTCCGAAGGGATGCAGCAGGAATTCGGGCAAGGCCACGGCGATGACGGCCGTGTACGCCAGCACCAGCGCAAGCTGCGCGGCCCACAGGCGCCGGCCAGGCCACCAGAGCGTGGCGATGCCCAGTACGAAATCCAGCGCTGCGGCCAGGTACAACGCCGCCCGCGCGGCAGCGCCGTGCAGGCCGACGGGTTCCAGCAACGCGAGGCTGCCCGCCACGGGGTAGAGCAACGCGCTGCACACGGCCGTCCACAGCCAGATCAGCGCCAGCGCGCCGCGCAGCAGGCCGGGGCGCCAGGCAGCCAAAGCCTGGTGGCGCAGTGGCAGCGCGTCGGAGGGGCCGATAAAGGATTCGATGCCGGCGGGCGCACGTCCCAGCGCCCGGGTCGTCGTCGCGGCATCGGCCGTATTGCCCGCGCGCAGCATCCGCCAAGTGTCGCGCGTCAGCAATGACCCCGGCAGCCGGTTCAGCAACGTCGCGGCGCCCGACACCAGCCATGCCGGCACGGGCACCTGCCATGCCGGCGGAAATCCCATCGATGCCCGGTAGACCGCCAGCATCTGGCGGAACTCGACCTCTGTGCCCCCGACCAGCTTCATGACGGCTGGGCCATGATCATCGCCGCGCAGCACCCGGGCGACGATCTCGGCCAATTCATCCACCCGCATGGGGCACAGCCTCTGACGCCCGCCGGCCGGCAGCAGGTGCACCGGTACCGACGCCAAGGCACGGAAGAACCGGGCCGACGCCCCTTGCTCGCCATAGACCAACGCCGGCCGCAGGATGTGGTGCGCAACGGGCAGCGATTGCAGGTAATCGTCGGCAGCGCGTTTGCTTTGGAAGTAGGGGGTATCGCCGTGTTCGGCGCCCAGAGCCGACAGTTGCACGATGTGCCGGACGCCGGCGCGGTGAGCGGCCTCGAACAGGGCGATCGGCGCGCGCCGGTGAATGTCGTCGAAGGTGGCGCCGGCCCCTTCGATCAGGATGCCCACGGCGTTGACCACCACATGGATGCCGCGCAACCGATCCGTCCATGCGGCCGGGTCGGTGTCCGCCATGTAGTCAATGGCAATCTCGTCCGGCCGGGTCGCCACGCGCACGCCTTTCAGCACCCGATGGCCATCGCGCGCCAAGGCATCGCAAAAGGCGCGGCCGACAAAGCCGTTGGCCCCGCACACCAGGATATTCATGTCGTTGCCTTCTTGGATAAGCCGTTCATGGTTGGCGTCGCTATTCTTTTATTTCTGCAATTTCTGTATAGACAGAAATTACTGGGCAAAAAAAGGGCGCGGCGCAAGGCCCGCCCTGGAGGATCACGACTTGGTGCGCCGCATGGTCTTGCTGATTTTCGCGCCCATGCCCAGCGTCTTCATCAGGGTCTCGGGCTTCATGCGCAGCATCTCATCGGACCAGGTCGTCAGGATTTCCAGGAATTCCAGCGTCTCGCGTACCCGTTGTTCGGTGGCGCGGCTTTCGTTTTCGATTTCCGGACTGGCCAGGCTGTCGCGCAGCATGGTCAGCGTGGGGTCGATTTCGCGTTGCCGGCGGCCTTCGACGATGAGCTTGAAGAGCTCCCAGATATCGGTCGAAGTTTCGAAGTGGTCGCGCCGGTCTTCCATCACGTGCACGACCCGAGCCAGGCGCCAGGCCTGCAATTCCTTGAGGCTGTTGCTGACGTTCGAGCGCGCAACCCCCAGCGTATCGGCGATTTCTTCGGCGGGAACGGGGCGGCCCAGCAGATAGAGCAGGGCGTGGATCTGGGCGACGGTGCGGTTCACGCCCCAGCGCGAACCCATTTCGCCCCAGTGCAGGATGAATCGTTCGGCGATCGGAGTCAGTTTCATGGAGCCACTGTAGGAGTTTTCTGTTATTTCTGTCAAGACAGAAATAACAGAAACGAAACCGGATCCACGAGCCCTGCTGATAGTGCGGCGTCGCCCTACCTAGAGTGGCGGGGCTACACCGCCCGCGATATGGGCGTCGGGACGGCCTCGGCCTCAGCCTCGTCGCGCGCCTCGAGTTCGTTGCCCAGCACTTCGGCCGAATCTTCGCCGCTCGTTTCCGGCTTCAGGCGACGGCGCGTGTGCCCTGCGGCGCGCGCATCCTCGCCTTCGTCGGGGCGTTCCGCCTGCAACGTCACGTTGGCGGCTGGTGCGTAGCCCCGCTTGTCCTGCCCGAAGTAGACCACCGTGTGCGGATACGGCAGCTCGATGCCGGCCGCGTCGAAGTGCTTCTTCAACAGCCGGTTGTAGCCGCGCTGCACGGCCCACTGCATGCCGGGCGTGGTCTTGATCAGGATCCGGATGGTCACGCCCTTCTCGTTGACGGCCGTGACCCCGGCAACCGTCATGTCTTCCAGGATCTCGGGCCCCAGTACCGTATCGGTCATCAGTTCGGCGAAGGCGGCGCGCAGATGCTCGATCGCATCGTCCACGCTTTCGCGGTGCGCAATGGTGTATTCGCCCAGGTGGTACGAGAAGTCGCGCATGTGGTTGGCCACCACGTCCACCGACGAGAACGGCACCAGGTGATACCCGCCGTCCAGCGTGCGTATGCCCACGGAGCGTATCGTCATGCGTTCCACGGTGCCGAACACGCCTGCGACTTGCACCACGTCGTTCTCGTTCATGCCGTTCTCAAGCTGGATGAAGACGCCTGTGATGATGTCCTGCACCAGCTTCTGCGCGCCGAAGCCGATGGCCAGGCCCACCACGCCCGCGCCGGCGATCAGCGGCCCCACGTCGATGCCGATCTGCGACAGCAGCACCATCAGCGTCATCGCCACGATCACGATCAGCGCGGCATTGCGGAACAGCGCCAGCAGGGTGCGCTCGCGCGCGCTGGGCATGCCCCGTCCTTCCCGTTGGCTCAAGCGGTGTTCGATGATGCTGGCGATCACGGTCCAGGCAAGCGCCGCGATCAGCAGCACGATGACGATGTTCAGCACGACCTTGATGGCCGCCCCGCCGGCGTCCGAAGCCAGCCAGCGCGACAGGTCGAACGCGTGCCACGCATCCAGGATCAGCAGCACCACGACGATGCGGATGATCCAGCCGACTACTTTCAGGATGGCCGGGACGTAGGCGTTGACGCGCGCCTCCAGCAGCGGCAAGCGCCGTCGCAGGTCTTCCGACAATTGGATCGGCTTGGCCAGCACCGCGTTCAGCAGCAGGATCAGCAGGCTGCCCACGCCGATGACCAGCAAGGTCTGCGCGGTGGCGCGCGCCATGAAGGGCAGTGCGTTGGTGGGATCGATCTGGCTGACTACCAGCAGGATGGTGAAGTAGCCGATCCCCAGCACGTGCCACACGCGCGACAGGAAGTGCAGCCGCGAACCCACGAAGGTGGCCGCACCGGCGGCGTGGCGGTTCAGGCGTTCCCGTACCGACCGCCGGTTCTGCCAGATGACGCGCACCGCGTACACATACACCGTCAGCATGATGACCATGCTGGCCAGCCGGCCAAGTGCCGGCGACAGCGCCGCCGCCATCACCGGGCCAACCAGCAGCGTGCCGTAACCGGCCGCCGCGACGATGCGCACCAGCCAGGCGTTCCAGTACTTGGCCAATTCGTCGGACATGGGCAAGAGGCGCAGGTGCGGATGCCGTACGGCGAATACCGTGCGGACCACCACCTTCACGATCTCCACCGACACGAAGGCCCGCAGGAACACCGCAGCCAGCGTGTCCAGCGTGCCGCGCCCCGGCGTGGTCCACAGGGCGGCGGCCCCGCCCGCCATGGCGGCGAGCAGCACGACGCCCACATCGATCGCGAGCGCACCCACGATCGCCCCGCCGCGCCGGTACAACACGCGCATGGATGCCGGTGCGCCGCGTGTCGGCGAGGCAATGGACTCAGCGCCGTGCTCGGCCACCCAGCGGTCGATGCGCGTGTAGATGCGCATCGCGATCAATCGCAGCACCAGGAAGGCAATGATCGTGGCGATGGCGGCCAGCGTCAGGGGCAGCAAGGCCGTGCTGGCGGTACCGGCGTCCATGCGCAGGCTGCGGCCCGAGGCCAGCGCACGCATGTCGTCCACGCCCTGGCCCATGTCGGCGGCCACGCCCGTCAGGAAGCGCTGCACGCCATCGGCAATGCGTTCTTGCAGGCCGGGCTCTGTCGGCTTTTTGTCGTGCCCGGCCGTTCCAGCCGGGCCGGACGGCGCCGGCTTGACGCCGGCCGACTGCGCGCGCAGCTCGTCCACCAGCGCCTTGCGGGCCTCGGGATTGTCCAGCAGGTCGGCGAGTGCCGCAGGGGTGAGCGCGGCCGGTGTCTGTGCGGTAGAGGAAGCGGCCGGCTGCGGCGCAGGCAGCGGCGCGGCGGCCATGGCGGCGGCTTGCCAGACGAGCGACAGGCAACTCAGCATCGCCGCCAGCAGCAAGGCCGCCAGCCAGGGTCTCTCTCGTCGGTGCCGCCAGAAAGTGGCGGCAGGGGTGCGGGGCGGGAAAGAAATCGATGCTGTCGTTGCGAGTCTAACCACTAATAAATCTCCTCTACGATCAAGGCAAAAAACGAGGCGCGCGATCGCGGTCGCAACGCCGCTAGTGGTTAGATGATAAAGCCCCGGGCTTTCCAAGCCTGCCGGGCGCCGTCGGGAGGCGCTGCGCGGCCCCGGGGCGGCATCCCCCAAATTGGTGCTTGCGGGCGCCGCATTGCGCACCGCTCGGGTGCACGGCCGGGCTGCGGACGGCGCTTGTCCCCCCATTTTCCCCTGCGTCCGACTTGGCATGAAACTTGCTTGATATCCATGCAAGTGACTTGCATATCGTGCCAGTGACTTACATGGCCGGGCAATCGCGCCCGGGCCGGAAATCCAGACACAGGGGAATTGTCATGCTGCTACGCCGCGTATTCGCTGGGGCGATGTCTTTATTCATGGCCGGCGCCGCGCACAGCGCCGATCTGCTGGACACGATCAAGAGCAAGAAAGAGATCGTGGTGGGAACCGAGGCACAGTTCGCGCCGTTCGAATTCGTCCAAGACGGCAAGATTGTGGGCTACGGCCCCGACTTGATGAACCTGATCCTGGCCGAGGCGCCCGGGGTGAAGGTCAAGCAGTTCGACGTGCCGTTCCAAGGCATCCTGCCGGGCCTCGCTACCAAGCGTTTCGACTTTGTGGTGACCTCCGTCACGATGACCAAGGACCGTGCCGACAAGTTCGCGTTCACGGTGCCGATCGCCGATGCGACCACGGCGCTGGTCAAACGCAAGGACGACGCGGTATTGACGGATCCCGCGGCCATTGCCGGCAAGGTAGTGGGCTCACAAGCCGGTTCAGCGCAATTGAAAGCGCTGCAGGATTACGCCAAGAAGCTTTCCGCGGAAGGAAAGCCCGCGGTGACCATCCGTGAATACGTGAGCTTTGACGAAGCCTATGCCGATCTGGCCGCCGGCCGCTTGTCGGCCGTGGCGCAGTCGCTGGCCAATCTGGCCACGCTGGTGAAGACGCGATCGGATGTCTATGCCGTGATCGATACGCCCATCGGGCCCAAGACCTATTTTGGCTGGGTTGGCCGCAAGGACGCAGACAGCGCGTCGTTGGTCAAATTTTTCTCGGACGGTATCGCCCGCGCGGCTAAGTCGGGGCAACTGCAGGCGCTGCAGACCAAGTGGTTCGGCTTCACGATGGACGTGCCCACCGACGCAGTGCCGGCGCCGGAGCTGTGATCCCCGTCTGTCCTCGGAGCCCCCGCTGATGAACGCCACCTCTTTCACCGAACGATTTCTGGCATACCTGCCCGTGCTGCTGCACGGCGCAAGCATGACGCTGATCGTGGCGGCGTCGGCCATCGTCATCGGCTTCGTGCTGGGAGCGGCGTTGCTGGGCCTGTCTCTGCACCGCCGCGGCCAAGGGGTGCTGCCGCGCGCCGTCGCGCTGTATGTGAGCTTCTTTCGGGGCACGCCGCTTCTGGTGCAGTTATTGATGCTGTTCTATCTGCCCAGTGCGGTGGGCCTGGATATGCCGCCGTTGCTGGTGGCCATTCTGGCGATGAGCCTGAATTCGGGTGCGTTCCAGTCGGAGATCCTGCGCGCCGGGTTAACCGTCGTGCCAAAGGGGCAGGTCGAGGCGGCCGCAATCTTCGGCTTGAGTGCGCGGCAAGTGTTCCGGTATGTGCAATTGCCGCAGGTTGCGCGCGCCGTCTGGCCCGCGGTGGTGTCCGAAGCGATCGACGTGGTCAAGAATTCGTCCATCGTGTCGGTGATCGCCGTGGCCGAATTGGCGCGTGGCGGCCGGCAGATCGTGGCCGCCAATTTCCGCCCGCTTGAGGTCTATCTGACTGTAGGTGCGACGTATCTTCTGATGACCGGTGCGATCTTCGTGCTGGGCACGTGGCTGGGCAGGCGGATGGGCCAGGGGCCGCGCGCTAGCGCCGCGGTAATGAATCGCGTAGCCATCAACAAGACATGATAGACCTGACATTATTGGGCCAGTTGCTGCCCGTATTCGCTACCGCTGCCGGGCGTACCGTGGCCCTGGTGGCCGCAGGCCTGGTCGGCGGCCTGGTAATCGGATTCCTGATGCACGTGTTGCGGGAAACCGGTGTCGCCGCGCTGCGTTGGCTGTATTGGTCCTACACCGCCGTCTGGCGCGGCGTTCCGTTCCTGATTCATTTGTTCATTGTGTACTTCGGCTTGCCTGCCGCCGGCATATCGTTGGACCCCTTCGTCGCTGCAGCGGCAACCCTGTCGATTTATGGCGGCGCCTATTTCGCCGAGATATTCCGCGCTTGCTGGCAGACGATCCCCAAGGGGCAGATCGAGGCTGCGCGTTGCATGGGGCTGACCCGACGCCAGGTGTTCCTGCGTATCGAATGCCCGCAGGCCTTGCGCGCCAGCGTGCCGTTGATCGTGAACCAGACCATTTTGCTGATGAAGGAATCGGCTTTGGCATCGGTGATCACGTATCCGGAACTGACGATGACTGCGGGCAAGGTGGTGTCCGAACAGTTTGTCTACATCGAGCCTTATCTGTTGCTGGCGCTGAGCTATTGGGCTTTGGCGCTGCTGATCAATCGTCTGGGCATCGTGTTCAAGCGCTGCCTGGCGCGTTGAGGAATCGCGAATATGAATACCCCCGTATCTGTCCCGATGTTGTCGTTGCGCGGCGTGGGCAAATCGTTTTCAGGCCACCGCGTGCTGGCCGGCGTAGACCTGGATGTGCTCCAGGGCGAAGTCGTGACTTTGATCGGCCCGTCCGGCTCTGGCAAGACCACGCTCCTGCGGTGCATGAACTTCCTGGAAGCCTATGACGAAGGCGAGGTGAAAGTTCGCGGCGCGCTGCTGGGATACCGACACGACGCTTCGGGGCAGTTGCAGCCCGAGTCCGACCGCGTAGTGGCGGAAGTGCGGGCGCCGTTGTCGATGGTCTTCCAGCAATTCAACCTGTGGCCGCACATGACTGCGCTGGCCAATGTGATGGCGCCCTTGACGTTGGCCAAAGGCATGCGCCCGGATCGCGCACGGCAGGTCGCGGCGGATGCGCTGGCCCGGGTGGGCATGTCAGCCAAGGCCGATTCCCTGCCTGCGAACCTTAGCGGCGGTCAGCAGCAGCGAGTGGGAATTGCGCGCGCGCTGGCCGTGGGGCCGGAGGCCATGCTGCTGGATGAGCCAACGTCGGCACTGGATCCCGAGCTGGTGGATGAAGTGCTGGAAGTCATCAAGTCGCTGTCGCGCGATGGCATGACCATGGTGATGGTGACGCACGAAATGAGTTTTGCGGCGGAGGTGTCCGACCGCATCGTCTTCATGGAGAAAGGTCGGATAGTGACGATCGGCACGCCCGAACAGATCGTCTACCGGCCCGAGCATCCGCGCGTCCAGGCGTTCCTGCAGCCCTGGATACGGCGCAGTCTGGGCGGCTCGGGCCGTGAGCGCGTCGCACAACCGGGGGCGACGCGATGACAACGGAATGGGCGGACGAACTGGCTGGTCGGGTGGCTGGGGCCATCGATGCACAACGCCTGGAATCGCGTCAACGCGGCCTGGCGGCGTATGGCGCCGTGGCCACGGGCGGCGTCGCACGGCAGGCGCTGACCGAACCGGAGCTTGCCGCGCGCCGCTGGTTGGTGCAGGACTTTGCTGCGCGTCCCGGCTATAGCGTGGGCATCGATGCCGCCGCCAACGTGATCGTGCGGCGGACCGGCCGTGATGCGAGTGCCGAACCCGTGATGACCGGCAGCCATGCCGATACCCAGCCCTTGGGCGGTTGGCTGGACGGCGCCTTTGGCATCGTGGCGGGGCTGGAGGTCATGGACGCGCTGGACAGTCTGGGCGTGGCCACCCGACGTCCCTTGGACGTCGTGATGTGGACCAACGAGGAAGGTTCGCGCTTCGCGCCGGGGCTGATGGGATCAGTGGCCTACACCGCGCCCGAGCGCCTGGCTGCCTTCCTGCCGGTTACCGACGCCCAAGGCGTGCGGTTCCAGGATGCACGCGATGCGGCAGTATCCGACTTCAAGACGCATGCCGGGCGCCAAGGCTGGACATGGATGGAACGGCCCTTGGCTACGCCCGTTCATGCCTACATCGAAGCGCATATCGAGCAAGGCCCGGTGCTGGAATCCCAATCGCTGCAAGTCGGCTGCGTGAAGGCCATCCAAGGGGTGCGCTGGTATCGCGTCACCGTGCCCGGGCGCAGCGCGCATGCCGGCACCACGCCGTTGGCCAACCGCGACGATGCGCAAGCCAAGGCGGTGGCGCTCGCGCATGCCGTCCTCAGCCATGCGGCGCATTGCGGCGATGAGCGCCTGCGCGTCACCATCGGCCGCTGGGAATGCGCACCGGGATCGATCAATACCATTGCGAACCGGGTGGTCTTCACGATTGATGCGCGGCATCCCGAGTCCGCTGCCCTGGATGCCGTGCGCGTCGTGATGGATGCTGCGTTGCCCGACGGCGCCCGCATCGAGGTTTTGCAAGATAAGGCCACCGTGCATTTTTCGCCGCCCCTGGTCGCGTTGGCCACAAGCGCTTGCCAGGCCTTGGGCCTGACCCACAGGCAGATGCTATCGGGCGCGTTTCACGATGCGATGCCGATGGCTGGGTTCTGCCCCTCCACGATGTTGTTCGCGCCCAGCATTGCAGGCGTCAGCCACCACCCGGCCGAAGACACGGCCATTGCCGACCTGTCGGCGTGCACGCGTGCGCTTGCCTGGTGCCTTGTGCATCTGGCGGAACCTGTCACTGACCAATCTTGATTTTTCTTCACAGCCCACACCGAAGGACACGCACCATGGATCAACACATCGCCCCTATCGCCCACAGCGCCGTTCCGGACAACGGCGAAGCCGTCGGCCAGAACAACACGCACCGCGAACCTATCTCGCCGGACGGCACGCCGGAACCGGGTAAGGTCTATCAAGTGCCTGCGCGCCATGGGCGCGCGGTGCGCGTGGCCAAGGGCCAGGTCATTCGCATTATCAACACGCATGGAAGCCAGGTGTGCGACACCTGGGCGTTCAAGAGCGATGACTTGAGCGAGTTCATGTCCATGGAGCATGCGCGTGCCGCAATCGATCGGATCATCCCCAAGGCAGGCGACCCGCTCTACAGCAACCGTCGCCGCAGCATCATGACGATGACGGCCGACACCTCGCCTGGCGTGCACGACACGCTGATGGCAGCCTGCGACGCCTACCGCTACCGCAATCTGGGCGTTGAGCACTACCACGACAATTGCGCCGATAATATGCGTTTGGCGCTCAAGGCCATCGGTCTGCGCGCCCGCGAAGTGCCCCAACCGCTGAATCTGTGGATGAACATTCCGGTGGGTACGGACGGCGGCGTGCAATGGCTGCCGCCGGTGTCCAAGGCGGGCGACTATGTCGACCTGCGCGCTGAAATGGATTGCGTGGTTGTGCTGTCGGCCTGCCCACAGGACATCGTACCGATCAACGACAATCGCCCGGTCGAAGTGCACTTTTCGGTGCTGGCGCAAGCCTGACCCGTTCTCCCCGACGACAACGCAGTACAGGCATATGGCAAAGAAAAGTACGCAATCGGCGGCATCCCCGCGCGAGCAGGAATCTGGCGATCCGGGCATGTCCGCCCTGGGGCCGCGGCTCAAGCACGCGCGCATGGTGCACGGGCTGACGCTCAAGGCGCTGGCGCAGGCGGCCGATTGCTCGGAAAGCCTGCTGTCTCGCGTCGAGCGCGGCCAGGCCATGCCGTCGTTGGCCAATCTGCACCGGCTGGCGCGGGCGCTGGGAACGAACGTGGCCGAACTTACGGCCGCGCATGCGCCGCCTTCGTCTCCGGTGATCCGCCAGGGCGAACGCCCGATCATAGAGTTCAACAGCCAGCGCGGCCGCAAGCCGGGCGTCAAGCTGGAACGGGTGATCGTGCCGATGCGCGGCCAGTTGCTGCAGGCTGACATCCACCAGTTGGCACCCAAGGCGGAAAGCCTCGAGCAGATCGCGCACGCGGGCGAGGAAATGGGTTATGTGATCGAGGGCGAATTCGAGTTGCGCCTGGGAACCGAGATTCATCACCTGCAGGCCGGCGATACCTTCTACTTTTCCAGCGATGTGCCGCACAGCTACCGCAACCCGGGGCGTACCGTGGCGCGCGTGTTGTGGGTCAACACGCCTGCCACCTTCTGATCCGGCTGCGGCCACAGGAAAATACTGATGAGCACCGACACGACGATGCAGGGTCTGCCGCGTTATAGCGGGATCCCGACTTTCATGCGCGTGCCGCTGGCCGGCGGCTTGGACGACTTCGATATCGCATTGGCTGGCGTGCCGTTTGACGGCGGCGTGACGGCGCGGCCGGGCGCGCGCTTCGGTCCGCGCGAAATCCGCAATATGTCAACCATGATGCGCGCCATCCACCATGTGACCGGCTTCAATCCGTTTGCGGCCTGCAAGGTGGCGGACGTGGGCGATGTGCCGTTTACAGATGTGTTTCATCTGGAACGGGCACACGAGGACATCCGGCGCTTCTTCGAGCCGATCTTCGCAGCAGGAAAGAAAGCGCTGATCGCGGGCGGCGACCACTCCATTACGTTTCCTGTGTTCCAGGCGATTGCGCCGCGCGAGCCCTTGGGCATGGTGCACATCGACGCACACACCGACACCTGGGACTATTTCGTCGGGTCGAAGTTCAGCCACGGATCGCCGTTTCGCCGGGCGGTCGAAGCCGGTCTGCTGGATCCCAAGCGCACCATCCAGATTGGCATCCGGGGCGCCCAGAACACGGACGAGGGCTGGCGTTATTCCTTGGACAGCGGCATGCGCGTGGTGTTCATCGAAGAGTTCGACAAGGTGGGCGTCGATGCCATCATCCGGGAAGCACGCCGCGTGGTGGGAAACGGCCCTGCGTATCTGTCAGTGGATGTCGATGGGCTGGATCCGGTTTACGCGCCTGGCACGGGCACGCCGGAGGTGGGAGGCCTGTCCTCCCGCGAGACGCTGGCGCTGCTGCGTGGCCTGGACGGGATGGATTTTGTCGGGGCAGACGTGGTCGAGGTGTCTCCGCCCTATGACCCCAGCGGCAATACCGCCTTGTTGGGTGCGACCTTGATGTACGAGTGCCTGTGTCTGCTGGCGAGGCGCTACGCGGCCTAGCGGCGGATATCCAGGCCTTCCGCGCCCGCATTCCGGGATCCCGCCTGTGCGCCGCCGCCAGACCGGCCGGCGGCGCGTTTGCACAGTTAGCTCTTGCGAGCGGTCAGCCACTGCGCGGGTTGCAGCGCGCGGCCCACGATACGCACTTCGCCGATGCTGCCGAAAAAGCCGTCGGCACGCGCGCCATCCCACGAACCGGCGCCGATCACCCAGGGCATATCGGCCGCAAGTGTCGCCAGCCCCGGCGCGTCTGACGTGTTGCGCAGTACCGGCGCGCCTTCGACGTACAGAATGGTCTCGTGCGTGGTGTTGTCGTTCACCACGGCGACGTGCATCCATTTGTCGGCGATGATCTCGCCAGACCAGTTGGCTTTGGCGTCGCGCGTGCCGGTACGTTCAGGCACCACTTCCCACTGGATCTCGCGCAGGCTGGACACCGCAAACAGCAGCGGCGGCGATTCCGGATCTCCACCGGAAAAGCCGGGCAGATTGCCGCGCTTGCCGTCGCGCGTCATGATGTTCATCCACGCGTTGCGGGATGCGGTCCAGTCGCGGTCGATCTTGATGAAGGCCTCGACGGTGTAGCCGTTGGGCACCGTTTCCGCATTCAGCACGGCCGCCGTTTCGGTGGAGAAGTAGCTCATGCGGGCGGTGTTCTTGTCGGTGTTCAAGAACCGTACGGACCCGGGCGCAGCCGACAGGTAGTGGTGATCGTTGGACCAGACCAGGTCGCCCAGTTGCGCACCGGCCACACCGTCGACGTTCAGCGCGGCGCGGCGAACCGGGTTCAGGCCGGTGCGGTCGGCAACCACCTCGCCCACCTGCACCGGCTGGCCGTTGGCGCCGCCAAAGAAGCGCCAGTGCGCCAAGGTGTCCGGCACCTGCGGATAGTCTTCGCTGTCGGCGGCGGGCTTTTGCTCGGTGGCGGCCGGATCGGTGTAGTTGGCGAGGATCAGGGCGCGCGCCTGGTCGACAAGCGCGGTGTGCGACGGGGCCGCCGCCTTGAAGTCCTTGTTGAAGCCGCCAAAGCGCTTGGCGAAATCCATCTTGATGGTGAACTGCTCGTTGGCGCCGGTCAGGACTGCCTGGTCGAATGCGTTGAGGGTGTTCTTCGGCTTTTGGGGCACCCACGGCGAGAACGACAGCACCCGGATCTCGTTGTTGCTCAGGTCGAATTCGTACAGGCGCATCAGGCCATTGCCGCCCTGGTACGCCATCTGGTAGTCCACCACCATTTCTTCGACCGGGTTGCCGAAGGCATTGGTCTTGGTCAGGTGCGCGGCGCCATGATAGTGGCCGTTAAGCGTCATGAAGATCTGATCGTTGTCGCGGATCAGCTTGTCCCACAGCATCAGGCCGTACGGCACTTCCAACGGGGTGACGCCGTCCTTGTCGATATTAAGCAGTTGGTGGTTGACAAGGATGACCGGCAGCGACGGGTTGGCGCGGATGACCTGGTTGGCCCAGGTCAGCGCAGCGTCGGAGATGCGCCACGACAATGACAGCACCATGAACTTCTGGCCTTCGGCCTGGAACACGTGGTACTCGTGAAAGCCGCTGGGATCGCGCCCGCCAAAGGTCGCCTGCTTCTTGGCGCGGTCGGTTCCGAAGGTCTGCAGATAGGGTTCGACGGCCAGGTTGCGCTGGGCATCGGTGGCGCTAGCCTGGCTGCTGGCGTCGACGTAGTCGCGGTCCAGGATCACGTCGTGGTTGCCGGCCAGGATGGAGTAGGGCACCTTGGCATCTTCCAGGATCGTCATGGCCGCATCGGCCACCTTCCACTGGTCAGGCTTGCCCTGCTGGTCGACCACGTCGCCCAGATGGATCAGGAACGGAATGCTGAGGGATTTGGCGTGGTCGGCGACCCATTGCGTCTGGGCCTTGTACGGCTCGCTGCCGTACTTGCGCATGAACTGCTGGTTTTCGGCGTCGGTCGCGTAGCGGGAATAGAACTGCGTGTCTGGCAGCACTGCCACCGCGAAGCTCGACACCTTGGCGGGTTGCGGCTGCGGTTCCGGCTGGGGTTGCGGCGCGGGCGTATCGGGCGCCGGGCTGTCCTCGTCGTCGTCGCTGGAGCACGCCGACAGCAAAAAGGAACCGCCTACCGGCAGCAGTGTCGCGCCAAAGCCGGCCTTGAGCAGGCTGCGGCGGCGCGGATCCGCGGCCGCCGGCAGGGTGGAAGGTGTCTCGGCAATGTCATGTTTGCCATCGTGCTTGTCATGCGCCATCTGTGCCGCCCGTCTGAAAAAGTGGGAAGCTTAGAAACGCAGAATGACGGGATGATGAATGTGGGTATGCCCACCGCGTGCGTCGATCGGCAGGTGGAATGGCCATAGGGCGCCGCCATCCCACCGCTCCTGATGCGGATACAAGTCGGGGGCCAAGGTATCCTTCTGACACAGGCCTCCCCGCCACGCACCCACAGCGGGCCATATACTTTGCGCCTGCGATTCGGGAGATAGGGATATGGTACGCATGAACAAGGCGTTGGCGTTCGGGCAATCCCAAGGCAGGCTGGCCGTCACGTTGGCCCTCGTTGGCTTGCTGGGCGGGTGTTCCGTGTCTTCCGGATTGTGCGACACGTTTGGTCCGAGCAAGCGCGCGTCGGTCGCCATTCCACCGGGGGCCTCGGCCGAAGAGGTGTTTGCCTGCATCGACAAGGAGACCCTCGGCAACGCAGAGCGCGGGAGCCTCTTCGATACCGGCTACGCCATCCGGGATGCCAAGACAGGCGTGCTCGAGACGGAACACTACGGCTCCAGCAATGTGACGGGCTTGCGGTTCCGGGCCGAAGTCTCGCAGAAGACCTCCACGCTGGATCTCTCGTTGCGAGGCGCCGGCGCTTACTGCACCGATCTTGGTGTAGACAAGGAAATGGCCCGTCTGACGACAGACGTGGCGCGCTGCCTGCAGCGATGAAAGGTCAGGCTGGGCCGAAACCATTGAAGCCTTGCCGGTTATGGCGCGCCTTGTTTCGGCCTTGCGTTCAACCGTACTCCAACTGATAGAAATTCTGGCTGGCGATCAGCGTTGCGCCGCACGAGGTGCGCATGCCTTCCAGCGCGGTCATGCGGTCCGAGCTGACGTTTTGTACCCCTTCGACGATGGTGTGCGTATCGCCGCATTTGGGGCAGGTGACGCGGTCGCCGACGCGCGCCATGGGTTGGCCGAAGATGACGACGGTTTCATCGCCGGTCACGACGACGCCGCCGTGCGACGTCTTGTCGCCCTTGCGGATGACGGAACGTTGGGACATGGGTGGGCGCGAGATATTTGTTTACAGATACGTGCCGTCCGGCGCCAGCCGGGCCGGGCCGACGACGAAGGTGCCATCGGGCGCCATGCGCACGGGACCACCGCCACCCTTGTAGCTACCGTCCGGTGCGCGTTGCGGCGTGCCGGCGACGTAGGTGCCGTCCGGGGCACGGGTGATCGGGCCTTCTCCGCCCACGTAGCTGCCGTCTGGGGCGCGGCGGGGTGTGCCGGAGATGAAGTGCCCATCGGGCAACATACGGATCGATTTCGTCGTCATGAATGCTCCTTGCGTGGGAGCGCAAATCATAGCGAAGCATCGTGATGCGCCTTGTAATAGGACGTGTCATCTTTGAACGTTATACGTAAGCAGATGTGGGATGATTTGCGCCTACGACAGACCTGAGCCTATGACAGACATCAACGCCTTGTTGCAACCGATCCCCGGCGATGCGCCTTGCGGCGTCGACCTGGTGTTTTCGCCTGAGTTCGATGCCATCCGCGAAGCGCGCCGGCACGATGACCCCCAGCTCGACCAGGGCGACTGGGTCATTGATCTGAAAGAAGCCGACTGGCCGGAAGTCGCGCGCATCTGCTCGACGGTGCTGCGCGAGCGCAGCAAGGATATCCGTATCGCGTCGTGGCTGGCGGAAGCCTGGGCCAAGACACGCGGCTTCGCGGGCCTGCGCGACGGTTACCTGCTGATCGACGGGCTCTGCCGGGACTATTGGGAAGGGCTGCACCCGGTGCCGGAAGACGGCGACGTGCAGCAGCGCGTGGGCAATCTGGCGTGGCTGCTGTCGCGCTCCCAGCAGTTGATCGGGGAAATTCCGCTGACGCAGGCGGACGGCGCGCGCTATGGCGCCGTGCTCTGGGAGGCTGCGAGCCAGCTCGCCAACGCCGTCAAGCGCACGCCCGACAATGCCAATGAACTGATCCGCGGCAAGCTTACGCTGGACCGATTCGATGCCGCGCGTCGCGATACGCCACCTTCGTTCTATTCCGAACTCGATACGCAGCTGGAAGGCTGCGCGCAGGCCTTGGCCCAACTGGAGCGCACGTTGGACGAGCGCCTGGGCGATGAAAGCCCGGCGTTCTCGCGCGTGCGCGATGCGCTGCGCAATGTCACCGAGCTTGCGCACCGTTTTGCGCGCGACGCCGGCCTGCTGGTACGCGCCGACCTGGCGCCGGCACAGGCGCCCGCGACGCCTGCCGTTTCCGTCCGTGTGGAGCCTACCTTGCCCGCCGCCGACCATTTCCCTGCCGCCGATGCAACCCCCCATGTTGCCGTGACGCCCGCCGTGCGCGGCCCGATCCAGACGCGCGAGCAGGCGCTGGCGCAGTTGCGCGACGTGGCGGATTTCTTCCGGCGCACCGAACCGCATAGCCCGGTGGCCTATCTGGCCGACAAGGCCGCGAGCTGGGGCGAGATGTCCTTGCACCTGTGGTTGCGCACGGTGGTCAAGAACGACGAGACCCTGTCAGGCCTGGAAGAACTGCTGGGCATCAAGAAAGCCGGCGAAGGCAACTGACAGAATGCCGGCGACGGCAACGGGCGGTCAGGCCTTGCGTCTGGAGTTCCGCGCAAGGCCTATCCCTCGGCCAGTCACCCGGTCTTAACGGGCCGCGCGGAACTCGATGCGCCGGTTCTTGGCGCGGCCTTCCGCGGTGGCGTTGGTCGCCACGGGCTGGTCGGGGCCGGCGCCCATGGCCTCGAAACGCGATACCGGCAATCCCTTGTCCACCAGATAGTCCCGCACCGCATCCGCGCGCGCCTGGCTCAGCGCCAGGTTGGTGCTGCGGCTGCCCGAGCTATCGGTATGGCCGATGATCTGGATCTTGTCGGCGCGCAGCTTGGGCACCGCGTCGGCCACCCGGTCAAGCAGTTCGCGGCCGCGGGCGGTCAGGCGGGTGCTGCCGGTCTCGAACTCCACCACCCGGTTGCTCAGCAGGTTATCCAGCACGTCCTGCTCGTCCTTGTCGGCCGACACACGCAGGCCGTTGACGATCTTGTAGGTGGGGTTCAGCGACGTGGCGAAGGTGCTGGCGATCTGCTGGCGCGAGGCCTCATTGTCAACCTCGCCGCGCAGCCGGATCTGCGTGCCGTCGATTTCCAGCTGACCGCGGTTGATCTGCTTGAGCGGGCTGTCCAGCAGCTTGCCTACGTGCTGGGACCAGTTCGGCGGCGCCACCACGCCGCCCACGTCGATGCGGTCGATCACATTGCCCACGCCATAGACCTTCTGCAGGCGGGCCAGCACGTCGGCCTTGGTGGCCTCGTCCGGCACCGCGCCGCTGGCGACGACCTGGCCGGGTTGAGGGATGACGTTGGCGGGAACCACCGTGGCGGCATCCTGGGCATGGGCCGTGCACGACAACGCGGCGGCCAGGATGAGGGTAAGCGTACGCATGCCTAGGCTCCGATGAAGACTTCGCGGAATGTCTCCAGCGCCTGGCGCAGGGAGAGCCGCGGTTGATCCAGATAGCTCGACAGCTTGGCCAGGCCGTGGCTGGCGCTGACGTGGTCGCGCACCCACGGCGCGTCTTCCAGCACGATGTAGTGCTGCGACAAGGTCTGCGGCGTGGACAGCAAGGTGGCCAGCGTCTGCGGGGATGCACCCCGAAAGCCCACCACCAGCCGATGCTTGCCCGCGATCTGCCCGATGAACATGGCGATCTCGAAATCCGCACGCGTGAGGAACGGCGCGATCAGCGTCATCCAGTACGTCGCGACCAGATTGATGTAGAGCGGATCGTCCGGCAACGGCAGCGCCAGGCCGGTGTCCAGCTGCGACGAACCGCTGGACATCACCGGCGCAAGCAGGATGCCCAGCGCCAGCACGATGTCGTGCATGCTGGCGGCGTGGCCGTTGCCGCGCAGCATCGCCTCGACACGTTCGATTGTCTGCAAGTCGATGAAGGCGTCGAAACCGTCGTCGGCGGCGGTCCGGATCTCGCCTTCCAGATCATTCAGTGTCTGCAGGGCGGGGCCCGGATCCCCTTCGCGCATCAGTTGCGCGGCGGCGGTGCCCATACGGTTCCACATGCGGCTGAAGGCCAGCGGGCTGCGTGCGATGAAATCCAGCGGGCGGGCGACCTCGACCGAGGTTGCGCTGATGAACGGGAAGCGCCGTCCAGACTGGTCGCGGCTGGGCTGCAGATGGCCAGCGATAGCCAGCTTGCCGCGCGAGCCCAGCACGGCGAACGGAACGGGCTGCGCTTCGTCGTACAGGGTCTTCCAGTGGGGATCCTGGGCCAGGACCTCCATGGTGTTGGCCACCCACGCGTCCAGCGTCGACATCAGCTGGGGATGCGAGGTGTTTTTGACGAAGTCGCCACGGGACGGGATCTTGCCGAAGTAGGCCGTACGGAACATGGGAGACTGCGGGTTGCTCATTGCTGCGCTCCGGCAGGCGTCGGGGCGACGGGAGGTTGAGGGGAAGCGCCCGCCACCGTAGCGGGAAGGCGCAGGTTGCGCAGGCCTTGGCTGCCCGGCTCGGTGCCGCCGGCGCTGGCCGCTTGCGCGTTGCTGATGATGCGAAGCTTGACCGGCACGGTGATGTTGGACTTGCTCCAGCTCATCTCGAAGCTGCCGTCCGGGTTCGGCTTGCGTTGCGACCCCGAGATCAGGCGCTCCAGGCCGAAGCGGCCCGGTTCGTTGACGATCTCGACGACGGTGCCATCGAACGCCGTGGCCGTGATGCGCGCGCCGGGTGCGCCTTGCGCGTTGGGCCAGACGAAGTTCACCCATTGCGGCGGCGTGTTGCGATAGCGCAGTTGCTGGCCGTCGATCTCGATCGTGTACTCGGTTACGCCGCTGGCGGGTTTGGGCTGGATCTGGAACAGCGTCTGCGGCTGGCTGGCTGCGCCCGAGCCTGCGGCGCCGCCCGACAGCGGAGCCACCCACTGCGCGAAGTTGGCGGTGAACGACGGTTGCAGGTCGATGCCCATGTCGCCCCATGTGCGCGCGGTCAGGATGTCGCCGCGGCGTACCGTCAGCGGGCCCAGCGTGTCGTTGACGTATTTGGCGATGCTGCCCTGCGGGCCGAACACCTGTCCGATCTCTTCGCCGCTGGCTTCGACGCCGGCCTTGGTCGAGAACGGGTACTTGTCGGCCAAGGTCTGCGAGAAGGGCTGGTAGACCTGGGCGTTCCAGACCTTGTTCAGCTCGGTCTGCGCAGGCTGCATGGCCACGGCGTAGCCCTGGATCAACGGGCGGACCAGCAGCGGACGCAGGGTCTCGCGTTGAGCCGGCGTCAGGCCGGCCAGCATTTGCTCGTCGACCAGCTTGAGCGCGTCGGCCAGCTCCGAGTCCTTGCCTTCCAGCGTCTGGCGCATCAGCAGCAGCGCGCCTGGCCCGGGGTCGCCCTGGTTGTTGATCAGGTTGAAACGCGTGCGGATCTTCGACAGGGCGTTCATGTAGTTGCCCAGCAGCGACTGGTTGTCGCGCGTGACCACCAGGCGGGCCACGTCGGAGAACTCGCGGCCCACCGGCCCCATCGGGATCTGCTCCCCGCCGGGCGCGACTTCGGTGGGCTTGGGCTGGCCCTGGCGCAGGATCACCCGCTTGAACCAGGCGACCACGCCCGTCTGTGCCTGCGAAATGCCGGTGTTGATCAGCGAGGGGTTGTCCCAGGACGTCTGTTCATAAGTCGTGTTGATCAGTTTTACCAGCGGTGAATTCTGCGGATCGCCCAGCCGGTTCATGCCCTGGACCGCCTGGTCGAAGCTCGTGAACGGCTTGATCGTGACCCCGCGCAGCATCTTCTGCCACTCCTGCGCGTATTCGGTCTTGTACATCGTGGCCAGGCTCTTCTGGATCTGCTCCGGGCTGCCTTCCAGCGTCAGGTCGTCGCGCGCGTTCACGCCCAGCACCCAGTCGCTGGTCTGCACCTCGCGGCGCGCGGCTTCACCGATGGCTGGCTCGATGTACTGTTCCCAGGCCTCGCGGGTGAAAGTGCCGGGCACCGCGTAGCTACCGGCCACGACGGCGGCGTCGGCTTCGCCCATGATCCGCGCCACGGTCATGGCGGGGAAGCGCGTGGCCGCGCGTGCCTTCAACGTGGCATAGGCGCGTTCGCGCGCCGGCATGCCTTGCATCACGCTGCGCAGGTTGCCGCGCGTGCGCTCGACCATGGCCAGGTTGGTGTCGATCTGAGGCCAGTCGGCGTCGGCCGCGCGCGCCACGTAGAACGAGATCAGCCGTTCCGCGCTGCGGATCAACTGGTCCCGCGGCATGGCGCCGCGGTTGGTCTCAAGCCAGCCCCGCCAGAAGCGGGTGATCTGGTCGGACAGGTGGGTGGGGTCCACGTGTTCGCGGTTGGCCATCATCAGGTACGTCTTCAGCGCGTTGTACGCGTCGTCGACGTTAGTGGGCGAGGCATCCTGGAACAGCATGTCGCCCGCGTTGGCGCGCACGGGCTGCGCCTGGGGCGGGGCAGCCGGCCGTGTGCCGGCGGCCGCCGCCTGAGAGACGTCGACGCGGCCCAGATAATCCTCAAGGCTGGCCTTGACGGGAACCAGCATGAACTGGCGCAGGCCGTTGTAGTACTCGGCCAGCAATCGATCCTTGAGCACGTCGCCCTGATACAGCCCTAAGCCCAGCGACAGCGGCCGGCTCGACGAATAGCGGTCCAGCTGCTCGATGCGGTCCTGCAGGATCTCCATCGCTTCCAGCCGGCTTTGCAGATCGGTGCGCTCGCTTTGCAGGCGCACCACCTTGTCCAGGTCCGCCTGCACATTGGTCGCCAATTGCCGGTTGCCCAGGTACGACCAGCTCCAGCCCCCCAGCACCAGGCCCAGTGCAAGCACCAGCCCGAAGAACGTCAGGTAGCGCATGCGGACCTTGTTCGGACTGGCGTGCTGGCGCACCAGCTTCTTGTCGGCAAAGATCACGCTTGAGAACAGGTCGCGCAGGAAGAAGCCGTTGTGGGAGCTCACGCTGCGGGCGGCTTCGTGCGCGGCCGGGCGCAGGGTGAAGCGCTCGGCGAGTTTTTCGGTGGAGGTGCTGCGCGAGGCGCCTTCCTGCAGCGCGCTGGTGAAGTAGAAGCCCCGGAAGACGGGCTTGTATTGGAACGGGTTGGTCTCGAACAACGTCGACAGGAAGGTGCGCAGCGCCGGTTTGACACCCGCGAACTCCAGCGGGAAGGTCAGCAGGCCTGGGGGCAGGGCGCCGCTGCGCCGCAGCGAGATCTGGGCCGTGCCCATTTCCTTGAGCCCTTCATACAGTTCGTCGAAGCGCTCGTCGAACAGCGTCAGCACGTCGCGGCTTTCGTCGGCGCCGTACGGCAGCGTGGCACCCCAGACGCGGTCGCGCTCGCGGGCGTCGGCGTCGGCAAAGAACTCCGAGAAGCCGGCGATCAGGTCGGCCTTGGTGAAGATCACATACACCGGCGCAAAGACTTCCAGCCTGTCGGTCAGTTCCTGCACGCGCTGGCGCAGGTTCTTGGCCAGGTTAATGGCGAACTCGGGGCCGGAATCCGTCAGTTCGCTGATACTGGCCGCCACGATGATGCCGTTGATCGGCGCCTTGGGGCGATGGCGCTTGAGCAGGTCCAGGAAACTCATCCACTCGTTGCGGTCTTCCTCGTGGACCGAGTAGCGGCCCGCCGTGTCCAGCAGGATGCCTTCGGTCGTGAAGAACCAGTCGCAGTTGCGGGTGCCCCCCACGCCGCGCACGGCTGCGCCGTTCTTGTCGGCGAACGGGAACTGCAGCCCCGAATTGATTACGGCGCTGCTCTTGCCGGCGGCGGGGTTGCCGATGACGATGTACCAGGGCAGCTCGTACAGCGCTTCGTTGCCAGAGGTCTGGCCGATCTTGGACGTCTTGATGGTGCGCACCGCCTGCGTCAGGCGCGTGCGCAGCGCGTCGACCTCGTTGCGGTTGGCGGCGGGGCTGGCCGCGGCGCCCGTCTGCACCTGTTGTTCCAGCATGTCGCCCAGCTTCTGGTTGGCGCGCCGGGTGCGGCGCCGGCGCCACAGCCACACGCAGAGCCACAGGAACAGCAGCACCCCCAGCAAGGCGCCGGCCCAGGTCATGGCGATCTGCATGGTGTCGGCGAACAGGAACAGAAACACGATCAGCGCGATCAGTCCGATCACCATGAAGGTGCGTGGGTTGGCGAACACCCGAGCGCTCCAGTAGCGGAAGTCGCTCATGGCGCTGGAAAATCGAGAAAACAATCCTGATGGGCTACGCATGGTTTTCGCTGTTGTTTTTGGGGTCAGGCGGTAGCGCTGGCGGCGGGTCGGGAGACCAGCGCCGCGCAACGCAATGCGGGGTCTTGCAGGGTTAGGGTCAGTACGGGCTGTTCCCGCTGGACGCAGGCTTCGCCGGCCACGGCCAGCGTCAGCAGCGACGCGGCCACGCCGGTGTGGCCACAGGCGGCGCCGACCGCCTGGCAATCCTTGCTGGCGTCCAGATGGGCAAACAGTTGAGACGCGACGTTAAGCGGTTCAAGTGGACGGCTGCCTCGGTGATCGGCGTCGCTGATGACGTGGGCGACGTGCTCGGGCGCGACGTCCGCGCGTTGCAGCAGTTCGCGCGCCAGATCGGCCAGGGGCGGCTCCGCCAGCGCGCCACGGGCGTCGGCTGACTTCTGTCGATGCCATACCGGAGACAGGGCGATGCGCAGGTCGGCGTCGGCATCTGCCGGGCCAAGCAGCAGCCCGGCGGCAGCTTCACCCGGCACGCGGCCCTGCGGATTGGCGTGGGTAAGCAACTTGGCAAGGCCATCCCAGAGCGCAACCTGGTCGGCGTCGATGTAGCCATCGCCCGCCAGCACGATGCGCCACAGCGGCTGCGCGTGGGCATCCGGCGGTGCGGATGCCAGTTCGCGCAACAGGTGGTCGCCAGCCATGGCGTTGCGCGCAAGGTGCTCGGCGACGCTGACGCGGGCATCGGGCCAGACGCCGGCGGCGGCCAGGATTTCCTTGCGCGCGCGCTCGCGCGCCGCTTCCGGCCAGTCGGCTGACAGCAGTACCTCGAAGCGCAGCAAAGGCCAGTCGTCGTCGCGGGCGGGCACGTCCAGTTCGGTGACGCGCCGGTGGGCGTCGCCGGTGAGGGTGCGCGCGATATCCGTCAGCAGTGCCGTGACGCGCAGCGTGGCCGTTGCCAAGGCCTCCGGCGGCGCGCCGCGTTCGTGGGCCGCCGCGTACAGCTCCAGGTCGTTCAGGCCCGGCACTCGCCCCGCAAAGATGGGAAAGCCCTGGGGCGTCTTGAGCTCGGCATCCAGTTCGGGCCGCTTCTGTTCGGCCATCGCCTGCGCGATGGCGGCGGTATCGGCGCCCGCCGCCGCACGCGCGGCGACGGCGACCACGCGCAATTCGGCAAGGCGCGGCGCGGGCGGCGTCTGCGCCTGGGGATCGGCCACCGGTTCGGGCTTGGGCGCGCGCGCGGCTCGCACGGCGCGCACGCCCAGCCACAGCGCCGCCAGCAAGGCCAGGGGCAATGCGAACAGATAGAGCCCGATGTCCACGCCGGTGGGCAGCGTGTGCGATTCCTGCCACCAGATGATGACGGCCAGCCACACGACGGCAAACAACGCCAGGATCAATAGCCCTTTTTTCAGCACGCGCGCCATTATTTCGTGGCCTCCCGCGCACGCTGCATCACGCCGGGGCGGCGCAGCTCGACATGGCCAAAGTCCATCATCTTCCAGCGTCCGCCCCACGTCAGGCCAACGAGTTCCGCGGTCTCGCCAAACAGTTCATAGCCGCGCATGGCCCAGGGGTCCTTCTCGGAAATGACGATCTTGCCGTCGCGGTAGAACGCGCTGTCGGCCGCCAGGCCATATTGGTGATAGCTCTGGAAGGCGCCGGCGTTCGTCACATGCGTGCCCATGCCGGCCAGCTCTTCCTGCCGCTCGGGGCTGCGGTAGCCCTCGATCAGCGCCATTTCGTAGCCGTGCTGCTCGCGCATGATGCGGTAAGCCAACAGCAGGCGCTGACGGAAATCGGCGTCGAACAGGTCCCAGTTGCGGCTTGCGCCACCCAGCTTCGGACGCACCAGTTCGACCTCGCGCGTGGTGAACGCTTCCGGGGGCAGCGCGGCCGGCGGAGCCAGCCTTTCACCCTCCAGCAATGCCTGGATTCGGCGGTCCGGACCGGCCGTTTGGGTGCTGTAAACGAATGTGTGATTGTGTCGCATCAAGAAAGCGAAAAGTGACGGAAGCAACACAACTGTCAGCCCGATCGCGACCTGCCAACGATACCTTCCGACCCAATCCAGCGACGCGCTCATGCCGTCCCGGACGGCACCTGCCGTACCACCGACGGCTCCGCCCGCATGATTCGCACTACGCGTCGCGCCCCTTGCCACGCCCTGTACGCACGCGCGCAAACTCCGGACTGCGCCTTGGCGCAGAGCCGGAAAAAACAGGAGAGCGGAGACGCCCACCGCCAGTAAAAAATACAGGGGCAGTAGCAGCAGCAAATTAGGTCCCTCATGTGAAGGCGTAATCTTTTGTTTTATTCGCGCATGAGGCAAGCGATCCGGCGTTGCAAACAGCGTCCGACCCTTAGGAATCGTAACAAGGAGCAATGATCGAAATAGGCCTATCGGGTATTCTCGTCGAGCTTGGTTACAGGGGGGCTGCACACGCCTCCTGCTGACACGGGAACCCGCATGGCAGAAGACAAAGAAGACGCTCGCCCTACGATGACCGCGCCGAGTTTGCTCAGCGCCTCCACGCCCGCGCGCGGCGAGGCCGAGTCGTCGCGAATCCTTGCTGCACTGGAAGGACGCGAACCGGAAGCCGAGGTCAAACATCTAGCGACGCCACGCAACTCCCGCGCAGGGCGTTGGGTGGCGTTGGCGCTGTTGCTGGCGCTATTGGCCGGCGGCATCACCTGGATCATTCATGAAGACGGAGCCGTGCCGATGGTCGCGCAGGCGCCGTCGCCTGCCGTCGCTTCCACGCCCAGCCCGATGGCTTCGCTGCCGCAAGCCTCGATGGCAAGTCCGCCCGCGCCGGCGGGCGAACTTGCGCTGAAGCCCATGGATAGGCCCCCTGCGGTGGCCGCCATCATTGATGAAGCGCCGCCCGCTCGAGACGCAGATGTCGGGCGAGGCGAGCCCGAGCCCCTGGCGGCGCCAACCAATCCGCTTTCCGTGCTGGCAATGACGCCGCCTGCTGCGGCTGCTGCGCCCGCGCCTGCACCCGCAGCCGGCCCCACGCGCCAGGCCGCGGAACAGCGTGCGCAACAGGCGGGTGCGCCGCGCGCGGCCAAGCCTGCCAGCACGCCGCCGCGCAAGACCGCAAAATCGTCCGATACCGATGCCGCGCTGTTGTCGGCCCTGATGAACTACGGGCTGCCCCCGGCCTCGCCGCCCGGCACGCGTGTTTACAAATCCGACGGTGTCTTCATGCGCGAGATGCCGGGCTCGCCGCTGGCGGAGCGGTTGAAGGAATGCCGCAAGCTCAGCTTTATTGAAGGCGAGCAGTGCCGCCTGCGTGTGTGCGCGGGCCAATGGGGCACTGCGATCGAATGCCCGACGCCGCAGGCCAACGTCGAACCCTGACGCTCCACCGTCCGAACCGGGCCGGTGTTGCCCACGTCCCCCAAGAGGTTTTTGCTCAATGGCTGTGAACGCAAGCAACGGCAGTTTCAGCGCCCAGTCCCGTCTCTACCGGCTTGATGGCGAGGGCGCGATGTCGTCCCTGCAGGTCGAGGGGTGGGTCGCGCGCGAGGGCCTGTCCGAGCTCGGTGAAATGCGCGTCGTGGCGCTGGCCGACAACGCGGCGCTGGATCTGAACGACATGGTGTCGCGCCCGGCCACGCTGTGGACTACCCGCGCCGACGGCAGCGAGACGGGCCGCAGCGGCGTCGTGCGCGCCGCCGAGATGCTGGGCGGCAACGCCGGCATGGCGCGTTATCGCGTCACGCTGGCGCCGTGGCTCTGGCTGGCCACGCAACGGCGTGACAGCCGCATCTACGAGAACCAGCCCGTGCTGGAGATCGTGCGGCACGTGCTGGACGGCTACGAGGGTTATACCTACAAGGTCTCGGCCGAAGTCGAGCACCATCTGGCCGATCTGCCCGCGCGTTCCTACACCACTCAGTATCGCGAGACCGACTACGCCTTCCTGTCACGCCTGCTTGCGGAATCCGGCCTGGGCTGGACGACGGTCGAAGACGAGGCCGCGCCCGCGCGCCACGCCGTGCTGATCTTTGCCGACAGCCGCAGCCTGGCCGAAGACGCTGAGTCGGCTGGCGCGGGCGTGCGATTTCAGCGCGCCCATGCGACGGAATCCCGCGATGGCGTGCAGGCGCTGGGGGGCCCGCGCCGCAGAGGTGTCGAGCGCGTGACGGTGCTGGCCTGGCACGAAAGCGGCAAGCACGCCGTTACGGGCCAGGCGCTGGCCGGCCCCGCCAATGCGTCCGGTGATGACGGCGCCGGGTTGGAATGGTTCGAGCCCCTGGGTCACGGCGGTCTCTTGAATCAGGCGCATGCGCAGTTCCAGGCGACGTTGCTGATGGAAGCGGTGCAGGCCAGCGCCGAGACGTTTCTGGGGCGCGGCAATGTGCGCACGTTCCGGTCCGGTACGCGCTTCACACTGCAAGACATGTCGCCGCTGGGGCCGGCGGGGGAATCGGGCTTCGAGCCCGTTTTCGCCCTGGACCGCCTGGAACATGCCGGCGTCAACAACCTGCCCGGCCAGGCCGATGCCAGCATGGCGGCCAAGCTGGGTGCGCTGGATGACTTCCTCTGCTTTGAAGACGACGAGGCGCGCGAGGCCACCGACGACAACGTACGCGACCATGACGACGCGTTGATCGGCGTGGGCCGGCCCGAGGCGGCCGTACTGGCGCGGGCGCACGAGGTCGGTTATGCCAACCGCTTCCGCGCCGTGCGCTGTGATCGACCCTGGCGCGCCTTGCCTGCCGGGGCGCGCGGCGCAAGGCTTGCCGGCGTACCGTCCGCGGTGGGTGTGCACACGGCGATCGTGACCAATGCCGAGGGCGCGACCGAGGCCAGTGGCGAAGACGAGATCTACCGCAACGCGCGCGGCGACGTGCGCGTGCGCTTTCACTGGCAGGCCGATGGCGATGGTTTGGCCAAAAGCCGGTGGGCGCGCGTGGCCCAACGCCAGGCCGGCGCGGGCATGGGCATGAGCTTCGTGCCGCGCATCGGGCAGGAAGTGTTGGTGCGGTTTCTGGACGAGGACATCGATCAGCCGCTCGTCGTGGGCGCGCTCTACAACGGGCGAGGCGAAGGCGGCATCCCGTCGACCCCCGGCGGCAAGTCCGGCGAAGCCATGAACACTGAAGTGTTTGCCGCCGCTACCGACGGCAAGCCGAGTGCGCAGGCCAACCTGGCCAGCGGCAACGCACCGGCCTGGCACGGCGCGGCAGGCGGCGACGAGCAACATCGCAACGCAGCCGCGCTAAGCGGCTTCAAGAGCAAGGAGTTTGGCGGCGACGGCTACAACCAGATTGTGTTCGATGACAGCGACGGCCAACTGCGCATGCAGATCAAGTCCACGCAGTCTGGCAGCGAGCTGAACCTGGGCCATCTGATCCACCAGAGCGGCAACTATCGCGGCAATGTGCGCGGGGTGGGAGCGGAGCTGCGCACCGATGCGTTCGGCGCGCTGCGCGGCGGCGGCGGTGTGCTGCTCACTACCTACACCGCCGGCGCCAGTGAACCTGCGGGCGACGCGGCGGCGCCGCTGGCGCTGGCGGGGCAGGCTGATCTGATGGCGCAGT
>NZ_JBYOKH010000064.1:0-37323 GCF_057799415.1 Achromobacter sp. 18P8.1.1 | reverse complement strand
ACTCTACGGTGGCCAACCACAGAGACCCCCCCGCGGCCCCCCCCCCCCCCCCCCGGGGCTCCTGGAACGACCCGGCCACGCGCGCGCTGGTCTACCAGGTGCTGGCCCTGACCCTCGTCGGGACCGGCATCTGGTTCCTGGTGCACAACACGCTCCACAACCTGTCGATGCGCAACATCGCCACCGGCTTCGGCTTCCTGAACCGCGAAGCGGGATTTGCCATCGGCGAGTCCGTGATCGCCTACGGGCCGGCGGACACCTATGGCCGCGCCATCTTCGTGGGCGTGCTCAACACGCTGCGGGTGGGCCTGCTTGCGCTGGTGGCCGCGACGCTGCTGGGCGTCCTGATCGGCGTCGGCCGGCTGTCCAAGAACTGGCTGGTGGCGAAGATCACGTCGGTGTATGTCGAGGTGATGCGCAACGTGCCGCTCTTGCTGCAGCTCTTCTTCTGGTACGCGCTGATCACAGAGAACATGCCCGGGCCGCGCCAGGCGCACAACCCGCTGCCGGGCGTATTCATTTCAAACCGCGGCCTGAAAGTGCCCGGGCTGGAAGGCGCTTCGCTGGACTGGGTCCTGGGTGGATTGGCGCTGGCCATCATGGCTGTCCTGTTCCTGGGCCATTGGGGCACGAAGCGGCAGGAAGCCACCGGACGCGTGTTCCCGCTGGGCCGCGCGGCACTCGGGCTGCTCGTCCTGCTGCCCGCGCTGGGTTGGCTGGCAAGCGGCGCATCCCTGACCCTGGACATGCCGGAATTGAAGGGCTTCAACTTCACGGGCGGCCTCACACTGACGCCGGAGTTCGTGGCCCTGTTCCTGGGCCTGACCGTCTACACCTCGGCGTTCATCGCGGAAGTGGTGCGTTCGGGCATCCAGGCCGTGAACAACGGCCAGTGGGAAGCCGCCGGCTCGCTTGGCCTGCCGCGCGCGAAGGTCCTGCGCCTGGTGGTGTTGCCGCAAGCCTTGCGCGTGATCATCCCCCCGATGACCAGCCAATACCTGAACCTGTTGAAGAACAGTTCGCTGGCGGTCGCCATCGGTTATCCGGACATCGTGTCGGTGGTGAACACCACGCTGAACCAGACCGGCCAGGCCATCGAGGGCATTCTCATCATCATGGGCGCCTACCTGACGGTCAGCCTGTCGATCTCGATATTCATGAACTGGTACAACAAGCGCATCGCGCTGGTGGAGCGTTGAGATGAGCAGCACTACGCACTCCTTCACCGAAGCCCTGCCCCCGCCCAGCACCCAGGTGGGCGCCTGGGCCTGGGTACGGTCTCGCCTGTTCTCGTCGCCGCTGAACCTGCTGATCACCGTGCTGCTGGCGTGGTTCCTGCTGATGGCGTTGCCGGCGCTGGTGGAGTGGGCTTTCCTGAAAGCCAACTTCACCGCCACCAACGCCATGGAGTGCCGGGCCTCGGTCGGCGGCGCCTGCTGGGCGTTCATCGTCGAGAAGCACCGCCTGATCCTGTTCGGCACCTATCCGTTCGACGAGCAATGGCGTCCCCTCCTTGCCACGCTGATCCTCGTGGCGGTGATCGCCTGCAGCGGCATGCGCCGTTTCTGGAACGGCAAGCTGGCCCTTATCTGGACCGCAGGCCTCTCCGCCGTGGCGCTCCTGATGTGGGGCGGCGTGTTCGGCCTGACGTACGTCGAGAACTCGCGCTGGGGCGGCCTGCCGCTGACGCTGATCCTGGCCACGTTCGGCATCGCCTTCGCCTTCCCCATCGGCGTGCTGCTGGCGCTGGGCCGGCGGTCGAAGATGCCCGCCATCAAGGCGCTGTGCGTCGTATACATCGAGCTGATCCGTGGCGTGCCGCTGATCAGCCTGCTGTTCATGTCGTCGGTGATGCTGCCGCTGTTCCTGCCGGAAGGCTTCACCATCGACAAGCTCTTGCGCGCGCAGATCGCCATCATCATGTTCGCGGCGGCCTACATCGCGGAAACGGTGCGCGGCGGCTTGCAGGCCATCCCGAAAGGCCAGTACGAAGGCGCCGACTCGCTGGGCCTGAACTACTGGCAGCAGATGCGCAAGATCATCTTGCCGCAGGCGCTCAAGATCGTGATCCCGCCCTTGGTCGGCATTTTCATCAGCCTGTTCAAGGACACGTCGCTGGTGGTGATCATCGGCATCTTCGACCTGACGCTGGCGGCCAAGGCGGCCCTGTCCGATGCGGCCTGGCGGGGATTCGGGGTGGAGGCTTACCTCTTCATCTCGCTGATCTACTTCGCCTTCTGCTATTCCATGTCCAAATACAGCCAGGCGCTTGAAAAGCGGCTGGCCACCGGGCACGCGCGCTAAAGCCGCGCTACCCGGTAACCCTTTACGGAGACCAAGCATGTCGGATTCCATTATTCGATTGCAGGGCGTGAACAAGTGGTACGGCCAGTTCCACGTGCTGCGCAACATCAACCTGGACGTGGCGCCGGGCGAACGCATCGTGGTGTGCGGGCCGTCCGGCTCGGGCAAGTCCACGATGATCCGCTGCATCAACCGCCTGGAAGAGCATCAGCAGGGCCAGATCATCGTGGACGGCACCGAGCTGACCAATGACATCAAGCACATCGAGACCATTCGCCGCGAAGTGGGCATGGTGTTCCAGCACTTCAACCTGTTTCCGCACCTGACCGTGCTGGAAAACCTGACGCTGGGCCCCATGTGGGTGCTCAAGCAACCGCGCGCCCAGGCCGAAGCCACCGCCATGAAATACCTGGAGCGCGTGCGCATTCCAGACCAGGCGAAGAAATTTCCCGGCCAGCTGTCGGGCGGCCAGCAACAGCGCGTGGCGATCGCGCGCTCGTTGTGCATGAACCCCAAGGTCATGCTGTTTGACGAACCGACCTCCGCGCTGGATCCGGAAATGGTCAAGGAAGTGCTGGACGTGATGGTGACGCTGGCCCAGGAAAGCGGCATGACGATGATCTGCGTGACCCACGAAATGGGTTTCGCGCGCAAAGTCGCCAACCGGGTGATCTTCATGGACCGCGGCGAAATCATCGAACAGAACAGCCCCGACGAGTTCTTCGACCGCCCGCAAAATGAAAGGACGCAGCTCTTCCTGAGCCAGATCCTGCACTGACCGGGACCCGCCGCCTTCACGATGAAGGCGGCATTTTTTTGGGCGCCCCCCCTACGCCCGATACGCCCGATACGCACGTATACCCATATACATATGTGATATCGGTATTTTCCAGAAGGATGGCAGTCTTCTAGGATTCCCGGATTGTTCGTTTCTCTTCCGCTGGAATCGCCTTGCCCCGCCTGAGCCCCCTGGATCCCGCCAAGCTGGATCCCGCTACTGCCACCCTCTTCAATCAACTGCTGCAGGACTACGGCCCCTACGCCAACATGCTCAGCGCCTTCGCGCCGCGGCCCCCGGCGTTGAAGCACTTCTTTTCCTACCTGGTGCAGTCGCGTGAAGACGGCTTGATCTCGCCCCGCCATCTGGAAATCGCGCTGCTGACCGCATCCAAGGCGCACGCCTGCCACTATTGCGTCACGCTGCACACGCCCAAGCTGGCCGCGCAGGGTATCTCGCAGGAGGCCATCGACCGCCTGCTCGAGCCCGAGGTGCCCGGCCTGGACGAAAAGGACCTGGTCGTGCGCGACTACGCGGTACTGGTCACGCTGACCCCGTCGCAGGTCAGCGACGCGTTCTACAGCCGGCTGCAAACGTTCTTCAATGAAGAACAGATCGTGGAACTGACCATCCGCATCGCGCTCTGCAGCTTCTTCAAGCGTTTCAACGAAGCGCTTGAGGTGCCCCACGAAGATGTGGTGGCGCTGGAACTGGATCATGGCGCGGCCTAGGGCGGCCTGAAGTCCATACCGCCATGAGCCCTGCCCCTGCTTTAAAGCTGGAGATCCGCAATCTCTCCAAGCGCTTTGTCACCGAGACCGGCCCCGTCCAGGTGCTGGACGACATCAGCCTGAACGCCGCCAGCGGCGAATTCATCAGCATCATCGGACCGTCCGGCTGCGGCAAGTCCACCTTGTTCAACATCCTGACCGGCCTGCTCGAGCATGACGCGGGCACGATCGCACTGGACGGCAAGCCGCTACCCAACCTGCGCGGACGCGTCGGCTACATGCTGCAACGCGACTTGCTCATGCCCTGGCGCACGGTGCTGGACAACGTGCTGGTCGGCCTGGAACTGCGCGGCACGCCGCGCGCGGAATCCGTGGAATTGGCGCGCGACTACCTGAACACCTTCGGCCTGCTGCCCTTCCAGGACAGCTATCCGAAGGCGTTGTCCGGCGGCATGCGGCAGCGCGTAGCGCTGGCCCGCACGCTGTTGCCCGATCCGGACGTGCTGCTGCTGGACGAGCCGTTTTCCGCCCTGGACTACCAGACCCGGCTGTTCCTGGAATCCATGCTGGCCGACACCGTCAGCCAGAAAGGCAAGACCGTCGTGCTGGTCACCCATGACATCGACGAAGCCATCGCGCTGTCCGAACGCATCTTCGTGCTGAGCGCCCGCCCGGGCCGCCTGAAAAGCGTGCACGACATCGCGCTGGGCACGCGTTCGCCGCTGGAGGCCCGCCACGACAGCCGCTTTCCTGCCTACTTCGATCTGCTTTGCCAGGAACTCGACATACAGACCGGCCGCAAGGACGGGACCCACGCATGAACCAGCCTTCCGTTTCCGCCGCCCCGCGCCTTGCCGCCGGCGGCACGCGCCCTGCGCGCCCGGCGGGGTTCCGCGTCCCGGTGCTGGCGACCCAGCTGTTGATCCTTGCCGTGCTGTTCGGCGCATGGGAAGCGGGCGTGCGCACCGGCGCGGTGTCGGGCTTCCTGTTCGGCTCGCCCGCCGGCGTCCTGCAAGCCGCCTGGAAAATGATCCAGAACGGCGAATTGTGGGAACACGCCAACTACACCTTGTGGGCGTCGGCCGTGGGCTTCGTGGCCGGGACCTTTCTGGGCACCGTGCCCGGCCTGGCCCTTTGGTATTCGCCCTATGCCGCCCGCGTGGTCGAGCCTTTCCTGGTGGCGATCAACAGCGTGCCCAAGATCGCCTTCGCGCCGCTGGTCATCCTGTGGTTCGGCACCGGCGTCATCTCGAAAGTGGCCCTGTCGGTGTCGCTCACGTCGATCGTGGCGCTGCTGGCCGCATTCCAGGCCGCCAAGGACACCGACCCCGACATCCAGAAAATGATGGTGTCGCTGGGCGCTACCCGCCGCCAGATCTTCCGCAAGGTCGTCGTGCCGTCGGCGTTGCCCGCCATCATCAGCACGTTCCGCATCAACATCGGCTTTGCGCTGGTGGGGACGGTCGTCGGTGAATTCATCTCGTCCAAATATGGGCTGGGGCATGTGATCTTCGTCGCCTCGTCCCTGTATGACCTGAACACGGTCTGGGTCGGCATCTTTTCGCTGATGCTGCTGGGTTTTGTCCTGTATGCCGGGGTGGACATCGCCGAAAAGCGCCTGCTGCGCTGGAAAGACCAGACCTACGCCACTCAATTCAAACTTTGACCGCGCCTGCGCGCCGCTCTCCTCGACCATGAAAACAACGCTCTCCGTACGGCTGGCCACGGCCGCCGCCGCCTCGCTGCTGTCCGTCACCGCCTTCGCCGCCAACGACCGCGCCGTCGTGTCGGCCGCATTCAAATCCGTGTTCTACCTGCCGGTCTATTTCGCGGAAGAGCACGGCTACTTCAAGGACGAAGGGCTGGACGTGCGCATCGACGTGGCCTCGTCGTCGACCAATGCCCTGGCCGCCGTCATTTCCCGCAGCGCCGACTTTTCCCTCCACGGCCCCGAATGGACCGCCATTTCATTCGGCCGCGGCGCGCCCGTGAAGGTGGTGGGCGGCACCCTGAACCGCCTGGGCGTCTGGCTGACCTGCAAGCCGAGCTTTACGTTTGACGGATTCAAGAGCCTGAAAGGCGCCACCGTCGCCACCGGCGCCATGCCCACGACCAGTTCGTCGGCATTCCTGAAGCTGGTCAAGAATGCGGGCCTGGACCCCAAGCGCGACCTGGACCTGCTGGAAGTGCCGCTGGGCAACGAGATCGGCCCGTTGAGCTCGGGCAAGGCCGACTGCGCCGTGCTCTACGAACCGGGTGCGTCTCAGGCACAAGCCCAGGGGTTCAAGGTCGTGTCCGCGTTCTCGCGCGAGATCGGCCCCTACACGTTCTCGGCCATCTCCACGCGGCAGGACATTTCCCCGCAGGTGTCGCAGAAGTTCGTGTCCGGCATCGACCGTGCCCTGAAGGAAATCCGCAAGGATCCGGCAGCGGCGGTGGCAAGCGGACTCAAGCTGTTCCCCAACCTGGATCCGGCCGTGGTGCGCGCCTCGGTGCAACGCCTGATCGATGACGGCGTGTTCGCCGATTCCGTTGCCGTGCCCGAGCAGGCGCTGAAAGACGCGCTGCAAACGCAGATCGACCTGGGCAACCTGGACCGCATTCCGCAAGACCCGAAGTGGCTGGACCTGGGATACGCGCAGCAGATTTCGGGCAAGGCGTACTGAAGCCCCGCCCGTACCGGTGACGCGCCCCACCGGTACGGCGAATCATCCATGAAACAGGTTCGCCCGCGCCTTAACAAGATCTTGAGATCGCCCTCCTTAGAATCCGGAACGATTCTCATTGAGGCACTCAAGATCCCATCATGGCGCAACAGAAAACGAACCCGCAGGGCCGCTATGCCCTGAAGACCCTGAGCATGGCGCTGGGCGCGGTGGCCACCAGCCAGGCCCACGCGCAGGCACAACCCGCCGACAATGCGCCGGTCTTGGCCCCGGTCACCGTGCAAGCCGACGCCCCGCCCTACAAGGCCGACCGCGTGCAGTCCGGCAAATTCACCGAGCCTTTGCTGGATACGCCACAGAGCATCACGGTCGTGCCGCGTGCCGTCCTGGAAGAGCAACAGGCCAAGAGCCTGCAGGACGTCTTGCGCAACGTGCCGGGAATCACCTTCAGTTCCGGCGAGGGCAACCTGGGCTGGGGCGACATGTTCACCATCCGCGGGTTCTCGGCGGAACAGAGCATTACCGTGGACGGCATCCGCGACGCCGGCCTGTCCAGCCGCACCGATATCTTCAACCTGGAACAAGCCGAAGTGTTCAAGGGCACGGGCTCCATCGAGTCCGGCGTGTCGGCCGTGGGCGGCAGCGTCAACCTGGCCAGCAAGGAAGCCCGCCTGGGTTCCTTCTACAAGCTGTCCGGCGGACTGGGCACCGACCACTACCGGCGCATCACCGCCGACCTGAACCAGGAATTGACGGACAGTTCCGCCCTGCGCATCAACCTGATGCGCCATCACAACGGCGTGGCCGAGCGCGACGTGACCGACTTCGACCGCTCAGGCATGGCGGCGTCGCTGGCGATGGGGCTGGGCACGCCCACCCGCGTCACGCTGAACTACCTGCATCAGGAAGACGACAACATCCCCGACGGCGGCGTGCCGATCCAGCGCGGCACCGGCGGCAAGCGCATGCCGAACGTGTCGCGCAACGCCTGGTATGGCGACCCCGACCTCTACACCGAGCAGACCCGCACCGACCAGGCCACGCTGAAGGCCGAGCATGACTTCACGAATACGGCGCGCCTGTCCAACATCAGCCGGTGGCAGCAGACGGACCGCATCGGCGTGCTGGCTCCCGCCCGTTTCAACTCCACCTCGCGCACGTCTTATGGCTATGTGGGCACGGGCCCCCTCGTCAACAGCGCGGACGGCATCCCATCGTACAGCGGGTACGAGCCCGTCTCCGATCCGTCGCCTTACGCGCAACTGCGCGGCAACGATTTCGGGACGTCAAAGCGCTACACCATCCTGGCCAACCAGACCAACCTGAACCTGGACTTCGAGACGGGCGGCATCAAGCATGCGGTGGTGACCGGCGTGGAGTTCTACAAGGAAACCTACGGCGATCACGAACGCACCATCCGCGCGCCGTCCAGCAACCCCGTGATCGACCTGCGCAACACCGGCGGGGTCGACATGGGCGGGACCGATACGGTGAAAGGCGATGGCGGCAACAAGGCCGAAATCTTCAACACCGGCCTGTACGTCGGCGACACGCTGACCTTCAACCCGCAATGGATGCTGCAAGGCGCGCTACGGTACGACCGCTACCGCGTCACGCAGAAGACCGGCGCCACCACGCAGCGCGTCACCGACGGCGCCTGGAGCGGCCGTATCGGGCTGACCTACAAGCCGATGGACATCGGCAGCGTCTATGTCTCGTACAGCCAGGCCGCCCAGCCCTCGGCGCTGGGCGCCAGCACCAACAACAATATCTATGGCGCCACCGGCTCGGACACCTACAAGCCTGCCGTCTCCAAGACCTGGGAGCTGGGCACCAAGTGGGACCTGGCCGGCAGCGACCTGGCGCTGACCGGCGCCGTCTTCCGCACCGAACTGACCGACTCCTGGGAGTACGGCGACGATGCCACGGACGTGGTGCGCGCCCTGCCCGCCAAGCGCGTGGACGGCGTCGAACTGGGCCTGTCGGGCAACCTCACGTCGCGCTGGTCCGCGTTCGCCGGCGTGAGCGCCATGAAAAGCCGCATCACCAAGGGCGCGAACCAGGGCGAAGAGGCCAAGAACGTCCCCGACCTGACGCTCAACCTGTGGACCACCTATGCCGCCACCGAGGACTTGTCGCTGAGCTACGGCGTGCAATATGTGGGCAAGCGCCGCTACACCGACAACAAGTACGTCGGCGGCAAGAACAACAATAGTGCGACCGTATCCGGCCCGTCCGGCACGCATCCGGTCTGGGTGCGCGACAACGAGAAAGCGCCGTCCTATTGGCTGCATTCCGCGGCGGCGCGCTACCGCGTGAACAAGAACGTGACGCTGGGCATGAACGTGGACAACCTGTTCAACAAGTTCTACTACAGCCGCGTGGGCGCGTCCCTGGACGGGTTCCAGCTGTATGGCGTGCCGGGTGCGGGCCGCACCGTCACCTTCACGGCCGACCTGTCGTTCTAGGCGCTGGCCGGCGCGGCAAGATCCACGCGGAAGACGGTGCCGCGCCCCGGCGCCGATTGCAGCGACACGCGCCAGCCCTGGTGCGCGCAGATGCGCTGCACCAGCGACAGGCCCAGCCCCAGGTTGCCGGCATCCGGTTGTTCGCCGCGCACGAAGGGGCTGAAGACGGCCTCGTGTCGCTCGGCGGCAATGCCCGGCCCGTCGTCCGCCACCTGCATGAAGTCGGGCCCGGCCGTGATCACGACGCTGGCTCGCGGACCGGCGTACTGCAGCGAATTGCGGATCAGGTTGGACAGCACGGCACGCAAGAGCGGCGCCGGGAATTGCAGCGCCGGGGCCTCGGGCTGCGCCAGCTCCAGCGTCAGGCGCATGTCGCGGCGTTGCGCTACGGCGCTCCAGGCCGCCAGTTGCCCCCGCGCCGCGGTGTGGGCGCTTTCGCGTGCAAAGCGTTCAGCGGCGTCGCCGCCGCGGGCCAGCATCAGATAGGTATCCAGTCTTTCGCCCATGTCGGCCGCCGCCGCTTCGATGCGGGCCAGGCGCGCCTGGCCGCTGGCGTCCAACGCCTGTTCCTCGCGCAGCAGTTCGCACGAACTGGAGATCACCATCAGCGGCGTGCGCAACTCGTGGCCGACGTCCGCGGTGAACAGCTGTTCGCGGCGCAGCGCCTGTTCCAGTTGGTTGTACGTCGCGTCGAACGCGGCGGCCAGTTGGCCGATTTCGTCCGGCGGATAATCTTCGGCCAGCCGCGTCTGCGGCGGCTGCGCGCCCCGCGCGTTGACCTGCGCCGCCAGCCGCGACAAGGGCCGCAAGAGCCGCCGCGTGGCCAGGATGCCCAGGATGAACGCAAGCGCCAGGCTACCCGCCAGCCCGCTGACGGCCGCCCAGTGCGACGCCACCTGGCTTTGTTCATAGTCCGTGTAGTCGCGCAGGAGCATGTAGCGCTGGCCGTCCCGGTCATCGACCATCACGTGCCAGACGCGGCCCTCGCGTTCGATCTTGTGGAAACCCGGGTTCAGCCGCCGCAGCCAGGCGGGAAAGGCCTCGCTGCCGGGGTCGCCATGAAAGAAGCGGTTGGGCCGGCCCGGGTCGATGCCCGCCAGGAAATCGCCGCGCACCCGCTCCACCGCCATCCCCATGTCGATGCGCTGCAAGTGGGCCTCCAGCTTGCCCACGCTCCAGACCGACAGCCAGGAAAGCAGCCCCGCCACCAGCAGGGCCAGCACCACGTAAGTCAGCACCAGATGGCGCGCCAGCCCGCGCCGGGCCACCGGCCCCGTCCACTTAGGCATCGTCAGGCGCCCGGAGCTGATAGCCGATGCCGTGCACGGTGTGCAAGAGCGCCGTGTCATACGGTTTGTCGACCACGTGGCGGATCTGGTGGATATGCGTGCGCAGGCTGTCGCTGTCGGGCGGCGAATCGCGCCACAAGGCCTCTTCCAGCCGCGCACGGTGAACGACCGACGGGCTGGCGCGCATCAGCAGCGTCAGCAGTTGCAGCGGCGACGGCGGCAGGCGCAGTGGCTGGCCGGCGCGTGCCAGTTCCAGCGTGCCCGTGTCCAGCGTCAGGTCGCCCACGCGCAGCACGCGCGTGGCGCCCGCGCCGCTGGCGCGATGCAGCAGCGCCTTCACCCGCGCGGCCAGCTCGGCCAACGCAAAGGGCTTCACCAGGTAATCGTCGGCGCCCGCGTCAAAACCCGTCAGCCGGTTGTCCAGCGTATCGCGCGCGGTCACCATGATCACCGGGGTATTGCACGTCGCTTCGGTCCGCAGGCGGCGGCAAAGCTCGTAGCCGTCCAGCCGCGGCAGCATCAGGTCCAGCACGATCAGGTCGAAGCTGCCCGAGGCCGCCATCGCGTAGCCACGCTGCCCGTCTTCGGCGCAATCGACGATGTAGCCGCGCCGCGTCAGGTGATGCGTGATGTTCGCCAGGATGTCAGGGTCGTCTTCGATGACTAGAACGCGCATGCAAGCCCGCAGGGAATGGAAATCAGTCTCATATTGTATGTGCCCGCCTGCCTTGGGGCGCCGCGCTCCGTCCCCGCTTGCAGCGCGCACACCACACCGCGCACGTCTTAACGCTTTCTTGAGATGGCTTGGTGGACACTGCTTGTCGATAAGAATGGTTCGCGTTACCTGCAAGCCTGCGGACAACGGCGCAACCCGGGATTTTTCGATGCGTGCGATCAAGCTCTTCCATGCGGCCGTGGCCGCCACTGCCCTGTTTTGCGCCCTGCCCGGCGCCCAGGCCCGCCAGGTCACCGATCTGGCAGGCCGCGTCGTCACGGTGCCCGACCACCCCAAACGCGTGCTGTTGGGCGAAGGCCGCTTCGTCTTCGCCATGGCCCTCTTGGACCGGAAGGATCCCGTGGCCCGCGTGGTCGGATGGCAAGGCGAGCTGAAGCAGCAAGACCCCTATTCGTGGACCCAACTCGTCAAGCGCTATCCCAAGGCGGCGGACGTGCCGCTGATCGGCAAGACGTCGGAAGCCAGCGTCAGCCCCGAAAAGATCGTGTCGCTGCAACCTGATGTGGCGGTGTTCAGCCTGAGCGGCCACGGCCCCGGCCGCAACAACCCGATGATCGCGGCGCTGCAGGCGGCCGGTATCCCCATCGTGTTCATCGATTTCCGCCAGCACCCGGTGGAGAACACCGTGCCCAGCATGCGCATCCTGGGCCAGGCGCTGGACCGGCAGGCAGAGGCCGACGCCTACATCGCGTTCTATGAAGACCATCTGGCCCGCGTGCGCAAGATCGTCGACCCCGTGCCGCAGGCGCAGCGCCCGCGCGTGTTCGTGGAAATGCTGGCAGGCGTGTGGCCCGCCTGCTGCCACACCACCGGCAACGGCAGCTTCGGCGACCTTCTGGAAACCGCCGGCGGCGTGAACGTGGCCGCCCCCGTGCTCCCGGGCGCCATTGGCGACGTCAGCCTGGAATTCCTGCTGGACGCCAAACCCGACGTCTATATCGCCACCGGCAGCCGTTCCGAACCAGGCCGCCCCGGGCTGCTGGTCGGCCCCGGCGCCGCTGCCGCGGTATCGGCGGACAGCCTGTCCACCCTGCTTGGCCGCGACGGCATCCGCGACCTGGACGCCGTGAAGCAGCACCGTGCCTACGGCATCTGGCACGCGTTCTACAACTCGCCCTACAACGTGGTCGCCATCGAAGCCATGACGAAATGGCTGTACCCGGAACGCGCCGCCGCGCTGGACCCGCAAGCCTCGCTGGACGCGCTGTACCGCCAGTTCCTGGACGTGGACAACGCGGGCACCTATTGGACGGCGCCGGCCGCCACCCCTGCCCGATAGGCGCATCATGCTCAGCACCACCACGGCGGCCGCGCCTGCCATTGCCGCCGCCCCGGAAGACCCCATCGCCGCCTACCGGCGCACCGTCCGCAAGCGCCTGCTGCTGACGGCCGTGCTGGTGCTGGCCATTGCCGCCAGCCTGCTGGCCGACATCGCCAGCGGCCCCGCCGCCCTCTCACCTGCCGACTTGCTGCAGACGCTGCTGCATCCCGATACGGCCAGCGCCGGCACGCGCGTCATCGTCTGGCAGTTCCGGCTGCCGTACGCCTTGATGGCGCTGCTGGTGGGCGTGGCGCTGGGCTTGGGCGGCGCCGAGATGCAGACCATGCTGGACAACCCGCTGGCCAGCCCCTACACGCTGGGCGTCTCGGCCGCCGCCGCCTTCGGCGCGTCGCTGGCCATCACGCTGGACTGGCACTTGCCCGCCTTGCCGCCCGGCATGGTGGTGTCGATCTCCGCCTTTGCCTGCACCCTGGTGTCGGTGCTGATCCTGGAACGCGTCGCGCGGTGGCGCGGCGGGTCGACGCTGGGCGTGGTGCTGTTCGGCATCGCGCTGGTGTATTCCTTCCAGGCGCTGGTGATGCTGCTGCAATTCGTGGCCAGCGAAGAAGCCCTGCAGGGCATCGTGTTCTGGACGATGGGCAGCCTGGCGCGCGCCAACTGGACGACCGTGGCCGTCATGGCCGCCGCGATCGCCGTGGCCGTGCCCTTCTCGATGCGCGACGCCTGGAAGCTGACCGCCGTGCGCCTGGGCGAAGAGCGCGCCGCCAGCTTCGGCATCGACGTCCGCCGCCTGCGCCTGGTCAGTCTGCTGCGCGTCAGCGCGCTGGCGGCGCTGGCCGTGTCGTTCGTGGGCACCATCGGTTTCGTGGGGCTGGTGGCCCCGCACATCGCCCGCCTGCTACTGGGCGAAGACCACCGCTATTACCTGCCGGGCAGCGCGCTGGCCGGTGCCCTGATCCTGTCGCTGGCCTCGGTCGCGTCCAAGACCGTCCTGCCCGGCGCGTTGATTCCCGTCGGCATCGTGACGTCGCTGGTCGGCATCCCGTTCTTCCTCACCATCGTCGTGCGTGCCCTGAAGCGCGCCTGACGCCCCGCATCCCCTAAGGAGACTTCCCCGATGCAATCCCGCGTGTGCTTCACCCTGGCTGCCCTGCTGATGGCCGGCGCCGCCCATGCCGCCCCCGATGCGTGCGCCATCGACGTCGAAGGCCGGCCCGGCAAGCAGTTCGGCCCCGACCATATCGTCGTGCCGGCCACCTGCCAGGACTTCACGGTGCGCCTGATCCACACGGGCAAGAACAGCAAGGAAAAGGCCGGCCACAATTGGGTGCTGACCAAGACCGAAGACATCGATGCCGTGATGGTCGACGGCATCAAGGCCGGGGCGGAACACGACTTCCTGGCGCCTGGCGACGCCCGCATCCTGGCCAAGACCCCGATGCTGGGCGGTGGCGAAACCGCGACGGTGACGTTCCCCGTCAGCCGCCTGCGCGCAGGCCAGCCCTACACCTACTATTGCTCGTTCCCGGCGCACGCCCAGCACATGCGCGGCACGCTGGTGCTGCAACCCTGACGATGACCTCGCTGCACATACGTGGGCTTACCGCCGGCTACGGCGGCAAGCCGGTGCTGCAGGCGCTGTCCGCTGCTCCGCTGGCGGAAAGCGCCGTCACCGCCCTGCTCGGCCCCAACGGCAGCGGCAAGTCCACGCTGCTGAAGACGCTGGCGGGCTTGAATCCCGTCATGCGTGGCGAACTGCTGCTGGACGGCGAAGACCTGGCGCAAGCGGCGCCTTCGCGCCGTGCCGAACGCGCCATGTACATGCCCCAGGCGCTGCCCAAAGGCGTGCACATGACGGTCTTCGAATCCGTGCTGGTGGCGGCCCGGTCAGGCCGCCACGATGCAGGCGGCAAGGACCTGATGCGCGACGCCATGGCCGTCATCGCCGATCTGGGCATCGCCACGCTGGCCAGCCGCTACCTGGACGAACTGTCGGGCGGCCAGAAACAACTGGCCTCTTTAGCCCAGGCCCTGGTGCGGCGCCCGCGCCTGCTGCTACTGGATGAGCCCTTGTCCGCGCTGGACCTGAACTACCAGTTTCACGTCATGGACGTGCTGCGCCGGCAGACGCGCCAGCACCGGCTGATCACGCTGGTCGTGCTGCACGATCTGAACATCGCGCTGCGCCACGCCGACCACGCGCTGATGCTGCACGGCGGCGTGATCGAAGCCGAAGGCCTGCCCGCCGAGGTTGTCACGCCGGCAACGTTGCGCCGGGTCTACCGCGTGCGCGCCCGCGTGGAGCGCTGCCCGCAAGGCCAGGCGCAAGTCCACGTCGACGGACTTGCCGGGGCGTAAAGGCGATAGCCGAAGGCGGTATATAGTCACCGCTTAGCCTTCCCAGGGAGTCGACCGATGTCGAGGGGCCACACCATGGCGTTTTTTCTCAGCATGCTTGCCGCGCCCGCAGGCGCGTCCGTGATCTACGACAACCATGGCCTGGTGGTGGAAGTCACGACCAGCGGGCGCAGCGACTGGAATACCGGCCAGCGGCAGAACACGCGCAGTACGACGATCACCTTCCAGGGCAATAAGCTCTGCGGCCCGGAGGTCGGCAAACTGCTGTACCCGGGCGGCAAGGAAACCGCTGCTGGCGCCTTCTTCTGCGCGGGCCCGGCCAAGGCGCTGGAGACGGATGCAGTGCTGGCCTACTTCAACAGTTCCAGCACGGATCCCGTGCTGGCCCATTTGCAGGTCGTCAACGGCGCCCTGCGCGTGAACCGCCTGGCGCTGTCCGACAAGCGAGACCGCGACCGCCCGAACGGCACGCGTTTCGAAGCGGCCCGGCTGCCGGGTTGGACGCGGGTCGAAACGGCCTGGAACGAAACCGTGATGATCCGCCACGCGCCGCTCAAGGCGCTGAACCTGGGCGCCGGCAAGCTGCTGGATGTGGACGGCGACGTGGCCTATCTGGCCATCCCGCCCGGGCGCGACGTGGTCGTGGTGCAGCCCGCCACGCACATCAAGGACGCCCACGGCTACCAGCAGTACGTACCCGAAATCACCAAATTCGTGGATGCGCCGATCGCGTTCCGCGCCGTGCGCATGAGCGACGGCCGCGAACTGGCGCGGCTGGATTTCAAGGACACGTGCCTGAGCCTGCCCGCGCTCGGATTCAACCAGCCCGACCCGCTGGCCACGTCTTCCACCCGCCCCGACGTGGCCTTCGACGACGTGCCGGCCTGGCGCGCCCGCACCCTGCAACTGACGCAGGCGCAGGGCCGCGCCACACTGACATTGCAGCCCGGCGTGTCCCTGCCCACCAAGGCCAACTGCAAACCGGGATGACGTCCGCCCCGCAGCCCGGCCGCGCGTTCAGATCAGGAACTGGCGATAGGCCTCGTTGCCGGTTTCCTCGAAATGGGCGTAGCCCAATTGCAGCAGGAAAGCGTCCAGCGCCGCGCTGTCGGCCAGCGGCGCCTGGATGCCCACCAGCGCCGAGCTGAAGTCCGCGCCCTGGTTGCGGTAGTGGAACAGGCTGATATTCCAGTTGGGCGCCATCTCAGACAGGAACTTCATCAGCGCGCCCGGACGTTCGGGGAACTCAAAGCGGAACAGCCGTTCACCGGCCGCCAAGGGCGAACGCCCGCCCACCATGTAGCGGATGTGCTGTTTGGACACTTCGTTGTTCGTCAGGTCGTTGACCGAAAACCCCTGCTCTTCCAGCGCCGCCGCGATGTCGGCCGAGTCCCCGCGGCGCGCGATCTGCATGCTGACGAAGATGTGCGCGGTCTGCGCATCGGCAATGCGGTAATTGAATTCCGTCACGCTGCGCTGCCCCAGGACGCGGCAGAAGCGGCGAAAGCTGCCACGCTCTTCGGGCACCGTCACGGCAAACACGGCTTCACGCGCTTCGCCGACCTCGGCACGGTCGGCCACGAAGCGCATGCGGTCAAAGTTCATGTTGGCGCCGGAGGTGATGGCTACCAGCGACAGCCCCTGCGCGCCCTCGCGTTCCACATACTTCTTCAAGCCCGCCACCGCCAGGGCGCCCGCGGGCTCCAGCACGCTGCGCGTATCCAGGAACATGTCCTTGATCGCCGCGCACACGGCATCGGTGTCCACCAAGATCACTTCGTCCAGATACTCGCGGCACAGGCGGAAGGTCTCTTCGCCCACCAGCTTGACCGCCGTGCCGTCTGAAAACAGCCCCACTTCCGGCAGATTGACGCGCTCACCCGCCTGCAGCGATTGCGCCATCGCGCAGGAATCCTCGGTCTGCACGCCGATGACCTTCACAGCCGGGTTCACCGTCTTCACATAGGCCGATACGCCCGCCGCCAGGCTGCCCCCGCCGATCGGCACGAAAATCGCATGGAGCGCACCGGGATGCTGGCGCAGGATTTCCATGCCGACAGTGCCTTGGCCCGCGATCACGTAGGGGTCATCGAAGGCCGGGATGAAGGTCAGGTCCTGTTGCTGGGCCAGCGTTTGCGCGTGGGCGTAGGCATCGCTGTAGGAATCGCCCGCTTGCACCACGGTGACGGTCGGGCCGCCGTGGGCGCGCACGGCGTCCACCTTCACCTGCGGGGCCGTTTGCGGCACCACGATGATGGCGCGCACGCCCAGCTTGGCAGCCGAAATGGCCACGCCCTGCGCATGGTTGCCGGCCGACGCAGTGATCACGCCGCGATCCAGCGCCGCTTGCGGCGTGTTGCGCATCTTGTTGTAGGCCCCACGCACCTTGAACGAGAAGACGGGCTGGTTGTCTTCGCGCTTGAGGTGGACAGTATTGTTCAGCCGCGCCGACAGGCCACGCGCGGGGTCCAGTTCGGTTTCGCGGGCAATGTCGTACACGCGGGCGGTCAGGATCTGGCGCAGGTATTCGATGGGCGAAGCATTGCCTTGCTGGAAGTCCGTAGTGTCAGCAAGGGAGTCGGCGGGGGTGCAAGCGGGCATGGGGTTCTCTGCGTTGGGATACTTGCCTTGCAGAGGCGGCCACAAAAAACCCGCCTCGTGGGGCGGGTGGCTGTGACTGACTGCGGTCGCGCGCTAACCCACCATTCCAGGAATGATGGTAATAATCAGCGAAATGCGAACGGCGCGGGAAGTCATGAACCGCAGCTTGCACCCGCCGCGAAAGTTTGTCAAATCGCCCACGACAGGCCGGCTTCGCCCAGAGTCGATGCACCATTCGCGCGGGAAGCCGCCACGTTAGGCCCTATTCCCCACACATTGCCGGCCGTTGCGGCCGCATGCGCTTCCGAGCATGGCGCATTCGTTGCCAAAATTCGGCTATTGGGCCATATCGAGGCCGTATTGATGCGATATCGAGCCCATAAGACGGCCTTTTGCGGTCATTTCCCCGCGCGCCGGGCGTATCGCGGTATTACAATGTTCAATTCGTGGCAGTCGCACCATCCCAGAATGGCCCGTTAAACCGGCCATCAAATAAAGGGCGGGCGCCGGCCAATTTGGACAGATCCAGGTCGTTGATCCGCGTCTGCCCATACGAACCCACTCTCGATAACATCTACCGGCGTACGCCGCTTAGCATGTTCGGGTTTGCGCCAAAAGCGCCTGAAGCCGAACAGATTCAAGGATCATGTCTCTTACTCCGAAGATTATCTATACCCTCACCGATGAAGCTCCGGCGCTTGCAACCCGTTCGCTGCTTCCCATCGTCCAGGCTTTCGCCAAACCCGCAGGCATCACGGTCGAGACGCGCGACATCTCCCTGGCCGGCCGCATCATCGCTCTCTTCCCGGACTACCTCGAAGACAGCCAGAAGCTCTCTGACGCCCTGGCCGAACTGGGCGCGCTGGCGGTCAAGCCCGAAGCCAACATCATCAAGCTGCCCAACATCAGCGCCTCGATGCCCCAACTGAAGGCGGCCATCAAGGAACTGCAGGAACAGGGCTACAAGCTGCCGGACTACCCGGACGCTCCCGCCAATGACACCGAGCGCGACGTCAAGGCGCGCTACGACAAGGTCAAGGGCAGCGCCGTGAACCCGGTCCTGCGCGAAGGCAACTCCGACCGCCGCGCCCCGCTGTCGGTCAAGAACTACGCCCGCAAGCACCCGCACAAGATGGGCGCCTGGTCGGCTGATTCGAAGTCGCACGTGGCCCACATGTCCGAAGGCGATTTCTACGGCACTGAAAAGTCGGCCCTGATCGCCGAAGCCGGCGACGTCAAGATCGAACTGACGGCCGCCGACGGCACGAAGACCGTGCTGAAGGAAAAGACCCCGGTCAAGGCCGGCGAGATCATCGACGCCGCCGTGCTGTCGACCGCCAAGCTGAAGTCCTTCCTGCAGGCCCAGATCGACGACGCCCGCGCCACCGGCGTGCTGTTCTCGGTGCACCTGAAGGCCACGATGATGAAGGTCTCCGACCCCGTCATCTTCGGCCACGTCGTGTCCGTGTTCTACAAGGACGTGCTGGCGAAGCACGCCGCCGTGCTCAAGCAAGCCGGTTTCGATGCCAACAACGGCATCGGCGACCTGTACGCCAAGATCCAATCGCTGCCCGCTGACCAGCAGGCCGCCATCACCGCCGACATCGACGCCGCCTACAAGACGCTGCCGCAACTGGCGATGGTGAATTCCGATAAGGGCATCACCAACCTGCACGTGCCCAGCGACGTCATCGTCGACGCGTCCATGCCCGCCATGATCCGCGACTCGGGCAAGATGTGGAACGCCGACGGCCAACTGCAAGACACCAAGGCCGTCATCCCTGACCGCAGCTACGCTGGCGTCTACCAGGCCGTCATCGACGACTGCAAGAAGAACGGCGCCTTCAATCCGGTCACGATGGGCAGCGTGCCCAACGTCGGCCTGATGGCCCAAGCCGCCGAAGAATACGGTTCGCACAACAAGACGTTCGTCGTGCCCGCATCGGGCACCGTGCGCGTTACCGACGCCTCGGGCAAGGTCCTGCTGGAACAAGCCGTTGAAGCCGGCGACCTCTGGCGCATGTGCCAGACCAAGGACGCCGCGATCCAGGATTGGGTCAAGCTGGCCGTGACCCGCGCCCGCGCCAGCAAGACGCCCGCCGTCTTCTGGCTGGACGAAAAGCGTGCCCACGACGCCCAGGTCATCGCCAAGGTCAAGCAGTACCTGAACGACCACGACACCAGCGGCCTGGACCTGCGCATCCTGGATCCGGTTGAAGCCACCAAGTTCTCGGTCAAGCGCATCCGCGAAGGCCTGGACACGATCTCGGTCACCGGCAACGTGCTGCGCGACTACCTGACCGATCTCTTCCCCATCATGGAACTGGGCACCAGCGCCAAGATGCTGTCGATCGTTCCGCTGGTTGCCGGTGGCGGCCTGTTCGAAACGGGCGCGGGCGGTTCGGCGCCGAAGCACGTCCAGCAGTTCCTGGAAGAAGGCTTCCTGCGCTGGGATTCGCTGGGCGAATTCATGGCCCTGGCCGAATCCCTGGATCACCTGGGCCGCGCGTACAAGAACCCGACTGCCCAGATCCTGGCCAAGACGCTGGATCAGGCAACCGCCAAGTTCCTGGACGAAAACAAGTCGCCGGACCGCAAGGTCGGCGGCCTGGACAACCGCGGCAGCCACTTCTACCTGGCCATGTACTGGGCCCAGGCCGTGGCCGCGCAAACCGACGACCGCGCACTGGCTGCCCAGTTCGCCGGTGCGGCGGGCGCATTCGCCGAAAACGAAGCCAAGATCGTTGAAGAACTGAAGTCGGCCCAAGGCAAGCCCGTGGACATCGGCGGCTACTACCAGCCGAACGAAGCCCGCGCCAGCCAAGCCATGCGCCCCAGCGCCACGCTGAATCAGGTGCTGGCCTCCATCGGCTAAGCCCCCTCGCCCGGCGGCCACCCGCCGCCAGGACGACAAAAAACCGGCAGCCCTTACAGGCTGCCGGTTTTTTTTCTTGGGCTTTGGCTGTCTGCGCGACGGCTAGCGCGCCGCCGGCCCGCCCGCGCACATGCGTTGGCGAAACGCCGCATCGATGTCGATGCGCCACACCGCCCGCTTGTCGCCGGCGATACGTGCGGGCACGCCGGCAATCGCCGGGTAGCGCGAGGCGTCGTCGTCCCTGCCCCAGATCCAGAAGCGTGCGCCGTCGGCGGCCGCGCACAGGCGGGGCGTCAAGTCGCCGTTATCCACCAGCACGCGCTTGCCCACGACGGGATCAAACTGCGCCGCGTCGTACAGTTCCTTGCGCCAGTTGTCGCGCGTGGGGATTTCGGGGTCTTGCCAGTTGTCGACGATCCAGGCGGGTTGCTCGGCCTGCGTATAGAAGCCCAGGTCGAACGGCAGCGCATGCAGCGCGATCTGCCCGTCTTGCGGCCGCATTTCGCGCTGCAGCGCCTGCATGGTCGGGCCCGCGCTGCCCCGCGGATTGGTCGAAGCGGCAATGATCGCCCCCAGGCAGATGACGGCCGCCACACCCGCCGCGATGACCACCCACCGGCGCCTGCCCGCCGCCCAGGCCGGTGCAAGGCGCTCGCTGATCAACAGCGCCAGCGGCGGAAACACCGGCAGCACGTAACCGATCAGCTTGGATTGCGGAATGGAGAAAAACACCATCACCACGGCGATCCAGATGGCCATCAACCGCCGCAAGCCATGCGGGTCGGCTTCACGCCAGAATGCCGGCGTAAAGAGCGACGCGCCCCAGATCGACCACGGCAGCGACAGCCCGACCACGATGGGGACATAGAACCAGAACGGCTGCGCGTTGTTGAAGCCGCTTTGCGCGAAGCGCTCGAAGTGCTGATAGACGAAGAAGTAGTGATAGAAGCCGGGAAACTTCGCCTGCATCAACCAGAACCACGGCACCGCCACCACCGCGAACGCCAGCAAGGCCGGCACCCACAGCAAGGCGCGCATGCCCCGCCAGTCCCGCCGCAACAGCACCCAGGCCAGCACGATGGCGCCAGGCAACGCCAGGCCGATCAGCCCCTTGGCCAACACCGCCAGCGCCGCCAGCACGCCAGTGGCGATCGACATGGCGCGGAACGGCCGCCCGGCTTCTCGCCGCAATGCCGTATCGGCGGCGGCCAGCACGCACAGCGTGATCATGCTGGCTACCAGCATGTCCATATTGGCGAATTGCGCGGCGCCGAAGAACAAGGGCATCAGGCCCAGGATGGCCACTGCCCACCGAGCCTGCGCCACGTTCCGGTAGCGCGAGACAAAGGCGTAGAGCCCGGCCCCCGCGCTCCAGGCGCCAATCAGCGACGGCACCCGCGCGCTGAATTCGTGCACGCCGAAGAGCGCATAGCTGAGCTGCGCCAGCCAGTAGTACAGCGGCGGTTTGTGGAAGTACGGCATGCCGTCCAGCAGCGGCACCATGGGAGAGCGGCTGCGCAGCATCTCCCAGGCCACGCCGGCATAGCGCCCTTCGTCGGGCAAGGTCAGCCAGCGCGCCCAGGCCAGGGCGGCCAGCCACAGGGCCAGGCATAGCAGCACCAGCCAACCGGGGATGGCCTTTTGCAGGCTGACCGGGCGGACCGCGGCGGCGGGCGTCATGACCGCGCTCACGCCTGGCGCTCCGCGTTGGCGTGTGCGGCGGCAAGGCCGATATGACGGGACGGAAGGGTCAGGCAAGACTCGAAGGGCATCGGATTTCGGGAAATGGGCATGCACAAGAACGGGAAGCTGGAGCCATTATCGAAAGCCCCCCGTCGATTTCTCATGAAATTTCCCGCCCGAATCCGCCTTTTTCAGCCCTCCGTAGGCGGAAAATGCCCTTATTTCGACGTTGCCAGCCGGTCCAGGCGCAAGCGTCCGCGCTCGTCCGTCAGCCGTCGCATGGCGCCGTACGCCGCGCCCATTGCCGCCATGCCGCTGGCGCCGCACAGCAAGAACATCAGTAGGATCTGATACTTGGCGGCATCGATCGGGTCCATGCCCGCGATGATCTGGCCGGTCATGATGCCCGGCAGCGTGATGATGCCCGCCGCCGACATCTGATTGACGCTGGGAACGATGCCACGCCGCACCGATTCGCGCAGCAAGGAAGAAAACGCCTGATGCGGCGTGGCGCCCAGCGACAGCCGGGCTTCGATCGCCAGCTTTTCCCGGCGTACGCCCGACAGCACCCCGTCCAGCGCCAGGCTGGCGGCATTCAACACGCTGCCCAGCACGATGCCGACCAGGGCAATGGCATAACGGGGGTCGTACCAGGGGTCCGGGCGCAAGGCGGTGTTCAAGATGAACATCGCCGTGATCAACGTGGTGGCGGCCACCGCTAATGTGCCGACCCAGCTGTTGCCGTGCCCGGCCAACCGCGCCTTGGGCCGGGCCGCCACCTCGCGCGCGGCCAGCGCCATCATCACCGCCACCACCAGGGCGGTCAGCCACGGCGCGGCGTGTGCGAACACCACGCGCAAAATATGGCCCACCAGCAGCAACTGCACGACTGTGCGCACCGCAGCCCACAAGACCTGCCGCTGCAGGTTCAGCCGCAGCGCAAAGGAAATCGCTGCGCACAGCAGCACCAGGCAAGACGCGATCACCAGATCCAGCGCCTGCAACTTGATCACGTCCATAACGGCTCCAGTCTGCCCGCTTCCATCCGCCAGCGCCGACGCGCCAGACGCTGCGCCTGCTCGGGGCTATGCGTCACCATCAGGATCGCCGCGCCGCCGTCCAGATAGCGTTGCATCGCCGCCTCGACCAGCGCGGTCGCCGCCTGGTCCAGGGCCGCCGTCGGCTCGTCCAGCAGCAGCACGCGCGGCGCCTGCGCCAGTGCGCGCGCCAACCCCAGGCGCTGGCGTTCGCCCGTGGAAAGCTCGTGCACCAAGGCGTCCAGCTTGTCGGAGGGCAGGCCCAGCGCCAGCATCAAGGCCTGGGCTTGCGCACGGTCGGTGAAGTGCGGCGCGACCTGGTCGTCCCACCAACCCGCTTCGGCCTGGCAATAGACCACCTTGCGCCGCCATTCGAATCCGCGCATCGCGGAACGGCGGGCCCCGTCCAGTTCGACTTCACCGTGGCCGGGATCCAGGTCCGCGACCTGGCGCAGCAACAGCGATTTTCCCGACCCGGAGGGTCCGGTGATGGCCGCGCATTCGCCTGCAGCAAGGTCCAGGCTGACCGGGGACAGGCGCTGGCTGTATACGCCGCGCAGCCGGAGAACGGGCACGCTATCAGCCATGGGTGCTGCCCTCGTGCGTCAGGGCCTGCGCCGGCTCCGCCGCTTCGGCCTTCACCCAATCGATGAACGCCTGCACTTCCGGCCGGGCGACGGCGTCCGGCCGGCTGACGATGTAGTACGCGAAGCGCGCGGGCCAGGGCCGGTCCAGCGCAAGAACGAGCCTGCCCGAATCAAGATCTTCCCGGGCGTGCGTGTCTTGCACCAGCGCGATGCCCTGCCCGGTGCCGGCGGCGCGCAGCAACAGCAGGTCGTCTTCAAAGCTGGGGCCGCGTTGCGCATCGGCCCCGGCGTCCACGCCATGCGCCTGCAGCCACAGCGTCCAATCGGCGCGGTCGGAATCCTGCAGCAACGGGTACTTCAGGCAATCTTCGGCTGACCTGATGGCCGGTCCTTGTGCCAGCAGCGCCGGACTGGCCACGGGCAACAGTACAGGCGTCATCAGCCTGAAGGTCGACAAGCCGGGGTAATGCCCCAGGCCGTGGCGCAACGCGACGTCGATGCGGTCGCGCCTGAAGTCGACCAGCTTGGACGACGCTTCCACCCGGACCTCGATATCGGGATGCAGCGTCGAGAATCTGCCGATGCGGGGCACCAGCCACGACGACGCGAATGACGGCACCGTGCTGACGGTCAGCGTGCGCTGGACGGAATAGGACTCCAGCAGCGACAACGATTTTTCGATCTGATCAAAGGCGCGCAGCAAGCCCGGATAGGCGCTGGCGCCCGCAGGCGTGAGCCGCACGCCATGCCGTTCGCGCACGAACAGTGTCAGTCCCAAGCGGTCTTCCAGCAAACGGATCTGCTGGCTGACGGCGCCGGGGGTGACTCCCAAGGCCTCGGCCGCCGCTTTCAGGCTGCCCAGGCGCGCGGACTCGGTAAAGGCTCGCAAGGCAAGCAAAGGCAGTACGGCACCCACAGCGCTTTCCTTTAGAAAATCTATCTTCTGGTTCGGGGCAGAATATCACAGACCCAAGGAAAACATCGCCTGTAAGGTCTGATTTACGCCCCAGATACAGGATAGGCAGACTAAAACAAAACAGCCCGCTTTCGGGCGGGCTGTTGTGGCCATGACTAACCGTATCGGCTATGGAATCAAAGCATGTGCGCCAGGAATTCCCGGCTGCGCGCCTGCTGCGGCGCCCGGAAGAAGTCCGCGGACGGCGCTTCTTCCACGATGCGGCCTTCGTCCATGAAGATGACGCGGTGCGCCACTTCGCGGGCAAAACCCATTTCGTGCGTGACGACGAGCATGGTCATGCGCTCGTCGGCCAGCTGCTTCATCGTGCGCAGCACTTCGCCCGTCAGTTCGGGGTCCAGCGCGGACGTGGGCTCGTCGAACAGCATGATGTCGGGTTCCATCGCCAGCGCGCGGGCGATCGCCACGCGCTGCTTCTGACCGCCCGACAGGCGCGTCGGATAGTTGTCGCGCTTGTTCAGCAGGCCAACCTTGCGCAGCAGCTCTTCCGCTTTCGGGATGATCTGCGCCTTAGACATGCCCTTCACCGTCAGCGGCGCTTCGATGATGTTCTGCAGCACCGTCATGTGCGGGAACAGGTTGAACGACTGGAACACCATGCCCATCTTGCGGCAGATGCGGCGCACGTCGGCGTCGCTGGCGTATTGGCTGCGGCCGCCGTCGACGGCGCGTGCCATGGTCTCGCCTTCGACCTCGATGCTGCCTTCGTCGATGGTTTCCAGATGGTTCAGGCATCGCAGGAACGTGCTCTTGCCCGAGCCGGACGGGCCGATCACCGCCACGACCTCGCCCTGGCCCAGCGTCAGCGACACCTGGTCCAGCACGCGGTTGGTCCCGAACGATTTGATGATGCCGCGCGCCTGGATCATGACGGGGCGGCCGTGTGCGTCGGCGCCGGGCGTCGGATTACTGGTCATATTTGGCATAGCGCTTTTCCATGTGCTGGAAGAACCACGTCAACACCAGCGTCATGAGGAGGTAGAAGGCGGCGGCGACCAGGAAAGGCGTGGTCGTGAAGTCGCGCTGCACGATGCCGCGCGCGGTCCGCAGGATGTCGTTCAAGGCCAGCACGTAGATGAGCGAGGTGTCCTTCACCAGCGTGATGGTCTCGTTGCTCATCGGCGGCAGCACGCGCTGCACCATCTGCGGCAGGACGATGCGGCGCAGCGTCTGCAGATAGGTCATGCCCAGCACCTTGCTGCCTTCGTACTGGCCCCGGTCCACTGACTGGATGCCGGCGCGGAAGATCTCGGCGAAGTACGCCGCGTAGTTCAGCGCAAACGCCACGACGGCCGCTGGAAAATCGGGCAGGCGCACGCCCACCACCGGCACGAACGGCAGCGCGAAGTAGATGAACAGCATCTGGAGCATCAGCGGCGTGCCGCGCATCAGCCAGATGTATCCGTTGACCAGGCTGCTCAGCAGAGGCCACTTCGAAATCCGCGCAAGCGCCAGCACCAGCCCCAGGGGCACGGCCAGGGCCAGGGTGATGAAAAACAGCGTCAAGGTCACTTTCGCGCCTTCCGCCATAGGCCCCAACAGGGAGAGTACGTAGTCCATTCAGTGGGATCGCGCCGCTTGCGGCAAGAAGATTCATGAGCAAGCCCGCCTGGCGCCTGGGCGCGGCAGCGAGCTGCGGGACGGCTTGGGGCTCGCGCCCGGGCCGGCAGGCCGCGGGCGCCGCACGCCGATTACTTGATGATGTTGGCGCCGAACCACTGGGTCGCGATGCGGCCGGCGGTGCCGTCCTGCTTCATCGAATCCAGCGTCTTGTCCAGCTTGCCCAGCAGTTCGGTGTCATCCTTGCGCACGCCGACGCCGTAGTCTTCGGTGCCGAAGTTCTCTTCGAGCACGCGGTATTCGCCTGCGCGCTTGCTGATCAGGTAGCGGCCCACCACTTCGTCCACGACGATGGCGTCCAGGCGGCCGGCGGCCAGGTCCATCAGGGCCGTGACGTTGTCGCCGAACTTCTTCACTTCCTTGATCTGGGCGGCAACCGGGTCCTTGGCGATGGCGTCGGTGGCGCTGCTGCCGTCCTGCGCACCCACGGTCTTGCCGGCCAGGTCGGCCTTTGCCTTCACCGGCGACGCGGTGCCGACGATGATGATCTGGTGGTTGGCCATGTACGGCGCGGTGAAGCTGATGTTCTTCTTGCGCTCTTCGGTGATGGTCAGGCCGTTCCACAGCACGTCGACGCGGCGGCCGTTGAGTTCGGCTTCCTTGGCGCTCCAGTCGATCGGCTTGAATTCGACTTCGATGCCGAGGCGCTTGCTGGCTTCCTTGGCCATGTCGATGTCGAAACCGACGATCTGGTTGCTCGCGTCACGAAAACCCATGGGCGGGAAATTGTCGTCCAGGCCCACCACGACCTTCTTGGCGGCGGCCGGCGCTTGCGTGCTGGCGGCCGGCGCGTTGTCGCTGGGGCCGCAAGCGGTCAGCATCGTGGTTGCGGACACGAGGAAAACAGCAGTCAGTTTTTTCATAGTTATGGGTGCGCCAGGCGCAGGAATGAAGAAGCCGGATTGGCTGGACAATCAGCCGCGAGCCGACATTTTAGCGTCACTGCGCGACCCGCCCCTGGCGGGCCGGTCCGTACGCTGCCGCCCGCCCGCCTGGCCGCGCGGCAGCGCCCGCTATGGGGCGGGATGAAAGCGTTCCAGAAGGCGCAGGAACAGTTCCACGGCACGGGTGCCGGGTCGGGACACCTCGGTGATGGCGCTGATGGTGTTTTCGTAGACCGGGCCGTCGGGCAGCTGCGTCAAAGCGTGCCGTCGGGACACCGAATCCGCGTAATGCTGGGGCAGCATCCCGAGGTAATGGCCTGACGACACCAGCATGGCGATCGCCTCCAGCCCCGTGGCGTCCGGGCCGCGCGCGAACCCGTACGAGCCCAGCGCATCGTGCACGAAGGGGTGCGAGCGATACACCAGCGGCAGGTCGCGGGCGCGCTCCAGGCTGCCGCGCGCCACGAACAACCGGTGCCGCTCGACGAACAGGCGCTGGTAATGGAAGCCGCTTTCGCGGCGGTACATGCCCCGCACCGCAATCTGCACGCGTCGCTCGCGCAGCGCCTGGTCCAGATCGTTGAAGGTCATCACCGTCAGTTCCACCTTGACGTCGGGCGCCGCCTCCCGCATGGCACTCAACGCCCGGGGGATCTGGCAGTCGGCGTCGGTAATCACGTGCTCGACCATGCCGATGGACAGCGTCCCCGACAGCACGCCCCGGACCGCATCGATCTCGGGCCGGATGCGCTCCAGCGATTTCAGGGCGTCGCGGGCCAGTTCCAGCGCCACTTTGCCCGCCTGGGTCAGCTCGAAGCCCGACGGCCCGCGGTCGCACAGGCGCACGCCCAGCGTTTCCTCCACCTCGCGCACATGGCGGCTGATGGAGGCCTTGGACATGTTCAGCTGCTTTTCCGCCGCGGCAAAGCCGTTGGCCTGGGCCACGGCGCAGAAGATGCGCAGGGAGCGCAAGTCGCGCTCGGTGAACTCCGGACGGGCCACGGTCGTTCCGTTTTGAAAGGTATTGAATTTTGAAACCATACCACTAAAAAAATCATTTTTCATGACCGATCCAGGGGAATACAGTTTCTGGAACCGCTGGCCAGGGAGCGCAGATTCCCGCGGCGGGCCCATACCGGGCCTGCCGGCCCAGCGGCCAAAACATCACGATATTTCAAGGGAAAAATCATGCAGAACCTGTCCAGAAGGCGCTTTGTCACGACCACCCTCGCCGCCGGGGCGGCGTTGGCCCTGCCCGCGCTCTCGTTTGCCGAGGGCGGATCGCTGGCCGACATCAAGAAGCGCGGCAAGCTCACCGTGGGCACGGAAGCCGCCTACGAGCCGTTCGAATTCGTCGAAAACGGCAAGGTCGTGGGCTACGGGCACGACGTGCTGCAATTGATGGCCGCCAAGCTGGGCGTGCAGCTGGAACAGATGAACCTGCCCTTCCAGGGGCTATTGCCGGGCCTGATGTCGCGCAAGTTCGACCTGGTCGCCACCAGCGTGGGCATCACTCCGGAACGCGCCAAGCGCTTCGCCTTCACCCAGCCGGTGGGCGTGGTCCGGTCGGTGCTGATGGTGCGGGTGGACGATGCCTCGATCAAGCAGGACAAGGACATCGCGGGCAAGATCATCGGCACCCAGATGGGATCGTCATCGCAGCCGGTGGCCGAGGAATTCGAGAAGCGCTTGAAGGAGTCCGGCGCCAAGGGCTATGCGGACACCAAGCTGTTCCAGGCCTATCCGGACGTGTCCAACGCGCTGGCCAACAAAACCGTGGATGTGGCGCTGATGCCGTCGAACATCGCCGCGGTCCAGATGCGCAAGCAGCCCGGCGCTTTCCGCATCGCCGGCGAGATCGGCCAGGCCAAGCTGCTGGCATGGGTCGCGAACCCGCAGGACCTGGAGATCCGCCAGTTCGTCAACGACACTTTCGACGAATTGCGCGCGTCCAACCAGTTGCTGGAACTGCAAAAGAAGTGGTTCGGGGCGCCCATGGACATCCCGCGCGCCAACTACCTGCCTGCCGGCGCCATCTGAGCCCGCCGCCATGCTGGACTGGTTGAATCAAAACGGCGCGCTGGCGCCGTTCCTGCACGGCGTCGTCTCGGGCACGGCCATCACCATCGCGGCATCGGCGGCGGCCTTCGCCATCGGCATCGTGCTGGGCGTCGCCCTGCTGCTGGCGCGGATGTCGCCCTATGCGCCGTTGCGCGGCGTGGTCATGCTGTGGGTCAGCGCCATCCGCGGCACGCCCGCGCTGATCCACATGCTGATCGCCTACTACGTGGTGCCGCCGCTGCTGGGCATCTCGGTGTCGCCCATCGCCGCGGGCATCGGCGCGCTGGCCTGTAACACCAGCGCCTACATCGTGGAAATCCTGCGCGGCGCGCTGGGCACGCTGTCGGGCGGCCAGGTGGCCGCGGCCCGCGCCCTGGGGATGCGGCGCCGGCAGATCTGGCGCTATGTGCTGCTGCCCCAGGTGTTCTACCGCGCCATCCCGCCGCTGACCAGCGAACTGACCATCCTGCTCAAGGCATCCTCGCTGATGTCCATCATCGCGGTGCCTGAACTGGCCACGGTTGCGCGCAACGCCACGTTGCAAAGCGACCTGCCGCTGCAGGTGTTCACAGTGACGGCGGTCGTCTATTTCATCATTCTGTTCTGCCTGTCGGCCGTCTCAAGGCTGTGCGAGCGGCGCGTGTCGAGGATGCTGCCCCATGCCCATTGATCTCTCCATCGTCGGGGAATCCATCCCCGTGCTGCTCAAGGGCCTGCGGATCACGGCGCTGGTCAGCCTCATCGGCATTCCGCTGGGCATGCTGATCGGCAGCCTGGCCGCCTACGCGGCGCAGTCGCGCACGCCCTTGCGCCCGCTTGCACTGGGTTACGTGGAGCTGGTACGCAACATTCCGTACCTGATCCTCGTCTACCTGTCGTTCTTCGGGCTGCCCAAGCTGGGCGTACCGGCTTCCGCCATGTCGGTCGCCATCGGCTGCACGGCGTTCTACACGGGTGGCTACTTCTGCGAAATCCTGCGCGCCGCCCTGCAAAGCGTGCCGCGCGGGCAGACCAGCGCGTCGCTGTCGCTGGGCATGACGTACTGGCAGACGCAGCGCCACATCGTCGTGCCGCAGCTCTTCGGCTACCTGATCCCGCCCACCACCAGCCTCGTCATCATGATGTTCAAGGACTCGGCGATCTTTTCGGTGATGAGCCTGCCCGAAATGACCTACCAGAGCAATCTGCTGACCGCCAACACCTTCGCGTACCTGGAAGTGCTGGGCACGACCGCGCTGATCTATTGGCTGTGCAGCGTGCTGATGGCCGGCATCGGCCGCCGCCTGGAATCCGTGGCACGCCGCAACACCCACCAGGCCTGACTCCCTTCATCCTCCCTGCAACAGGAACCCCAGACATGAGCACCTATACCGTCCCCCCTCGCACCGGCCACCCCACCCTGCTGTATTCGACGCTGGCGCTGGACCTGGACAACCTCCAGGCCGACATCGCGGTCCTGGGCATGCCCTACGGTTCGCCGTATTCGGCCGCCGACTTCAGCAACGACCAGACGAATGCGCCCACCGCCATCCGCCAGGCCACCGACCGCGTCGTGCGCCGCCCCGGCCACTATGACTTCGACATCGACGGTCCGCTGCTGCAAGGCCGCGAGGACATCCGCTTCGTGGATTGCGGCGACATCGTCCCCGACCTGTCCAAGCCGCGCGGGGAACACTACGACCGCGCCGAAGCTGCCGTGCGCCGCATCGCCGCCGCCGGCGCCGTGCCCATCGTGCTGGGCGGCGACCACGGCATCACCACGCCCATCCTACGCGGCCTGGACCAGAAAGGCCCGATCACGCTGGTGCACATCGACGCCCACCTGGACTGGCGCGACGACGTCAACGGCGTGCGCGACGGGCTGTCCAGCCCGATCCGCCGCGCCTCTGAAATGGCGCACGTGGACCGCATCATCCAGATCGGCCTGCGCGCCCAGGGCAGTGGCCGCCCGGAAGAACTGGTAGCCGCCCGCGCCTATGGCGCCGAGCTCGTCACCGCCTACGAGCTGCACGACGTGGGCATGGACGCCGTGCTGGAGCGCATTCCCGACGGCGGCAACTACTACCTGACCATCGACGCCGACGGCATGGACCCGGCCACAATGCCCGCCGTAGCCGGCCCCGCCCCCGGCGGCGTCACCTTCGTCCAGGCCCGCAAGCTGATCCATGGCCTGGTGCGCAAGGGCCGCGTGGTGGGCATGGACATCGTCGAGATCCAACCGGAAAAGGACCTGAACCAGATTTCCTGCATCACCGCCGGCCGTCTGATCCTGAACCTGATCGGCGCCTCGATCCGCGCGGGACATTACGACAAATGAACGCCTCCGCACCCATCATCGACATCCGCGGGGTGGACAAGTACTACGGCAGCCACCACGTGCTCAAGCAATGTTCCACCCGGGTGGACAAGGGCGAGATCGTGGTGGTCTGCGGGCCGTCCGGCTCGGGCAAGTCCACCCTGATCAAGACGGTCAACGCCCTGGAACCCATCCAGAAAGGCGACATCCTGATCGACGGCGACTCGGTCACCGCGTCGCGCGACCTGCCCAAGCTGCGCACCAAGGTAGGCATGGTGTTCCAGCATTTCGAGCTGTTCCCGCACCTGGACCTCACGCGCAACCTGACCCTCGCCCAGGAGATCGTGCTGGGACGCGACAGCGCCACCGCGCGGGCCAAGGCCGGCGCGCTGCTGGAACGCGTGGGCTTGTCAGCCCACGCCCACAAGCATCCCGGCCAACTGTCCGGCGGCCAGCAGCAGCGCGTAGCCATCGCCCGGGCGCTGTCCATGGACCCGATGGCCATGCTGTTCGACGAACCGACGTCGGCGCTGGACCCTGAAATGGTCAACGAAGTGCTGGACGTGATGGTGGAGCTGGCCGAAGAAGGCATGACGATGATGGTCGTGACGCACGAAATGGGCTTTGCCCGCCGCGTGGCCAATCGCGTGGTCTTCATGGAGGACGGCGCCATCATCGAAGACAGCCCGACCGACCGCTTCTTCCGCGACGCCGCCAGCCCGCAGGCCCAGCGCTTCCTTTCCAAGATTCTTCCCCACTGACCCGGCCCGGCGCCCCGGCGCGCCGGCCTTACGACAAGACACGCATCATGGCGCACACTCGCATTCGTAAATTCAATACCCGCGACACCTATCCCGAGCAGCAGCTGGATAACGACCTGTGCCAGGCCGTCGTGGCGGGCAACCTGGTGTTCCTGCGCGGCCAGATCGGCCAGGACCTGGATTCCCGCGAATCGGTCGGCGTTGGCGACGTGGCCGCGCAGGCCGAGAAGGCCATGGCCAACGTCGCCATGCTGCTGGAGGAATGCGGCAGCGAGCTCTCGCACATCTGCAAGCTGACGGTTTATCTTGTCGATGTGCGGTACCGCGAAACCGTCTACCGCGTCATGGGCCGCTGGCTCAAGGGCGTGTTCCCCGTGTCCACCGGCATCGTGGTGTCGGCGCTGGCGCGGCCGGAATGGCTGGTCGAGATCGACGTGACGGCCGTCATCCCCAGTTGAATGGCGGCCCGCTGACGCGGCATGCTAGGCTTTCCCGTTAACTCGGGAGGCCAGCATGCAATTCAACATCAAGGACCGCAAGGGCCAGACCATCGGCGTGGCGGACGTGCAGACCGGCGCCAACGCGCTGATGTCAGGCAGCTTTGCGCCCACCCCGCTATTCGCCCCTTACGCCCCCCTGTTCCGTGCCTTGGAACAGGCTGCCACAGAGGCAACGACAGAAACTTCTGACCGCCTGCAACGGGACATCGACGGCCACGGCTTCCGTGCCGAGGGCCCCTTGCCGCTACCCACCAGCGCGCCCCTTGAGGCCCTGGCGATCACGCGCCACGGCGTCAGCTTTCGCCTGAAGCCGCCCGCTGCCGCGAAGGCCGGCGCATGACGCCTGCCATCCGCATCGGCCCCCTGGTCATCCCCTCCGAATTCGCCGTACTGCTTGTTGCGGCCGCCGTCGGCTTGCTGGCGGCGCGCCTGTTGAACCGCCAACGCAGCGAGGCCAATGCACTGAGCACAGCCTTGTGGCGCGCGATGCTGGTCGGCCTGCTGGTCGCCCGGCTGGGTTTCGTCTGGCAATACCGCGAGCACTATCTGCCCGACCCGATCAAGATATTGGATTTGCGCGACGGCGGCTGGGCGGGGCTGGCGGGTCTTGCCGCCGCTTGGGGTTACGTGCTGTTCGCCGCAGTCCGGCGCCACGCGCCGCGCGCCGCCCTGCTGGGCGCCGTGGCGCTGGCAAGTGTCGTGTGGGTCGGCGGCGGCCGCTGGCTGGCCCCCACGCCGCAGGCGCAGCCCGAATTGGCCGCCTTGGCGGTGCAGCACATCGACGGGGCGCCGGCCGCGTTGTCCGCGTTCCACGGCAAGCCCACCGTCATCAATCTGTGGGCCAGCTGGTGCCCGCCCTGCCGGCGCGAAATGCCGGCTTTCGCCAAGGCGCAGGCGGCGAATCCCGACGTGAATTTCGTCTTCCTGAACCAGGGCGAGGCTCCGCCCGACGTCGCGCAATTCCTGGCGCAGCATGCGCCCGCCCTGCGCAATGTGCTGCTGGATCCGGCTGGCGAGGCCTCACGCAAGCTCAGCAACCGCGGCCTGCCCGCCACACTGTTCCTGGACGCTCAGGGTCGTTTGGTCGACCTGCGCGTGGGCGAACTGTCCACGGCGTCGCTGGCTCAACGCCTGGAAGCCATCCAGAAAGCGGACGGCGGCTGACGCAGCCTCATTGCGGCGTCGCGCCAGCCCAGGGCAACGCCAGCCCCTGCATCGTCCGTTCAAAGAGATGCAGGCGCTGGCCGATGTGCGCAGGCGGCGCGTCCAGGCGCGCCACCATGACCGGGCCGTCGGGCAATGCGCGAATGGTGGCAACCACGGCGGGCGCCGCCTCGCCGGGCTTGGCGGGCATCGTGGTCCACGCCAGCAGCTCGCCCGCTTCCACAGGGACTTGCCGCGCCTGGGCCTGATCCTGCCCGCACACCGGGCACCACAGCCTGGCGGGATACACCCGGTGGCCGCAGGCGTGGCATTCAAAAACGTTCATGCTCATGCGCCCTCCGCCGACAGTACCGCCGCATTGGCGCACATTCCGTAGCGCAATTGCACCATGCCGTAGCCGGTCACAACGCCGTGGCGTAGTCCGGGCAACTGGCGCGCCCCCGCCTGCCCCAGCAATTGTCGCGACACTTCGACCAACCCATGCATACCGCCCGCCGTGCCCGCTTGTCCCGCAGACAGTTGGCCGCCGGCCGTATTGACGGGCAACGCCCTTGTCGCGATGCGGCGGGCAATGAAGCCAGGCAGGTCATCCGCACGCGCGAACCCCAGATCGCACAATTGCGCCAAGGCCATCGCCGGGTAGTCGTCGTACACGCTGATCACGTCCATGTCTTCAGGCCCCAACCCCGCCCGGCGCCACAGGTCCGGCGCAAAGGCCGCAATACCGGTCGCCAACCCGTCGCCTTCCTGCTGGTCGTCGTTGTAGCGAGCGTCGCTGGCGATCAGCCGCACGCTGACGCCTTGCGGCTGCGCGCGCAGCACCAAAGCACTGGCCCCGCTGACGACGGGCACGCAGTCCAACCGGCCCAGCGGCGGCGCGACAAGCGGCGCATCCAGGTATTGGGCCAAGGTCAGCGGCTGGCGGTAGGCAGCGTTCGGATTGTCGGCCGCCCATTGCCGTTGCGCCACGCACAACGCGCCATAGTCTTCGCGGCGCAAGCCGGTACGCGCCATTTGCCGCTGCGTCAGCATCGCGAACAAGGGATTCGGCCCCTCGCAGCCCAAGGGACTCAGGTATTCCTGCGCGCTGCGGTTGTAGCCACGCACCAGCCCGGCGAAGTCGGCGCCGGTGAAGTGGTCGCCGGACACCAGCACGATCGTCCCGGCCTGGCCGGCTTCCAGCGCCAGCCACGCCTGCCGCAGCAGATTGATGGCGCTGGCGCCCCCCATTTCGTCCTGCATGCACCAATTCAGCCGCAGGCCCAGCCGCCAGCCCAGATCGATGGCGCGATCCGGTCGCAGCGTGAACGACGCCACGCCCAGCCCGTCCACGTCGGCGGGCGTCAATCCGGCGCCGCGCAGGGCATCGCCGATAGCCTCGGCCATCAAGCCGGCGGTGCTGCACGACGCATCGGGATGCCGTAGCGCCGGCGTTTCCCCTACGCTGACGATGCCCGGGCGAGGGTCCCCACTCATTCCGTGTCCTCGCGCGGCGGCTCGCGCGTCAGCAGCAAGGTAATCACCGTGATGGCGGCCATGCCCACCAGGAACCACGCGACCGGCGTGGCCGATTCATACTTGCGCAGCAGCGCCATGGCGATCAGCGGCGACAAGCCGCCCGCGAACACAGACGCCAGTTCGTGCCCCAGCGCCAGACCCGTGTAGCGGACTTCGGCCGGGAAAAGTTCAGCGAAGTACGCGGGCTGCGTGCCGATCATGGCGGCGTGGCAGACCGTGTTGCCCAGGAAGAAGGCCAGGAAGATCCATACGGGTTCCTTCGTCTGCACCAGCCAGAAAAAGGGAAACGCCACCAGCACCAGGCCGGCCGAGCCGATCAGGTACACCGCGCGGCGCCCGATGCGGTCGGACAAGTGGCCGAACCACACCAGCGAGCCCAGTTCGATGAACATCGACGCCAGCACGCCGCCCAGCATGACGTCATTGGGTATGCCCAGGAATTTGCCATAGGCCAGCGCAAACGCCAGGAAAATGTATGAGCCGCCGTTCTCGGCCACGCGCAGGCCCATTGCAGTCAGCACCTGGCGCGGATAGCGGCGAAAGACTTCCACGGCCGGCATGCCGCGCTTGGCCGTCTTCTTGGCCTGCACGAACTCTTCGCTTTCGGGGATGTGCTTGCGGATGTACAGGCCCACGCCGAAGATCAGCACGCTCAGCAGGAATGGCAGGCGCCAGCCCCAGCTCATGAACGATTCCTGCGGCAGTTGCTGGGCCAGCATGAAGACCGCCGACGACAACACGAAGCCGCCTGCCACGCCCAATTGGCTGAACGACGAGAAGTAGCCGCGCCGCTTGCCGCCGACCGCTTCGCTGATGAGCAGCACGCCGCCGCCCCACTCGCCCCCGGCGGCTGCGCCTTGCAGCATGCGCAGCACCACCATCGCCACGGGGGCCCAGAAGCCGACCTGCTCATAAGTGGGCAGCAAGCCGATCAGGAACGTGGCCGCCCCCATCAGCCCCAGCGTCCATTCCAGCGCGAGCTTGCGGCCGTAGCGGTCGCCGATGTGGCCGAAGATCACGCCGCCCAGTGGGCGCGCCAGGAAGCCCACGGCAAAACCGGCGAACGCGCCCATCGTGCCCAGCAGCGGGTCGGTGCCTTTGGGAAAGAACAGCTCGCCGAAGACCAGCGCCGCGGCCGTGCCATAGATGAAAAAGTCGTACCACTCCATCGCGTTGCCCGCGACGGAGGCCATCACTACGCGCCGGGTCCGCTTTCTTTTTGCCTCGTCGCCGGCGGACAACGCCGCCCCCTTGTATGCCATCGTCATTGCCGCCCCTTGGATTTTTGAATGTTCAATGGCGCGCAAGCGCCGGTTCACGCTATCGCGCCACGCGATAACCCGCGGCGTCCCGGTCCCAGGTGTCGCCGGTGATGCCTTCTTCCCGCAAGCGGAACTTGCGGACCTTGCCGTTTTCAGTGCGCGGCAGATCGTCCAGCACGCGCAGATAACGCGGCACCGCGAAATACGGCATGCGGGGCTGGCAGAAATCCAGCAGGGCCGCGTGCGTCAAGGACTGGCCGGGCTTGTAGACCAAGGCCGCCATCACCTCGTCCTCGGCCAGGTCGGAACGCACCGCGTAGACCGCCACGACCGCCACGGCAGGATGCGCCAGCAGCACCTGCTCCACTTCGTAGGACGAGATGTTCTCGCCGCGGCGGCGGATCGCGTCCTTCATGCGGTCCAGGAAACGAAAGTAGCCATCGGCGTCGCGGACCACGCGGTCGCCCGTGTGGAACCACAGGTTGCGCCAGGCTTCGACCGTCTTGTCGTCCATGCCGAAGTAGCCGGTCGCCACCGCAAAGGGCGGCGTCGCCCGCAGCAGCAATTCCCCGGGTTCGCCATCGGGCACGGGCGCGTCGTGTTCGTCGGCCACCATCGCGTCGAATTCCGGCGCGACGCGGCCCATCGTGCCGGCCCGTTGCTCGGCCAGGGTTCCGCCCAGCGCGAAATTGGTTTCGGTCGACCCGTAGCCCTCCAGCAACGCGATGCCGGTGCGTTCGGTGAAGGCGCCGTGAAAGCGTTCAGGCACGCCGGGCGCCAAGGCGATGCGCGTGCGGTGCCGGCGTGGGGGGGGGGGGGGGGGGGGGGGGCCCCCGCCCCCCCCCCCCCCCCCCCCCCCCCCCCCCCCCCCCCCCCCCCCCCCCCC
>NZ_JBYOKH010000063.1:0-37788 GCF_057799415.1 Achromobacter sp. 18P8.1.1 | reverse complement strand
CCTTGGCCGGCGAAGCCGTGCGCGATGGTGGCGCCCAGGCCGCGCCCGGCGCCGGTGACGAGGACCCGCTTGTCTTTGATGGATGTCATGGTCTGTCCTTCGCGGCGCGTCATGCGCCCAGATAGGCGCGCTGCACGCCTTCGTCGCTGGCAAGCATGGCGGATTCGCCCTCCAGCGCAATTTCGCCGTTCTCAAGGATGTAGGCGTAGCTGGAGACCGATAGCGCCAGTTTCACGTTCTGTTCCACCAGCAGGATGGTGATGCCCTGTTCGCGGTTCAGCCGCAGCACGATGTCGAAGATCTGTTCGACCACCAGCGGCGACAGCCCCATCGACGGCTCGTCCAGCAGGATCATGCGTGGCCGCGCCATCATTGCGCGGCCCGTCGCCAGCATCTGCTGTTCGCCGCCCGACAGCGTGGCGGCCTTTTGTTCGAAACGCTCGCGCAGGCGCGGGAAGGTGTCGCACACCATGTCCAGGTCCTGCTTCACCGCCGCACGGTCGCGGCGCAGGTAGGCGCCCATTTCCAGGTTTTCGCGCACGCTCATGTCGCGGAAGATTTCGCGGCCCTCCGGCACTTGCACGATGCCGCGGCCCACCACGGCGTCCGCCGGCAGCCGGTGTATGGCCTCGCCTGCGAAACGCACGCTGCCCGCCGTGGGTGCGACCAGGCGCGAGACCACGTTGAGCGTGGTGGACTTGCCCGCGCCGTTGGCGCCCAGCAGCGCGACGATGGCGCCTTGCGGCACTTTCAGCGATACGTCCTGCAATGCGCGGATATTGCCGTAGGCGGCCGAGACCGCATCGACTTCAAGAAGAATGTCAGCCACCTGCGGCTCCTTTGCCCAGATAGGCTTCGATCACGCGGGCGTTGCTGCGCACTTCCGCGGGCGTGCCTTCGGCGATCTTCTCGCCGAAGGACATGACGGTGATGCGGTCCGAAATCGACATCACCAGCTGCATGACGTGCTCCACCAGCAGCACGGTGATGCCATCGCGTTCGCACAGCTCGGTCAGCAGGCGGTCCAGCGTTTCGATCTCGCGGTTGCGCAGGCCTGCCGCCGGCTCGTCCAGCAGCAGCAGCTTGGGCGAAATCGCCAGCGCGCGCGCCAGCTCCAGCATCTTCTGGCGGCCGAAGTCCAGGCTGCACGCCGGTGTGTCCAGGAAATCGGCCAGACCGACGCGTTCCAGCAGATGCTCGACGCGCTCGCGCGCTTCGGCCGCCGCCGGGCGCAGCAGCTTTCCGGCGCGGTCCGCGCCGTGCGCATAGGTACCCAGCAGCGCGTTCTCACGCACGCTCAACGCGCCGAACAGCTCCAGGTTCTGAAATGTGCGGGCCACACCCAGCGCCGCCATTTCATGCGGCTTCTTCTTCGTGATGTCCGTGCCATTGAATTGGATGCTGCCGCTGCTGGGGCGGTAGTAGCGCGAGATGCAATTGAAGGTGGTGGATTTGCCGGCGCCGTTGGGGCCGATCAGCGCGTGGATGCGGCCGCGCTCCACTTGCATGGACAGACCGTTGATGGCGGTCAGGCCGCCGAACTTCACGGTCAGGCCCTGGACGTCCAGATAGGGTGGGTGGCTCATGCCGCGCTCCTTTGCGTGGCTTTGGCGGCGCCTGCGTCGGAACGCGAGGCCGCGGGTAGCGGGGCGGCCGGAGGCGGCGCACGGCGGCGCGCGTCGCGGCCGGCGAACAGGCCCTTGGGGGCGAACATCATGAAGCCCATCAGGATGACGCCGTAGATGATTTCCTGGAACGACAGCGCCTGGCGCAGCAGTTCAGAGATCAATCCGAATGCCAGCGCGCCCGCGATGGCGCCGCGTACCGAGCCGATGCCGCCCACCACCACCATCGTGAGGATCAGGATGGTGGTCTGGAAACCCAGGCTTTCCGGGTGGATGAACGACGCGAATGTGGTGTACATGCCCCCGGCGATCCCTGCATAGGCGGCCGATAGCGTGAAGGCGGTGCGCTTGATGGCGTTGACGTTCACGCCCATCGCCTGGGCCGCCACGTCGCTTTCCCGTACCGCGCGAAACGCCGATCCCAGTTGCGAGCGTGACAATGCGATGGTGGCCCACAGCAAGAGTGCGGCGATCAGCACGACAAAGGGATAGGCCTTCAGGTCGGAAACCAGTTCGTAGCCGAACAGCGTGGCCGGCGATATCCGGAAGCCGTTCGACCCGTTGGTGACCGACTGCCAGTTTAGAAACACCCACTGCATGGCCTCGCCGAACGCGAAGGTCGACAACGCCAGATAGATGTCGCGCATGCGCAGCGCCAGCGCGCCGATCAGGTAGCCGAGCGCGGCCGCCAGCAACCCGCCCGCGATGATCGAGATGAAGAACGGCGGATGCCACAGGTTGTTGATGAGACCCGCGGTGTAGATGCCCACGCCATAGAACGCGGCATGCGACAGCGCGAACTGCCCGGTTTCGCCGATGACCAGATGCAGGCCTAGCGCCAGCACGACGAAGACCATCAGCAGGTTGACGACATAGATGACATAGCCGCTGGCCAGGAAGGGCAGGGCCGCCAGCGTCACGGCCATCAGCGCCAGCAAGGTGCGATCGATCTTGTTGCTCATACTTTCTTCACCTGCAGTTTGCCGCCCAAGAGGCCTTGCGGACGCAGCAGCAGCACGACCATGATGGCCACGAACGGGGCAACCACGATGGCATTGGTCGAAATGAACAGCCCCACCAGGTTCTCGGCCACGCCGATCACGAAACCGCCCACCACCGCGCCGGGCAGGCTGGTGATGCCGCCCACGATGGCGGCGGCGTAGGCCAGGATGGCGATGTGGCCGATGTCCGGCGTGATGAGGATCTTGGGGGTGATCAGCAGCGCGGCCACGGCCGAGATCAGGCCGGACAGCGCCCACACCATCATGCGGATGCGGGTCAGGTTCACGCCCGTCAGCCGCGCGGCCTTGGGGTTCATGCCGACGGCACGCATGGCGCGGCCGACGCGGGTGTACGTGAACATCGCGAACAGCAGCAGCATGACGCCCACCGCCACCGCGAAGATCACGATGTCCAGTTGCGTCAGCACCGCGTCGCCGATGATGATGGCGTCGGTCGGGGCCAGCGGCGGGAGCGAGCGCGGCGTATCGCCCAGGCCCGTTTGCCGCACCAGGCCCTTCAGCGCATAGGCTAGCCCCAGCGTGGCGATGACCATCTGCACGCCCACGCCTTTGGAGGCGATGACGCGTTCCATCACGACACGCTGGAACAGGCCCGACACGAGGGCTACTGCGGCCAGCGTGACGGGGATGACAACCAGGTAGGGCCAGCCCATCACCAGCGTCAGGAACAGGGCGATGTAGCCGCCCACCATGAAGATCTCGCCCTGGGCGAAATTGGGTACGTCTGTTGTCTTGAAGATGATGACGACGGCGACGGCCAGCAGCGCGTACACGCTGCCCGTCACCAGTCCCGACAGCACCCCCTGCTGCAGGAACAACCAGAAATCGGCAAAGCTCATGATGTTCTCCGGCGGCCCGCGCGGTGCTGCGCCACGGCGCGGGCTCGGTCTGTGACAGGCCGCAGGCCTACTTCTGGTATTGCCAGACGCTCTTGAAGGCGCCGGGGATGAGCGTCATGCCGGTGCCGTCGAACTTGATGTAGATGGCGGATTCCTGCGCGGCGCGGTCGTTCGGACCAAACTCGATGGGGCCGGCCATGACGCCCGAATCGAACTTCATCGTTTCGAGCGCCTGCAAGACCTTTTCGCGCGTGGGTTGCGGGCCGGCGGCCTTCAGCGCGTTCACCACCGCCATCGCGGGCGGCAGGCCGTAGGGCATGTACGTCTGCGGATGGCCGGGCTTGGCGGCCAGGTCGGGGTAGGACTGCTTGTACATGTCGTACACCCAGGTCAGCTTGGGGCCGCCGGGCAAGTCGGACAGCACGTCCTGGATGTAGACGTTCTTGAAGGCGTCCTTGTTGCCTACGTTCTCCACCAACTGCTTCAGGTCGGCGGTGCCGTTCACGGCCAGCACGATGGGCTTGTTCCAGCCCAGTTCCTGCGCCTTCTTGATGATGAGGGCGGCGGGGCGGGCGTAGGTGGTCAGCAGCAGCACGTCGGGGTTGCCTGCGCGGATCTTCAGCATGGGCGCGGTGACGTCGGTGATGTTGGGATTCACCGACTGCACTTGCAGGCCCAGGTCGCCCAACTGCTTGGCCTGGGCTTGCGCTGCCTCGAGGTTCCAGCCGCCGTAGGCGTCGTCGTGGTTGATGTAGCCGATCTTCCTGGCTTTCAGGTGTTCGGACGCGAACTGCACCATGGAACCGCCCACGGCGTGTTGCGAGATCGAGAAGGCGCCGTAGATGTACTTGGACGGCGGGTACAGCGCGCCGTCGCCCGAGGCGTTCAGCATGACGAGCGGCACCTTCTCGCGTTCGACGTATTCGCGCGACGCCACGACCGCCGCCGAACACGAACCGCCGTTCAAGAGGAACACCTTGTCCTGCTCATTGAGCTTTTTCACCGCGGCGACCAGGTCATTGGCGTTGCAGCGGTCGTCTTCGATGACGAGTTCGATCTGGCGGCCGTGCACGCCGCCTTCCTTGTTGACCTTGGCGTACCACATCTTGGCGGCGTTCAACACGTCAAAGCCATAGGCCATGCCGCTGCCGGACAGCGGCGCGAACAGGCCGATCTTGATGGTCTTGTCCGTGATGCCCGGCTCTTGCTGCGCTTGCGCGCTGGTCGATAAGGCCCACGCGCACAGCGCCGCGGCGGCCGCGAAGCGACTACGTTGATTCATGATTTGTCTCCCGTCTTTTTGGAAAGCGCGCCTGTGTGTGCGGCGCTTTGCTGCATAGGCCGGCAGGCTGCCGGCACCCCTTACTGCATGCGGTAGCCGCCGTTCACGTCGATCACGCTGCCGGTGATGTAGCCGGCCTCTTCGGATGCCAGGAAGCGCACGGCGGCAGCCACGTCTTCCACGGTGCCGATGCGGCCCAGCGGGATCGCCTGCGCGGCGGCGGCCAGCGCGCCGCTGCTGGTGACCGTGCTGCGCAGCATGTCGGTGTCGATCAGGCCGGGCGCGATGCCGTTGACGGTGACGCCCAGGTGCGCGGATTCGCGCGCCATCGCTTTGGTCAGGCCCAGCACGGCGGATTTGGCGGCGATGTACGAGGCGCTGGAACGGTAGCCGCCCAACTGCGCGGCCACCGACGTGAAGGTGACGATGCGGCCATGCGCCAGCGGCGCGGCTTCACGCCGGCGCAGGTAGGCGCGGCCGCACAGGAAGACGCCGCGCGCGTTGACGGCAAAGCTGCGCTCCCAGATGTCCAGCGTGGTGTCCTTGATGAGCGGGCGCTCGCCGTCGGGTTGGAACAGCAGCAGCCCGGCGGCGCTGACCAGCACGGCGATCGGGCCGTGCTGCGCTTCAATGGCGTCGAATGCGCCTTCGACCGCGGCTTCATCGCTGACGTCGAAAGCGTGGGCGGCGTGCGGCGCACCCAGTTCATCGGCCACGCGGCGGGCGCGCACGGCGTCCACGTCCGACACCACGACACGGAATCCCGCGCGCGCCAGCTCCTGGCAGATCGTGGCGCCGATGCCCCCGCCGCCGCCGGTCACGAGCGCAAGACGGGAGGCCGCGCCAAGCGCGGGGGGCGTGGATACATTGGACATGCTGTCTCCTGATTGGCGTGCCGTCTGCCTGGGGAGGCAAGGCCGCTGATTTCAATTTTTTGCGATTATGTATACATGGAGTGGGCGCAGGTATAGGTGCTTACCCTGAGCATCGTTTGATGTAGGGCCTAGACACTAGGGAAAGCGCGTAGGACGCTGGTGAGAAAGTCGCCGCATGTATCCTTCATGTATACAATGCGGTCATGGACACGCTATCTCAACACGTTACCGATACGCTGCGGGACTGGGTGCTGCACGGCCAATTCAGCCCCGGCGCCCGTCTGGAAGAAATCCCGCTGGCCGAGAAACTGGGGGTGTCGCGCACGCCGGTGCGCGCCGCGCTGGCGACGCTGGGCAATGAAGGTCTGCTGGAGCATCTGCCCAAGCGCGGCTACACCGTGCGCGCCTATGACATCGGCGAGATCGTGGCGGCATACGAAGTGCGCGCCGCGCTGGAAGGGCTGGCCTGTCGGCAGGCGGCCTTGCGCGGGCTAAGCAACGACGCGGTGGCGGTATTGAAGAACTGCCTGGACGAGGGCGACCGGATCCTGGCGAAAGGGGTGCTGCTGGCCGAGGACCATTTGCCCTACCAGAAGGTGAACATCACCTTGCACAACGGCATCCTCGAGGCGGCGGGCAACCCGTGGGTCAAGCGCTTCGCTACGCAGGCGCAGGCCATCCCCTATGCGTCGGACCGCATCATCCTGTGGGAAGACCACGGCATCATCCTGCGCTCGCACGATGATCACCACCGGATCGTCAACGCGATCATCGCGCGTGACGGCGCGCGCGCCGAAGACCTGATGCGCGAACACGTCTACTACGCGGGGATCATCCTGAAGAACAACTACGAGCGGCTGGCGCAGGCTTACCGGGTGTAAGCGCAGCGCCGGCCGCGGCGGCGGTTAGCCGTTGATGCCGGTTTCCAGGCAAGGCTCGAATTCGCCGGTTTCCGGGTCGCGCAGGAACAGCACGCCCGTGGCCACGCCGAAGTAGGTGCCGTGCAGTTCCAGGTCGCCCTTTTCCACGCGGCGGCGGATGGACGGGAACGTCATCAGGTTGTTCAGGCTGTGTTCGACTACGGCCAGTTCCAGGCGCTTGAGCTTGGCTTGGCGGTCGCCGGAGCCGGGGCCCAGGCGTTCGGCCACGGGCTCGATCTGCGACATCCACTTGCCGATGAAGTCGCCCTTGGACAGGGGCTTGGCGTCGTCGAAGAACGAGCGGATGCCCCCGCAGGACGCGTGGCCCAGCACGACGATGTGCTTGACGTTCAACCCGTTGACCGCGAATTCGATCGCGGCGCTGGTGCCGTGATAGGACGATTCAGAGTCGGGCTCACAGGGCGGCACCAGGTTGGCGACGTTGCGCACCACGAACATCTCGCCCGGGCCGGCATCGAAGATCACTTCGGGGGACACGCGGGAATCGCAGCAGCCGATAAGCAGGATTTCCGGGCTTTGGCCCAGTTCGGCCAGTTTCTGATAGCGGCTGCTTTCCGAATGGAAACGGCCCTCCAGGAACGATTGATAGCCTTCGGTGAGTCTTTTTGGGAACATGATCTTCACTTCCTAGTAACAAGGCCAGGCCTGCTGGCACGCCGACAGACGCAATAAGGGGCTTCGTGTGGAAGCCCCTGTTATCGAGTCGACAAGCGGAATTTTCCCATATTTGACCCTACAACCCCCTGTCTAAACCCTGACTGCAGAAGGGTTTTTTTCCCCGTGAAGACAGAGCGCGCGCGTAGCGCGCGAAGCGTGGGGGCTAACCCCCCCGTCGCCGGGCCGCCCCAAGGCGGGGGAGCCCCCTTGGGGGGCACAGAGCGCGCATAGCGCGCGAAGCGTGGGGGCTAACACCCCCGCCGCCGGGCCGCCCCAAGGCGGGGGAGCCCCCTCGGGGGGCAGAGAGCGCGCATAGCGCGCGAAGCGTGGGGGCTAACACCCTATTGGGCTCGGATGTCCAGCACGGTGACACGGGTGAACTGCAGCGGCGTGATCGCCTTCACCAGCCGGATCTGTCCCGGCGCCATCGGGCCGATGACGTCGTCGTTTACCCGGCCCACTTCGCGCCCTTGCGCGTCATACAGCACAAAGGTCAGGACCGCGCTGGAGATGGGCCGGCCCGATTGATTGGCCAGCGACCCCGTGATGGTGGATACGTTCATGTTGATGTCGCGCACCGCCTGCACGTTGCCCAGGGTGACGCCGTAGGCCAGGCTTTGCGCGCCGGCGGCGCCGGACAGGCCGGCAAGCAAGACGAGAGAGGCAACGGCGAGTTTCATGGATGGTCTCCTGGGACGCTGGCGCCGGGGCGCCTGCTTGTCCGCGCCGCCGTCTTCGCCGCCCGCGTATCGCGCGGACAGCTGTATCTCACACCTTTCCGCAGCCGGGCACAACGGGTCAAAAGGATGAATGGGTAACAGGTTGCGCGGCATGTTCCCAGATTCGATGGGGGATGGCACAAATGCATCGGAATGTCTCTAGCTTGGGAGTTTCTGCTGTCGAAAAGCTGAACGAATCGGGCGCGGTTTCCTGGCTTTTCTTAACCTTTCCGCGCTTGCGAAGCCTGTCGCTTTGTTCGATGATGACCGGGCCGGCAAGTGGCCGGCAGATCGTGCCGCCCAGCGTCAAGCGCGTCCTTGCGCCAACCGGGCGCATAACGTTCAAGGGAGAAACTCATGCTTTCCCGTACTAGCCAGTTGGCCTCGGCCCTCGTGTTGTCCGCATGTTTTTTCGGCGCGTATGCGCAGACCCCCGCCGCTCCCGCGTCCGCCAAGACGCCCACGCCGCAACAGCAGCGCATGGCCGACTGCAACAAGTCGGCAACCGGCAAGACGGGCGACGATCGCAAGACCTACATGAGCAGCTGCCTGAAAGGCGAGGCCCCCGCGCCCGCCAAGCAACTGACGCCGCAGCAGCAGAAGATGAAGGACTGCAATGCCACGGCCGGCGAACAGAAGCTGACGGGCGACAAGCGCAAGACCTTCATGAGCACGTGCCTGAAGGGCTGACCAGTCTTGATGGGATCGTAGGATGGGTGAAGCGCGAGAAAAGCTGGGCAAAAACGCCAATATGCAGCGCGCGCAACCCATCAAGCGGCGGTGATTTCTTGGCAGTTACGGCCACAACGCGACCGCTGCCTGATGGGTTACGCGCGCTGCATCATCGAGTCCTTGCGTAAGGTCCCTCGCGCTCCACCCATCCTACGGATCGACGGTTTCCTAGCCCCCGTCCCTTTTCGACGGTTTCCCAGCCCCCCTCCCTTTTCGACGGCTTCACAAAAAAGCCCCCTTTCGGGGGCTTTGCGCATCCTAGACGGTAGCGATCGGCGTGACTGGGGAACCGATCGCGTGCGGCAGGCGCAGCGGCGGGGCGGTCAGCATGAAGTGATGGCGTCCGTTCGCATGCAGGAAGTCGGCCAGGTCTTTCAGATACCACAGCTCTGCCAGCGGCAGGCCCAGCTTGAAGAGGCAATGGTGGTGCAGCGGCAGCATGGCGCGCGGGCCGGTTTTCTCGCGGGCGGGGTAGGCCTCGACCGCATAGTTGTCGGCGCAGATGGCGGCGATGCCGCTATCCGTAATCCATTGCAGGAGCGCGGCATCGGTGCCGTCCAGCGCGGCGCCGTAGGTGTGCAGCACCTCGGGGTCCGGCGTGCCGTTCATGGCGACGACGGCCTCGGCGTAGCCGGTGCGCAGCACCAGCATGTCGCCGCGCTCGACCGTGATGCCGTCCGTCTCCAGCACGTGCATCAGTTCGGCGTGGCCGATCAGCGTGCGGCCGGGCCCGTAGTGGCGGAACAGGTCCACCAGCACGCCGCGTCCTTGCATGCCTTTCTGCGCCAGGTTCTCCACGCCCAGCTTCAGCGCGGCCGACGGGCCGCCGCTGTTGCAGCCGCAACCCGTGTGGTCGCCATCGGCCGGGCCGACGACGTCCACGCCGGCCTGGAAGCCGTTGTAGTAGCGCAGTTCGGGCTTGCCATCGCCGTCGGCGTCAAACAGCGCACCCACGTGCGCCAGCGCGTCCCACTGGGTGGAGTACTGCATGGACAGCAGCACCTGGTCGTCGCTCAGCACGTCCACCGCATCCGGGTTGACGTTCTTCAGCGGGAAGTTCAGGTAGGGCGTGTCCGCCAGCCGGGTGGGGCTGAGTTGCGGCGGGTGGCGGCGCGGGTTGAGCACGTTGCCGCCGGGCAGGTCCAGCGGCAGCGACAGGCAGAACGTCTTGCCGGCGCGGATTTCGCGCGCGCCCTTCAAGACCTGTTCTTCGGTGATGAAGTTCAGGCGGCCAAGTTGGTCGTCGGGTCCGAAGTCGCCCCAGTTGGAGCCTTCGGGCCGGTGTTTCCAGCGCTGCATGCGGTTACTCCGTCAGGAAGTCGACGACCGCGCGGGTGAAGGCTTCCGGTTGCTCCCAGTTCGAGATGTGGGAGGTGTTCAGTTCGACATAGCGGGCGCCCGTGATGGCGGCGGCCAGCTCTTTGCCTTGGGCGGGCGTGGCGGCCAGGTCGTGCGTGCTGCTGATGACGAGCGTGGGCGCGGCGATGGCTGAGACCTGCGGGCGGTAGTCGGCGTCGCGCAGGGCGGCGCAGTTGGCCGAATAGCCGGCGTCCGGCGTGCGGCGCAGCATGTCGATCAGCACTTGCGTCAGGCCCGGTTCGGCGGCGCGGTAGTCGTCGGTCAGCCAGCGCTCGACGAGCGTGGGGGCCATTTTTTCCAGGGTCTGCTCGGCGACTGCGCCGATGCGCGTGCTCCAGCCTTCGGCCGAGCCGATGCGCGCTGCGGTGTTGCACAGGATCAGCTTGGAGACGAGCTGCGGGTGCGCCAGCGCCAGCGCGATGCCGGTGGGGCCGCCCATCGACAGACCGCAGAAGTGGGCGCGTTTGATGCCCAGGTGCGCCAGCAGTTCGGCGACGTCGCCTGCCAGTTGTTCGAAGGTGTATTCACCGTCGGGGATCGAGGACTTGCCGTGGCCACGGGTGTCGTAGCGCAGCACGCGGAAGTGCTTGGTCAGTTCGGAGATCTGGCGGGCCCACATGTCGGAGCAGGTGCCCAGCGAATTGGAGAGCACCAGCACCGGCGCGTCGGCCGGGCCATCGATGACGTAGAACAGCCGTGCCTGGCTGAGTTCGGCGTAAGCCATGTGGGATTACCTCGGATGAAGCCGCGGCCGCGCAAAGGGCGGCCGCTTCGGGATTACAGGTAGCAGGTGCCGTCGACGTAGGCTTTGCGCCAGCGCGTGATGGTCACGCGGTCGAAGAGCTTGGCTTGCGAAAACGGGTCGGCGTCGATGAACTGCTGCGCGGCTTCGCGCGTGTCCAGGTCAACGATGTACAGGCCGCCGCCGGCATCCTTGCCGTCGTCCTGCAGCTTGGCGCCGCACGCCAGCAGCAACTGCTTGTTGGCGTCCAGGTATTCCAGGTGCGCCGCGCGATGCTGTTGGCGCACTTCCTGGTGGTTGGGCTTATCGAACGTTTCGATGATGTAGGGCATGGGAACTCCTGTCGTTTCAGATGGCCGACGGGTGGCGCGCCAGCGCCGTGACGTTGATGTCCATGTACGGGAACAGCGGCAGGGAGGCCAGCAGCGTGTGCAGTTCGTCGTTGCTTTCCACGTCGAAGATGCTGACGTTGGCATAGCGGCCGACCACGCGCCACAACTCCTTCCACTTGCCGTCGCGCTGCAGTTGCTGCGCCAGGGCCTTTTCGTCGGCCTTGAGCTTGTCGGCGCGTTCGGCCGGCATGTCGACGGGCAGATTGACTTGCATTTGAACCATGAACAACATGATGGACTCTCCAGAGAGGCCGCCCCGGCATCAGCCACGGGCGGCGTATCGGCAAAAAAATCAGGCGGAAAACTTCAGCGGCAGGCCGGTCAGGGCCAGCAGCTCGTCGGCGGTGACGTCGCCGAACATGTCGATGACGGTCACGCCGTCTGCGCGGATGTCGAACACCGCCACGTCCGTGTACACGCGCGACACGCAGCGCACGCCGGTCAGCGGGTAGGTGCAGGCTTCGACCAGCTTGCTCTGGCCTTCGCGGGTCTGCAGTTCCATCATCACGAAGACGTCCTTGGCGCCGATGGCCAGGTCCATCGCGCCGCCCACGGCGGGGATGGCATCCGGCGCACCCGTGTGCCAGTTGGCCAGGTCGCCGTGCTGCGACACCTGGAAGGCGCCCAGCACGCAGATGTCCAGGTGGCCGCCGCGCATCATGGCGAACGAATCAGCGTGATGGAAGAATGAGCAGCCGGGCAGTTCGGTGACGGGCTGCTTGCCGGCGTTGATCAGGTCGTAGTCTTCCTCGCCCTTGGCGGGGGCGGGGCCCATGCCCAGCATGCCGTTTTCGGTATGCAGGATGACTTCGCGGTCGGCCGGCAAGTGGTTGGCGACGAGCGTGGGCAGGCCGATGCCCAGGTTGACGTAGGCGCCTTCAGGGATGTCCTGCGCGACGCGGGCGGCGATCTGGTCGCGGGTCAGTTTGGTGCTCATTGCTGCTCCTTGGCGTCGATCTGCACGACGCGCTGCACGAAGATGCCGGGGGTGACGACGGTTTCGGGGTCCAGCGTGCCCAGCTCGACCACTTCACGCACCTGCGCCACGGCCACGCGCGCGGCGCTGGCCATGATGGGGCCGAAGTTGCGGGCGGTCTTGCGGTAGACCAGGTTGCCCCAGCGGTCGCCGCGTTCGGCCTTGATCAGCGCGTAGTCGGCGTGCAGGGGGTATTCCAGCACGTAGTGGCGGCCGTTGATTTCGCGGACTTCCTTGCCGTCGGCCAGCGGGGTGCCGTAGCCGGTGGGCGAGAAGAACGCGCCGATGCCGGCGCCGGCGGCGCGGATGCGCTCGGCCAGGTTGCCTTGGGGCACCAGTTCCAGTTCGATCTTGCCGCTGCGGTACAGGCCGTCAAAGATCTGCGAGTCCACCTGGCGGGGGAACGAGCAGATGATCTTGCGCACGCGGTTCGCGCCCAGCAAGGCGGCAAGGCCCGTGGTGCCGTTGCCGGCGTTGTTGTTGATGATGACCAGGTCTTTCGCGCCCTGTTCGAGCAGGGCGTCGATCAATTCCATGGGCTGGCCGGCAGTGCCGAAGCCGCCGATCATGACGGTGGCGCCGTCGGGTACGTCCGCCAGGGCGGCCGCCGCGCTTGCAACAAGCTTAGAGATCATGATGTTCGCTCATAGGTGGCGTGTCATAATTTGTTCTTCATTAGAACTTTCGTTCTTCTGAAGAACATCGTTTCATGGGGACTGCATAGCGTCAAGGCGAGCCAGCGCGGTGCAATCTCCATCGTTTTGCGTTGCCTTTGAGAGCAACGGACGGCTCGCCAGCGGCGAGCTTTTTTCTCGTGAGACCGGACGGATGGCGGAGCTTGACACCCAGCAACCCAGCGACAGTTACGTGCAATCGTTCGCGCGTGGCCTGTCGGTGATCCGGGCCTTCGGCCCGAACCGTTCGCAGATGACGCTGTCCGAAGTGGCGGCCGTCACGGGGCTGACCCGCGCCGGTGCGCGCCGCATCCTGCTGACCCTGGAACATCTGGGCTACGTCACCGTCGAGGACCGCAAATTCGCGCTCACGCCGCGCATCCTGGAGCTGGGCTACGCCTACCTGTCGGGCACGCCGCTGTGGAACCTGGCGCTGCCCTACATGGAAGAAGTGGCCGAGCTCACGCGCGAGTCCTGCTCCGTGTCCGTGCTGGAAGGCGCGGACATCGTCTACATCCTGCGCCTGTCCACGCACAAGGTCATGACCATCAACCTGGCCGTGGGCAGCCGCCTGCCGGCCTGGGTGACGTCGATGGGCCGCGTGCTGCTGGCCGGTTTGCCGGAGGCCGAACTGGACCGGGTGCTGGCCCTGAGCCAGATCCGGCCCTACACCGCCGACACCGTGACCGACATCGCCGAACTCAAGCGCGTGCTGGCTGGCGTGCGCGCCGACGGCTATGCCTGCGTGGCCCAGGAACTGGAGCCGGGCCTGCAGTCGGTGGCGGTGCCCATCATCGACCGCAGCGGCCGGGTGATCGCCGCGATGAACGTCAGCGGGCATTCCAACCGCTTCTCGCGCGAGGCCATGCTGGAGGCGTTCCTGCCGCCCTTGCGCCACGCCGCCGACCAGATCAACCACGCGCTGCTGCGCCGCTAGGCGAACCGGGCGGCACGGCAGGAGGCGGGGCTGGGCGGGCATGGCGGCCGGGCTCAGATCGGGGCGACGCCCAGCGTCGTGCCGCCGCACACGTACAGCATCTGGCCGGTCACGAAACCATTGTCGGGCGACAGGAAGAACATGGCGGCGCGCGCCACGTCTTCCGGCGTGCCCAGGCGCTTGACGACGATGCTGTTGATGATGCGTTCGGTCTGCGGGGCGCCGGCCGGGTTGCTCTTGGTGAAGAGGTCGGTCGCGATGGGGCCGGGGCCGATGGCGTTGACGGTGATGCCGTCGCCGCCCAGTTCCATGGCGAGCGTGCGGGTCAGGCCCACCAGGCCGGCCTTGGTGGCCGAATAGACCACGCGGTCCGGCTTGCCCAATGCGGCGCGCGACGACATGTTCACGATGCGGCCGAAGCCGGCTTCGCGCATGGCGGGCAGCGCGGCCTGCACCAGAATCAGCGCGGTGCGCAGATGCAGGTTCACCACATAGTCCAGATCCGCCAGCGTGGCCGTGTCGGCCGTGCCGGGGCGCGTCGCGCCCGCGTTGTTCACCAGGCCCACGATGTTGTAGGCGGCGGTGACTTCGCCGGCGACTTCCTTGGTGCGTGCTTCGTCGGTCAGGTCGGCCTGATACGAGACCAACCCGGCCGGCGGATTCTCGGGCAGGCGGTAGTCGATGTTGACCACCTTGTGGCCCGCATCCAGCAGCATGCGGATGATGGCGGCGCCAATCCCGGCGCTGCCGCCGGTGACGAGATACGCAGTCGGTTTGCTCATATCAGTTCCTGTCTGTTCGATGAATACGCGGGCAATCAGTGCGTGGCGTAGCCCCAGGCCAGCACGGCGGTGATGTGGATCACGCCGACCCACAGCATCATGATGACGGTATAGCCCATCACGTCACGCAGCTTGAGTTTCGACAAGGCCAGCGCCGGCAGGATCCAGAAGGGCTGCACCAGGTCGTTCCAGGCGTTGCCCAGCATGACGGCCATGGTCGTCTGGTTCAGCGCGCTGCCGATTTCCTTGGCCGCGTCGATCATGAACGGACCCTGGATGACCCAGTGGCCGCCGGCAGACGGGGCGAAGAAGTTGATGAAGAACGAACTGATCAGGCCCCAGAACGGCAGGGTTGCCGGCGTGGCGAAGTCCACGAACACCTGCGAGATCGACGTCACCAGGCCGGAGGCGGCCATGATGGCCATGATGCCGGCGTAGAACGGATATTGCAGGATGATCCCGGAGATCGTCTTGATGCCTTCGGTCAGCTTGGCCACGTAGGCGGCCGGCGTGCCCAGCAGGATGATGCCCAGGAACAGGATGATGAAGTTGATCAGGTTCAGGTCCAGCGAACCGCCGTCCATGAAGTGGAACGTCACGTAGGCGATGCCCAGCGCGCCGATCAGCATGGAGAGGATACGGCTGTTGTTCAGCTTCGAGGCGATGGTGCCCTTTTCCAGCATGTCTTCGACGGCGCTGGATGCATTGGCGTCGCGGTCGATGCCCGGGTCCACTTCAACGATCTTCTCGCCCTTCTTGGGGTGCAGCCAGGCGTTGAGCAGCGGCAGCGTGATGATGATGACCAGGCTGGTGATCAGCATGGGTACCGAGAAGATGGTTTCCGACAGCGGGATGGTGCCCATCTGCTTGGAGGTGGGGTGGCCGGGAGTGGCGACCAGCACCGGGATGCTGGCGGACAGGCCCAGGCCGTACATCGTGAAGCCGCTATAGGCCGCGGCGATGATCAGCGGGTAGTGCACGCCCTTGACCTTCAGCGCCAGCTTCTTGGCGACGATGCCGCCGATGACCAGACCGAAGCCCCAGTTCAGGTAGCTGCCCACGCCGCCGACCAGCGTCGCGACGATGATGGCGGTATGCGGACGGTGCACGTGGCTGACGATGCGGTTGAGCAGGCGGTCGGTCAGCGGCGCGGTGGCCAGCACGTAGCCCATGGCCAGGATCACGGCCATCTGGGTGGTGAAGGCCAAGAGGCTCCAGAAACCCTTGCCCCAGGCGCGGGTGACGTCGCCGATGCTCTGGCCTTCGATGCCCATGGCAAGCAGCACGGTCAACAGGGTCAGCGCGATCGCGAAAACGAAAGGATCGGGCAGATACTTGCGCATCAGCTCGGTAAAGAATGAAGCGAGTTTATTCATGGTGCCTCCAACAACTCCGTAGGCGGGTTCTCTAGTGTCTTGCCTCGCCCACTACCGGGTGGCGGTGCGGGTGGGAGCGACGTCTGGTTTTCTTTGTGTGGTGGGCTCGTGGCCCGTCGGCGCGGTTGGCGGTTGCCCCCGCGCCTTATCTGTTGTGAATTCGTATGGGCGCCGTCAGGCGTCGCCGGCCTTGCTGTTGAGCCATGCGGCCAGTTCGCCCAGCGTGGCGCTTTTCTCGCGCAGTACGCGTTCGCGGCGTTCGGGGCTCCAGGTGTAGAAGCCCTGACCGCTCTTGGCGCCGATCTGCCCGCTTTCGACCTTGCTCTTGAGCAGGTCGGACGGCTCAGTCCGGTTTTCCAGGTCTTTGTAGAGATAGCTGGCGATCGCGTAGTGCACGTCGATGCCGTTCATGTCGCGCTGCTCCAGCGGGCCGGACAATGCCAGGCGCAGCCCGAGGCTCCACTTGACCACTTCGTCGATGTCTTCGGCGCTGGCCACGCCCTTTTCCAAAAGCGAGATCGCTTCGCGGGCCAGCGCGTGCTGGATGCGGTTGGCGATAAAGCCGGGGATGTCCTGGCGCACCAGCACGGGCCGCTTGCCGCCGAAACGCAGCGTGGCCATGACCTGGGCGACGGTGGCCTCCGAGGTGTCGTCGTTGCGCACGACTTCGACCAGCGGGATGACGTCGGCAGGGGTGAAGAAGTGGGTGCCCACGAAGCGGTCGCGGCGCGCGACGGCGCTGGCGATGGCGTTGATGGACAGGCCCGAGGTGTTGGTGGCGAACAGCGTGTGCGCCGGGCACAGGGCGTCAAGCTTGGCGAAGATGCCGCGCTTGAGCTCCAGGTTTTCCGGTACGGCTTCGATGACAAGGTCGCAGCTGGCGGCGGCGTCCAGGCTGGGCTCGAAGCGGATGCGGCCGATCGCGGCTTGAACGTTGTCCGGGGCGTAGACGTTCAATTGGCGTTCGATGGTCTTCAAGGCGCGGGCAAGGGCGCCTTCCATCGGATCGATCAGGACGATGTCGAGTCCCTTCGAGGCGAATAGCGCGGCGATGCCGCTGCCCATGGCGCCTGCGCCGATGACGGCGAGATTCTTGAGGGGAGTATCCATGATGGTTCGCTCGGTGCTGTCTTGCAGGCTGCTGCGGTTCAGTCAGGCACGCGGGCGAATCAGGGTGAGCTCTGTCTCTTCCTAGGGTGCCTTTCTGTGCGGCGAGGCCAGAAAAATCGTTTTGTTCTATATGCGAACATTTGTGCGTATATAGAATTTCTGGTGGGAATAGTACTAAAAGTCACCGAGGATGGACAAATGGGGATTTTTTGGCGTTCATCTGATGGACGCCTGAGGGTGGGCAGGGGCTTGCCGGGAAGGACCTCTTCCCCTGCCGCGCCAGCTTTACCAGCGGTAAGTCGCGGTGCCGATCACCCGGCGTGGTTCGCCATAGAAGCAGCCGTAGGTGCAACTGCCGATATAGGTCTTATCGGTAAGATTGGTGGCGTTCAACGCGAATTTCCATGGCCCCGTGGTGTAGCTGACCATCGCGTCAATCAGGGTGAAAGAGGGCACTTCGACCGCTGTGCCGTGCGCCATGCCGCGGGTGCTGCCTACGTAGCGGACGCCGGCGCCGACCCTCAGTCCGGGCAGGCCGAAGTCGCCGAAGCCATAGTCCCCCCAGATCGAGAATTGGTTGAAGGGGACCGAGTTCAGGCGCTTGCCCTCTTCGCCGGGTTGCAAAGGGCTGGCCTTGAGCGTGCGCGCATCGGTGTAGGCATAGGCTGCGATCAGGTTGGCATGACGGCCGATGCGGGTGCGCGCCTCCAGTTCCAGGCCACGCGAGCGCGCCTTGCCGGCCTGGATCTGGTAAGACGTGTCCAAGGGGTCGGCCACGGTCACGTTTTTTCGGATCAGCTGGTACACCGACGCCGACAGCAGCATGCCCGAACCGGCGGGTTGATACCGCAGGCCCGCCTCGTACTGTTCGCCGCGGGTGGGTTCGAAACGATTGCCCTGGCGGTCCTGGCCGAGGGTCGGTTCGAACGACTGGCTGAAGCTCACGAAGGGGGCCAGGCCGTTGTCGGCCAGGTAGACCAGCCCGGCGCGGCCGCTGAACGCCTGGCTTTTCTCGTTGTCCGCGTACTGCTCTTGCGTGAACAGGTTGTGTTCGTTGCCGGTCACCCAGTCTTGCCGCCCGCCCAGCAGTACGACCCATTTGTCGACGATCTTCATCTGGTCCTGGAAATATATGCCCAGTCGCTTGTTGTCGCCCTTCGTTGACGAGCCGTAGTTGGGCGTCGCAGGCCCCAGCGGACTGCCGTATGTCGGGTCGAAGAGGTCAAGGTTGTCCAGCGTCTGGAAATAGCGCCTGCTTTCGTGCCGTGGCATCGAGTAGTCCAGCCCGGCCAGCAGCGTGTGGTCGACGACACCGGTGCGGGTCTGGTATTGCAGCGACGTATCGACGGACAGTGCCGACGATTTGTCCTGGCGGGGTGAGAAGCCGCGGTCCGCAGTCCTGCGCTGATCGGGCATCAACTGCCAGATGTCGGTGGAGTTGTAGTCGCTCTTCGCGTTGACGTAGCGCAGGTTGTGGCGCAGTTTCAGTTGGCTGCTGAAGGCGTGCTCGAACAAGTATCCGACGGAAAAGCGTTCCATCTTGAACTCGTCCAGGCCGGGCTCGCCCGTGAAGCGATCGCGCGGGATGTCGCCGTTGATGTTGGGCAGTACCGTGCCCTGCGCTGGCAGGCCGTAGACGTAGGCGGTGCGGTCTTTCTGATACTCGGCCAGGAGCGTCAGCGAGGTCGCCTCGCTCGGCTGCCATTTGACGGCCGGCGCGACGTAGGTCCGGTCATCGGGTACATGGTCGATGAAGGTGTCGCTGTCGCGCTTGAGCGCGGTCAGGCGGTACGACCATATGCCGTCTTGGTCCAGCGCGCCGCCGAAATCGGCGGCCACCTGTTTGCGGCGGAAGCTCCCCGCCTCCACATTCAGTTCCCGCAACGGTTCGAGGGTGGGACGCTTGCTGACGGTGTTGACGATACCGCCCGGAGGCATTGCGCCGAAGAGGACCGACGAGGCGCCTTTCAAGAACTCGATCCGTTCTAGGCCGTAGGGTTCTTGCCTGCCGTCGTAGATGTTGACGGTGTACAAAGAGCCGTCGCGGTAATAGCTGCCCTGGTTCGAGCGAAATCCTCGTAGGAACAGGCTATCCGTGGTCCTGTCCAGGCCCTCGGCGCGGCTTACGCCCGCGACATACCCCAACGCGTCCTGCAGGCTCTGCGATTTGAGCGTTTCGATTTCTTCCGCGCCCACCACCGTGATCGACTGCGGGGTTTCGATGATGGGCGTATCGGTCTTGGTGCCCGTCGCGCTGAGCGTGGCCGCGTAGCCGTGGAAAGGCCCCGTGGCCGTCTCTGCCTGTCCCGTGACGGTCACGGGATCGAGCAGCGCGGCGTCCTCTCGCAAGGCGGGTGCCGCTTTCAGCGTAAAACTGCCATTGGGTTCCGGCGATGCCCGCAGGCCGTGGCCGCGCAGCAGTTCGGCGAATCCCTCGCGCACGGTGTAGTTGCCCGACAGCCCGCTGCTACGCTTGCCGTGCAGCAAGCTCGCGTCCATGGTCAGTTCCACCCCCGCCGCGTTGGCGTAGGCGTTGAGCGCCTGGCTCAGCGAGCCGCCGGCGATGACGTAGCTGCGCTTGGCCTCCACGGCTTGCGCCTGGGCCGCTGGCGCGGCGGCGACGGCCGTCAGTGCGGTGCTGATCAGCCAGGCCAATCGGGCCGCGGCGGTGCGGCGGCCCAACGCCATGCGGGAGGACGCGGAATGGGATGCCGGCGCGGCCAACGAGCGGCCGCGGCGATGGGACGGGTGATGACGGGACATGGTCTTGGGCCTTGCTGCTTGGGTTCAAGGTTGAGGGGGTTCACCCTGTATCCCGAACGAGGCGGCCCAAAGGACAATCGCCAGCCAAAAAAAGTTGTAACGCGACAGGTGCGGGCAGCTTCGGCATGGGGCGCGTTCAGTCTGCCGCCCGCACCGTCACCCAATAGCGGCTGCGGTAGACCACCGTCACCGGCAGGCCGCGCGTCAGGTTATCCAAGGCCCGATCGGTGTCGCGCAGCGAAAAGACGCCGCTGACGCGCAAATCCGCGACGGCCGGGTCGCAACGCAGCAGGCCGGACCGGTAGCGGGCAAGTTCTGCAACAAAGGCGTCCAGGCGCATGTCGTCAGCCACCAGCACGCCACGGCTCCAGGCTGCCGCAGCCTCGGACACCGGCTCAAGCGGTTCAACACCATATTGCGAGAAGCTTGATCCCCGGCCGGCTTCCACGCGCACCGCCTCATCCGGTGCGCGGGCCGGCCGTATTTCCACCGCGCCTTCGAATACGGCGACGCGAGAAGCCGTGTCGTCGTCACGAACGGTAAAGCGGGTCCCCAGCGCCTGGACGGTGCCGTGCCGGGTGCGCACCCGGAAGGGCCGGGACACGGCGGCTGCGTCCGGGGCCGTGGCAATGAGGATTTCTCCGGCGCGTAGGACCACCAGTCGCTCGTCGCGCGTAAACCGCAGATCGACCGCCGAGCCTGTGGACAAGGTGATGTGCGAACCGTCCGGCAGTGTCAGCGCCAGGATTTCGCCGGTGCCGCTGCGATAGTCGGACGTGGCGGCTTGCCACGTATCGGTGCCGCGCATCGCGAAGCCGGCGCCGATGGCCACCGCGCCCAGGCCCAATGCGCGCAGGGCGCGCCTTCGTCCGGTGCCAGCGGGGGCGCGCAACGCCTGGCGTGCGGCATCGCGTGGCACGCTGCCCAGCTTGTGTTCGAACGCGATCAATCGCTGCCACGCTTGCTCATGGTCTGGATGCCGGGCGCGCCAATGGGCGCACGCGGTCCGGTCCTGCTCGCTGACATCGTCGGACCACATCTGGGCGATCCACGCGGCGGCCTGGCGCATGATGGCGGGATCGATGGGCCGGTCCGGCTGAGCAAGGCTTGTCGTACCCGTCATGGCCGTTCAGCCGCCGGCCGCCAGCTGCGCCTGATAGCAGGCCAGCAGCGCCGTCGCGATGTACTTCTTCACGGACGATACCGACACGCCCAGCCGGGCCGCGATCTCGGTGTAGCTCAACCCGTCCAGCCTGCACAGTAGCAAGGCTTCGCGCACCTTGGCCGGCATGCCGTTCAGGATCAGGTCGATCTCGATCAGGGCCTGGACGGTCAGCGCACGGGTCTCTTCGGAAGGCGCGTGCGCAGGCGGCAGGTGGGCGATGGCGTCCAGATAGGCCGTTTCAATCTGGCGGCGGCGGTGCAGGTCGATGACCAGGCACTTGGCGATCTGCGCCAGATGCTGGCGGGACTGATGGGGTTCGGGGACGCGGCCGCTTTTCAGGATGCGCAGATAGGTGTCATGCGCCAGATCGGCCGCATCGAAGGCGTTGCCCAGCCTGCGCCGCAGCCAGGTACGCAGCCAGCCGTGGTGCTCGGTGTACAGGCTTTCGATGCCCGCTGGCGGACCGGCGGAATCGGTAATGGACATGGAAGCCCCCGGGCGCGCGGCGCCGGGAAGGCGTATGCGCTATAAAATGAGAATAATACTCATTTTATAGTGCTTGCCGGTCTGTCGGCAACGCCGGCGTCAGCCAGAATTGCGCAGTCCCGCTGCAATCCCGTTGATAGTCAGGTGAATCGCGCGTTGCACGCGTTCGTCGATGTCGGCGTCAGGGTGTTTCTGCGCCGCGCGATGCCGGCGGATCAGGTCGATCTGCAGGTAGTTCAGCGGGTCGATGTAGGCGAAGCGTTCGCGCAGCGAGTCCTGCAGGGTGGGGTTGTCGGCCAGCAGTTCGCGCTGGGTCAAGAGCTTCAGCATGGCCAGCGTGCGGGCGTGTTCGGCGCTGATGGCGCCGAAGATGCGCTCGCGCAAGGCGCGCTGCGGGACCAGTTGGGCGTAGCGGGCGGCGATGGCCAGGTCGGACTTGGCCAACACCATTTCCATGTTGGACAGCAGCGTGCGGAAGGCGGGCCAGTCGCGGGCCATTTCGCGCAGCTGGGCCAGGCGGCCGCGGCGCGAGCGCGGGGCGTCGGGGGCGCCGGTTTCCAGGTAGGCCTCGATGGCCGAGCCCATGCCGTACCAGCCCGTCAGCATCAGGCGGCATTGCGCCCATGAGAAGCCCCAGGGGATGGCGCGCAGGTCTTCGATGCGTTGGCCCTTCTTGCGCGAGGCGGGGCGTGAGCCGATGTTCAGGCCGGCAATCTCGCTGATGGGGGTGGCGGCAAAGAAGTATTCCGCAAAGCGCGGCGTGTCGTAGACCAGGCCGCGGTAGGTGCGCTGCGCCATGTCCGACATGAACGACATGGCCGGGCCGTGGTGCGCCATGTGCGCGTCTTCGGCGCTGGTGGCTTCGGCGCGCGGCGCCAGGCTGGATTCCAGCGTGGCCGCGACCAGCAGTTCCAGGTGCCAGCGCCCAACCTCGGCGTCCTTGTACTTGCTTTGGATGACTTCGCCCTGTTCGGTCAGGCGGATCTGGCCGGCGACGGTGCCGGGGGGCTGGGCCAGGATCGCGTCGAAGCTGGAGCCGCCGCCGCGTCCTACCGAGCCGCCGCGGCCGTGGAACAGGCGCAGGCGCACGTTGCGGGCCGAGAACACCTCGACGAGTGCGCGTTCGGCCTGGTAGAGCGACCAGTTGGACGTAAGGAAGCCGCCGTCCTTGTTGCTGTCCGAATAACCCAGCATGACTTCCTGCGCGCCGTTTTGCGCCAGCTTCACGCGCTGGCGGATTTCCGGCAGGTCCAGCCAGGCGGCCATGATCTCGGCGCCGCGCTGCAAGTCGGGGATGGTCTCGAACAGCGGCACGACCATCAGGCCGTCTTCGGCCGCGATGTCCTGGCCGGCCGGCGCGATCAGGCCGGCTTCCTTTTGCAGCACCATCACTTCCAGCAAGTCGCTCAGGGTCTCGGTGTGCGACACGATGGTTTGGCGTACGGCCTGCTTGCCGTAACGGGCGCGGCCGGCGGCGGCGGCGCGCAGCACCGCCAGTTCGCGCGTGGTGTCTTCGCTGTAGGCGATCCACGGCGACGCGAGCGGGCGCGCCTGCGCCAGTTCGGCGCGCAGCAGCGCCACGCGCTCGTCTTCGCTCAGCGCCAGATAGTCCAGCGCCTGGCCGTTGTGCTGCGTGCCGGCGCGCGCGAACAGTTCCGCCAGCGCGCGCTCATGCACGTCGGAGCTCTGGCGCAGGTCGACGGTGGCCAGGTGGAAGCCGAAGACCTCCACGGCCTGTTGCAGCCCGGCTAGCCGCAGGCGGCCGATGGGCGCGCCATGGTGGGCAGCCAGCGATGCGGCGATCACTGCCAGGTCGGCGGACAGTTCTTCCGGCGCACCATACGGGGGGGCTGCCACGGTGCTGCGGCGGGCCAAGTCCTGCCCCGTGAGCCCTTGCGCCGTGGCAGCCAGGCGGGCGTAGACGCCGACCAGCGCGCGGCGATAGGGCTCGTCGCTGCGGTGCGGGGAGTCGTCGCCGCTGCTGTCGGCGAGTGCCAGCAGTTCCGGGTTGGCCGAGATCAGCAAGGTGGTGATGGACAGTTCCGCGCCCAGCGCATGGACCTCTTGCAGATAGTGTTCGAACAGCACCGTGGCCTGGCGCAGCAGCGCGCGCTCCAGGGTGCCGGCATCTACGTTCGGGTTGCCGTCGCGGTCGCCGCCGATCCAGCTGCCCATGCGCAGGAACGGTTCCAGCGGGGGCGGCGGCGCGGCGAAGGGCTTGGCGGGTTCGCGGTTCAGCAGCTTGGACAGGTCCGCGTACAGGCGCGGGATGACCTGCAGGAAGGTGCTGCGGTAGTACGACAGCGCGTTCTCGATTTCGTCGGACACCGTCAGGCGCGTGTAGCGCAGCATGCGGGTCTGCCACAAGGTGGCGACGCGTCCAAGCAGGGCCGCGTCCAATTGCGCCAGTTCCTCTGGGGTCAGCTGGCCGTCGCGCAATGTCAGCGCCGAGGCGATTTCGCGGTGGACGTCCAGGGTGCTCTTGCGCTGCACTTCGGTGGGATGCGCGGTCAGCACCGGCATCACGCTGGCCTCGGCCAGCAGGCGGCGGATGCGGGCGGCGCCCACGCCATGCTTGGCAAGCGTCTGCACGGCGTCGCGCAGGCTGCCGCGCGCGGCGGAGTCGTCGGCCAAGGCGCGGGCCCGCTGGCGGCGGTTCTGGTCGCGGTCTTCGGCGATGTTGGCCAGGTGCAGGAAGTAGCTGAAGGCGCGCGCTACCGAGTTGGGGTCGTTGCCCTGCAGGCGCTTGACGCGCTGCTCGAGCAGCTTGCTGTCGGCGTCGATGCCTTCCCGGCGGAATTTCACGGCCGTGCGGCGCAGCGCTTCTATGGTGTCGAAGACGCGCTTGCCTTCGCATTCCTCAATGACCGTTCCTAACAGGCGGCCTAACAGCCGGATATCGTGACGCAAGGGTTCTGCTGAATCGGACTGCGGGCGGATGGCATTCATCGGGCGGGGATCCGTCGGGCGGCTGAAAGGGGAAGGGGAGGCAAACGGGGTGCTGAGAACTACCGGATGGGAAACGCAACCGATTTTACGCAGGCTTGCTTACGCGAGAGGCCTGGGGGCTGCGTTAAAGTTCGCCTATTCCCTTCGTCTTTCCACAAGCCCCCTTTATGCAAAACCATCAACGCCGCGCACTTGTCCTCTTTTCGGGCGGCCAGGACTCCACGACTTGCCTGGCCTGGGCGCTGGACCGCTATGCCCATGTGGAAACGGTGGCGTTCGATTACGGCCAGCGGCACCGCATTGAACTGGATGCCCGCTTGAACGTGCTGCGCGACATCCGCGCGCGCTTCCCGCAATGGGCGGCGCGGCTGGGCGAAGACCACCTGCTGGACCTGAAGGTGCTGGGCCAGGTGGGCGATACCGCCATGACGAGCGACCGCGCCATCGAGATGCAGGCCAATGGCCTGCCCAACACGTTCGTGCCCGGCCGCAATCTGCTTTTCCTGACGCTGGCCGCTGCGCTGGGCTACCGCCGCCAACTGGACGTGCTGGTCGGCGGCATGTGCGAAACCGACTTCTCGGGCTATCCCGACTGCCGCGATGACACGATCAAGGCGCAGCAGGTGGCGCTAGGCCTGGGCCTGGGCAGCCGCGTCACCATCGAGACCCCGCTCATGTGGATCGACAAATCGGAGACCTGGGCGCTTGCCCAGACGCTGGGCGGTGACGCGCTGGTTGAAACCATCGTCGAGGAAAGCCACACCTGCTACCTGGGCGAACGCGGCGCGCGCCACGGCTGGGGCTACGGTTGCGGCACATGTCCGGCCTGCAAGCTGCGTCGCGCAGGCTGGGAAAAATGGACCGCCGCCCGGGCCTGATGCCGTCCTGACTTTGCCGCGCGTTGTCGCGATGACGCGTATCGCTATATTTCGCAGCGTGGCGAGGTTTATTTTGATATGTTGAGAGTTATTCATATTAATATGAATAATGTTCAATAAAAATTGACTTAAAGTCGCCCTTTTCGTATTCAGCCCCCTTTTTTTGCGACTCTGTTCCAGGTATGGAAATGCATCCACACATTTCGATACCGTTCGATGGAACGGCATTATTAATCAGGGCTTAATCAATATGAATCGGTCGCGGATTATTCTCGTTTTTGACAACGAATTTGCAAAACGGGGCATTTCCAATTCCCTCGAGCAAATCGGTTTTATTCTGAACCCCGTCTCGCTGCTGGATGCCTCTGCCAATCGCCTGTCCGGTGAGATCCTCGTGCACTTGTGTCTGCCGCGGGACCTGGACATCACCATCGGCCAGTTGCGGGCAAATTTCCTCAGCTCCACGATCATCGCGATACGCGACATCGAAAGCCCAACGGTGCGGATCAATGCGCTGCTGGCCGGGGCGGACAGTTGCTATGGCACGAACATCAGCTATAGCGAAGTGGCGGCCGCCATCCAGTCCGCGCAGCGCAAGCTCACGCTTGCCTATGCGCCGGCCGGCCACGCGGCGCGCCGGATGGAGCCCGCCCTCGGGCAGGGCGTGGCCAGTCCTGCACCCGAAGAAAAGGCTTGGCGACTTGCGGACAATGAATGGACGCTGACCTCGCCGACAGGCATAGGCGTCAGCCTGACGCCAATGGAAAGGGCGATCATGAAGACCATGCTTGGGCACCCCGAAAAAATGGTGGGGCGAGGCGACTTCGCGATCGAAAGCGAGGACGTCGCGGGCAATGGCAGGTCGCTGGACCTGATCGTCAGCCGGCTCAAGCGCAAGGGCAATGTTGCGGGCGCGTCCATTCCCATACGCAGCATGCGGGGCAAGGGGTATTCGTTTTCGGGCGAGTTGCGCGCGGACGGTGCGAGGCCGCCGCCGACCCCGCCCGCCATCATCCGGCCCCCCCTGCGCAAGCCTGAAGATCCTGAATACCCACTGCTGACGGCGATCCAGGACGATCGGCTGCACTTTCTCTATCAGCCTATTGTCTTGGCGCACACGCAGGAGATCGCCGGCGCGGAGGCGACGCTTGCGTGGAAGGACGCCAGCGGGATGGGCGGGGACATCGAAGGCCTGTTGCGGGACGCCTGCAAGTCGGAGGGCGCGCATGAACTGGTGGGCTGGGGGCTGCGGACCATTTCTGCCGACCTGGCCCGCTGGCGGCAGATCGGGGCAGGCCCTGGCACGGTCGTCAACATCAATGTCTCTCCCCAGAGCTTCGCCCGCCGGGACGTCGTGGACGCTATTTTGCTTGGGGTGTTTTCGTACGGTCTTTCACCGCGGGATCTGCGCCTGGAAATCACTGAAGAGACGACTTCCCAGGTGGGCTCGGCCGACATGCGTGCCGTTCTGGAAGAATTCACAAGCCTTGGGGTGCAGGTCTGGCTGGACGATTTCGGCAAGGGCTACAACAATCTGGAATGGCTATCGACGCTGCCGCTGTCCGGCCTGAAGCTGGAGAGATCCATCGTCTGGAATGCCGCGCGCCATCCGGATTCCCACAAGGTGTTGCGCTCCATCTGCCAATTGGCGAAAGACCTGGGCATCACGACCGTGGCTGACGGCATCGAAACCGATGCGCACCGTCAGGCCGCGTTGGATGCCGGGTGTGAACTGATGCAGGGCTTGCTGTTCTTCAAACCCGCTTCCAGCGATGAGTTCGCCCGCGCATTGGCCGGGCAGCGGGCGCACCACGCCGCAGTCATGCCCGAACCCGGGCGATAAAGCGCCACCGGAGCGCGAATGCCGCCGCCAGAATGGCCGCGGCCAATCCAGCAGACATCCCCATCGCGGCCCGCGCGCTGTACTGTTCGATCACGTAGGCATAGGCCACGGGCGCCGTGGCCGTCAGCAGGAAGCTGGGGATCAGCAGGGCGCCGACCAGCGCGCCGTAGCTGCGGAAATCGAACAGGGCCAGCGGCAGCGTGCCGCGGGTGATCGTCATCAGGCCGTTGCAGGCGCCATAGAGCAAGGCATAGGCGGCGGTGGCGTAGAGGTTCCCCCGGGATAGCAAGGCCAGCAGAAAGCAAAGCGGGAACAGGCCGCTGACGGCAAGCGTAAGCGTCAGCGGGTGCAGCCTTGACCCCAGCGCCACGTCGGCCACGCGGGCGGCGAATTGGCCCACGCCCCACAGGGCCGCCACGCTCACGGCAGCGGCGGCGGCCAGGCCCAGGCCGGACAGCAACGAGATCAGATGGGCGGCGTTGCCGGCGGCCAGGAAGTTGGTCAGCATCGCAATGACCGCATACAGCGTCCCGGCCAGACGGCGTTCGCCGGCGGTGCGTGTCAGGCCGGCGGCATGCTTGTTGGCGGCCGTGGCGGGGGCGGCGTACCGTTTGCGCGGCATCGCCAGATACAGCGGCAGCGTCGCCAGGGCCAGCGCGGCATAGACCAGGACGGCGCCGCGCCATCCCAGCCAGGCGGACAGCGCATGGCCGACGGGCCACATCACCGTCGAGGCCAGGCTGCCGAACAGGGTGATCTGCGACATGGGGCGGCGCGCGGTGGGCCCGGCGGCGCGGGCCAGCGACGCGAAGGCGGCGTCGTACAGGCAGAGGCGCATGCCGATGCCCAGCAGCGCCCACGCCAGGAAATACACGGCGATGGCATGGGCAGCGGCCAGCAAGGCGCAGCCGGCTGCGGCGACGACTGCGCCTACCGGCATGACGCGGTGACCGCCCCAACGGTCCACCGCTATGCCAGCCAGTGGCGACACCAGCGCCATCGTCACGATGGCGGCGGAGAAGCCGCCGTAGACCGTGGCGGCGTTCCAGCCCAGGTCGGCCGCCATGGCCGGGCCCAGGGCGCCGATCAGGTAGAACGTCACGCCCCAGCCGACCAGCTGGGTCAGGCCCAGGCAGACGATGGCGCGCGGCGGGATCACGGCCGCTGCGGCGGCGTGGCGTCGCCTTCGCCCAAGGCGCGCTGCATCAGCACGGTGTCGCGCCATTCGCCATGCTTGTGTCCGACGGAGCGCAAGGTGCCCACCGGATGGAAGCCCTGGCTGGCGTGCAGGGCCAGTGACGCGGCGTTGCGGCTGTCGCCCACCACGGCCAGCATCTGGCGCCAGCCGGCGGCGGTGCAGCGTTCGATCAGCACGGCGAGCAGCTTGCCGCCGATGCCCAGGCCGGCGCGGCCGGCTTTCACATACACGGAATCCTCGACCGTATGGCGATACGCCGGGCGCGGGCGGTAAGGCGTGACGTAGGCGTAGCCCACCACTTCACCGTTGATCTCGGCTACCAGGTAGGGCATTTCCTTTTCCAGCACGCTGCCGCGGCGTTGGCGCATCTCGGCGATGGAGGGCGGTTCCAGTTCGAACGAGGCGGTGCCGTGTTCGACGTGGTGGGCGTATAGGGTCTTGATGGCAGGCAGATCCGCGTCCGCGCTGTCGCGGATCAGGACGGTGGGCAGGGTGGGCGACATGAAAGGACGGGGTGGTTCGGTGACGGGGAAAAACCAGCCGCCAGTGTCGCGCAACGTCATGCATTAATAAAGCTTTGGATTATTATGGTTTTCATAAGTAAAACTTTGGATTGATCCGATGCGTGGCCTGAACCTGGACCATCTGCGCACCTTTGCCCAGGTAGTTGAACTAGGCAGTTTTTCCGCTGCCGCCGAGCGCGGCGGCGTGACCCAGCCCGCCGTCAGCCTGCAGATCCGCCAGCTGGAGCGGCGCTTCGGCGTAAAGCTGGTCGAGCGCATCGGCCGCCGCGCCGGCCCGACCGCCGCGGGGCTGGAACTGCTGACCCATATCCGCGTTATCGATGCCGCGCTGGCGCAGGCCGAGCAGGCCATGTCCGCGCATGCGTCCCAAGTCTCCGGGCGCATCCGGCTGGGCACCGGCGCCACCGCGTGCACCTATCTGCTGCCGTCCGTGCTGGCGGACCTGCGCCGCCGCTTTCCCGCGCTGGATATCGTGGCCAGCACCGGCAACACGTCGGACATGCTGCGCGGTCTGGAGAACAACACGCTGGATATGGCCCTGGTCACCCTGCCTGCGCCGGGACGCATGTTCCAGGTCAACCCGGTGATGGAAGACGAGTTCGTGGCGATCTTCCCTGCCCGCGACGCAGGCGCGATTCCCGATGTGGTGACGCCCCAGTCGCTGGCGGGGCTGCCGCTGGTGCTGTTCGAACCGGGCGCCCGCACGCGCCGGCTGGTGGACGACTGGTTCGAAGCGGCAGGGGTGGCGGCCAAACCCGTCATGGAACTGGGCAGCACGGAAGCCATGAAGGAAATCGTCGCGGCGGGCCTGGGCTGCGCGGTGTTGCCCAAGCTTGCCGTGTCGGGCGCGGGCCAGCGCGATGCGCTGGCCGTGCGTTCGCTGACGCCGCGCCTGTCGCGCGACCTGGCCCTCGTCCTGCGCCGCGACAAGCCGCTTAGCCGGGGGTTGCGCCACCTGCAGGAGGCGCTGCTGGCGTTGCATGCGTGAACGCGTAGGGGTGGAACACATCCACGGGAAGCTGGTTGCAGTCCTGGACGCATTCGCGCACGGCGGCCATGTCCGAGAAGTCCAGGCCGCTCTGCACGCCATGCAGGTCCAGGTTCATGGCCAAGGTCACCAGGTCCACGTTGCCCGTGCGTTCACCGTTGCCGAACAGGCAGCCTTCGACGCGGTCGGCGCCGGCCAGCACTGCCAGCTCGGCTGAGGCGACGGCCGTGCCGCGGTCATTGTGCGGATGCACGCTCAGCACGATGCTGTCGCGCCGCGCCAGGTGGCGGTGCATCCATTCAATCTGGTCGGCATACACGTTGGCCGTCGTGCACTCTACCGTGGACGGCAGGTTGACGATCATCTTGCGGTCGGGCGTGGGGCCCCAGATGGCGCTGACGGCATCGCAGACCTCCAGCGAGAAATCCAGTTCGGCCAGGCTGAACGTTTCTGGCGAGTATTCGTAAATCCATTCCGTCTCGGGGTGGGCGTCGGCCAGCGCCCGGATCTGGCGGGTGCCGGCCAGGGCGATCTCCTTGACCTCGGCGCGCGTCATGCCGAATACGATGCGCCGCCATTGCGGCGCGATGGGCGCATACAGGTGCACGATGGCGCGCGGCACGCCGCGCAGCGATTCAAAGGTGCGTTCGATCAGGTCGGGGCGCGACTGCGTCAGCACTTCGATCGTCACGTCTTGCGGTATGCGGCGCTCTTCGATCAGCTTGCGCACGAAGTTGAAGTCCGTGTCCGATGCCGATGGGAACGCCACTTCGATTTCCTTCACGCCCACCGCCACCAGTTGCTCGAACATGCGCAGTTTGCGCGCGCCGTCCATGGGTTCGATCAGCGCCTGATTGCCGTCGCGCATGTCGGTGCTCATCCAGACAGGCGGCGCAGTCAGGCGGCGCGAAGGCCAGGTGCGTTCCGCGTAATCGCGTGTGAAGGGTTGCGTGGGACGGTACTTGTATTGGGGTTGTTCAAGCATGGAAACCTCCGGCCGCGAGCAGGCGCCGCGGCATCAGAACGCCATGGCCGCAAGGCGCGGCGACGGCACAGCAAGGGGGAGGTGGCTTCAGGGCCCGTCAGCGGGCCCCGGGCTGCCGGGCGGCCACGGGGCGCAAGGCCCGGCAACCGCGCGCTAGTCGCAGGGCTAGGGGGGCGGCCGTGCCGTTCGCGCAGCCATGCACGGCGGCCGCAAGCGCGGCGTGGGTGGCAGGGAGGGCGAACGGCAAGGGCATGGGGGCGTGAGGGGATTCAGCAGGGATTCGGGGATGGTAGGTACACTTGAAAAGACCGTCTAACGCTATCAAGACATCCATCGTCGCAAAATGGACACCGTACCGCCCATCCCAACCCCGTCACCTGGCGGGAAACCGCGCTCTCCCGCGGATTTGGACCTGTTTCCCTACGAATCGTCCCAGCGTCCCGTGGCGGGGCTGGCGGTGGATTACGAAGACGGCCATCGCGTGCGGCGGCACCGGCACCGCCGGGGGCAGTTGCTCTATGCGATCTCCGGCGTGATGGTGGTGGATACCGATGCCGGCATCTGGATCGTGCCGCCCACGCGCGGCGTCTGGGTGCCGGCGTGGGTGCCGCACGGCATCCGCATGAGCGGCGAACCGCGCATGCGCACCGTGTTCGTCGAGCCGGGAACCGCGGCGCATCTGCCCGAGCAATGCTGCGTGCTGTCGATTTCGCCGCTGCTGCGCGAACTGATGGTGGCCGCGGCCGACGTGCCGTTGGATTGGGCGCCCGACACGCGCGACGGCCGGCTGATGATGCTGCTGCTGGACGAACTGCGCCAGGAACCGGTGTTGCCGCTGCATTTGCCGCAGCCGGCCGAGCCCCGGCTGGCGCGCATCTGCCGCGCCATCGTGCGCCATCCCGAGCGCCAGGCCGGCGCGGCGGACTGGGCGCGGGAATTGGGGGTGGACCCCAAGACGGTGCACCGCCTGTTTCTGCGCCATACGGGCATGACTTTCGGGCGCTGGCGCCAGCAGGCGCGCCTGTTGGCCGCTATGGAGCGGCTGGCGCGCGGCGCGCGCGTGCTGGATGTGGCGCTGGACCTGGGCTACGACAGCCCCAGCGCCTTTGCGGCGATGTTCCGCCGCGCCGTGGGCGAGTCGCCCAGCGCGTTTGCGGCCCGGGGCGGCGCGTCCGCCTGATGGCCACGAAGCGTCCCGGGGGCGGCTGCCGGCCAGCCCCGCCCGGAACCAGCGTATTATTTACCGTTTTGCCGCCACGCTAACAGCACTCGAGACAAATCATGCCGCACTACCGTTCCCGCACATCGACCCACGGCCGCAACATGGCCGGCGCCCGCGCCCTGTGGCGCGCCACCGGCATGAAGGACGGCGATTTCGGTAAGCCGATCATCGCGGTAGTGAACTCGTTCACGCAGTTCGTGCCGGGCCACGTGCACCTGCGCGACCTGGGCGCGCTGGTCGCCAAAGAGATCGAAGCCGCGGGCGGCGTCGCCAAGGAATTCAACACGATCGCCGTCGATGACGGCATCGCCATGGGCCACGGCGGCATGCTGTATTCGCTGCCGTCGCGCGAACTGATCGCCGACTCGGTCGAATACATGGTGAACGCGCACTGCGCCGACGCCATGGTCTGCATTTCGAACTGCGACAAGATCACCCCGGGGATGCTGATGGCCGCGATGCGCCTGAACATCCCGGTCGTGTTCGTGTCCGGCGGCCCGATGGAAGCGGGCAAGGTCAAGTCGCCGACCGACGGCAAGGTGATTGCCAAGATCGACCTGATCGACGCCATGATCAAGGCCGCCGACCCGAAGGTGTCGGACGCCGAAGTGGCTGAAGTGGAACGCAGCGCATGCCCGACGTGCGGCTCCTGTTCCGGCATGTTCACCGCCAACTCGATGAACTGTCTGACCGAAGCCATCGGCCTGGCGCTGCCGGGCAACGGCACCATCGTGGCCACGCACGCGTGGCGCAAGGGCCTGTTCGAGCAAGCCGGCCGCCTGGTCGTGGACCTGTGCCGCCGCTATTACGTGGAAGAAGACGAATCGGTCCTGCCGCGCAGCATCGCGACGAAGAGCGCTTTCCAGAACGCGATGGCGCTGGACGTGGCGATGGGCGGTTCGACCAACACCGTGCTGCATTTGCTGGCCGCGGCGCAGGAAGCGGGCGTGGATTTCACGATGGCCGACATCGACCGCATTTCGCGCAAGGTGCCCTGCCTGTGCAAGGCGGCGCCCGCCACCGACAAGTACCACATCGAAGACGTGCACCGCGCAGGCGGCATCCTGGGCATCCTGGGTGAGCTGGCGCGCGCCGACCTGCTGGACCTGTCTTGCGGCAACGTGCACAGCGGTACGCTGGGCAACGCGATCCAAGCGTGGGACGTGGCAGGCGAGGCCAGCGAAGAAGCGCAGAAGTTCTACCGCGCGGCGCCTGGCGGCATCCCGACGACGGTGGCGTTCAGCCAGGACGCAACGTTCCTGACGCTGGACACGGACCGCAAGACGGGCTGCATCCGCAGCAAAGAAAACGCCTACTCGAAGGATGGCGGCCTGGCCGTGCTGTACGGCAATCTGGCCGAGAAGGGCTGCATTGTGAAGACGGCCGGCGTGGACGAGTCGCAATGGGTCTTCACGGGCCGTGCGCGCGTGTTCGAAAGCCAGGACGATGCGGTGGAAGGCATCCTGGGCGACAAGATCGTGGCGGGCGACGTGGTGGTGATCCGCTACGAAGGCCCCAAGGGCGGTCCGGGCATGCAAGAGATGCTGTATCCGACGTCGTACCTGAAGTCCAAGGGCTTGGGTAAGACGTGCGCGCTGTTCACGGACGGTCGTTTTTCGGGCGGCTCGTCGGGTCTGGTGATCGGACATGCGTCGCCGGAAGCGGCGGAAGGCGGCACGATCGGCCTGGTGGAAGAAGGCGATGTGATCGAGATCGATATCCCGAACCGGAAGATGCATCTGGCGGTGTCCGACGAAGAACTGGCGCGTCGTCGCGCAGCGATGGATGCGCGTGCGGATGGCTGGGAGCCAGTGGGGCGCGAGCGCGTCGTGTCGCAGGCGTTGCAGGCTTATGCCGCGTTGGCGACGTCGGCGGATCGCGGTGCGGTGCGGGATTTGTCGCAGCTGAAGCAGAAGGGCAAGCGGTGATTGCCTGATTGTTTGGGGTGTGAAAAAGGCGGCGCTTTTTGCGTCGCTTTTTTTTTTGTGTTGCCTGGGCGGGCGGTTGGCGGCTTCGTCGCCCGGGTTTGCTTCGTAGGTCGCCCGTCGGCGGGGTCGGGCTGATGGCGCGCGCCCACGATTGCGGTCCGGAGCCTTCGCTCCGGACTTCCCCGTTGTCATCCTCGTCCGCCTGCGGCTCCCTTCGGATTCCCTCGGGCGCATCAAGGTTGCGCGCCATCCGCCCGACCCCGCCGACGGGCTGGCGCCGTCTTGGTTCGATGCGCTGCTGGATCGCTGTTTACTGGCGAGATTTGCGTGGCCCGCCTCACGCGGCCGCGCGGGCGGCCGCATTCGGCATACGCGTCGGCGGGGCGTCGTGGCGGTGGTCGCTTGCGCGCGGGTGGGGAAGTGATTTTCGCGTTGCGCGCTACGCGGCATCCTCACCCGCAAGACACTGTGGAAGCCCCCAAAGGCCGCCCGCGCGGCCGGCCGGGGGCAAGCCCCGCAAGATCTTCCATCACCCCCCCCGACACGGGGCTAGAACCCTAAGAACACCGCTCATCCCTGGTGACGTCAGATTGCAAGCGCGCGAGCATGGCGCGGTGAGGCCCTGGGGTGCGCGGGGAGTCGATCAGCCCGAGGGAATCTGAAGGAACGGCCGAAGGCCGTGACGAAGATGACGAAGGGGAAGTCCGGAGCGAAGGCTCCGGACCGCAATCGTTGACCCGCGCACCCCAGGGCCTCACCGCGTCGTGCGTCTCAAGAACCATCTCCCCGCCCATCCCAAGGAAACCCCGATAAAATTCCTAGACCCCGCCTGGAGCCCTCATGTCCCTGAATTCAGAAGCGTTGCGCCTGTTCCTCGGCGTCGTCGATGCCGGCTCCATGAGCGCGGCGGCAGAAATGCTTGGGCAGACCGCATCAGGCGTCAGCCGGGGCCTGTCGCGGCTTGAAGACGAGTTAGGCGTCATTCTCTTGAACCGGACAACCCGGCGCATGGAATTGACTGAAGAAGGCGCTCACTTTCTTCCCAAGGCTCGGCAGATCGTGGCGGCGTTGGAAGAGGCCGAGGAATGCATGCGGATGGTGCATCAACGGCCGGCGGGGCGGTTGCGGGTGGATGCGTCGGTGCCGGTGATGCTGCATTGCGTGGTGCCGCACGTGGGTGAGTTCCGGCGCGAATATCCCGAGATCACGTTGGAGCTGACCAGCAACGACCGCATCGTGGACTTGATGGAGCATCGCACCGATATCGCGATCCGCATGGGGCCGTTGACGGATTCGACCTTGCATGCGCGGCCCTTGCGGCCGGCGCCGCGGTGGATGATGGCCAGCCCTGAGTACATCGCGCGGCGTGGGGCGCCGGAGACGGTGGAGGATCTGGCAGAGCACGAGGTGTTGGGCTTCACGCACCCCGAAAGCCTGAACGTGTGGCCGCTCAAGCATGCCGGCGGATCCAGTTATCTGGCGACACCGACGCTGGCCACATCCAGTGGGGAAACGCAGCGGCAGCTGGCGCTGCGCGGCGTGGGGATCGCGTGCCTGTCGGATTTCGTCGTGCGCGAAGACATCGCGGCCGGGCGGCTCGTCAAGGTGATGGAGGGCGTGTACAGCGACTACCTGCAACCCATGCACGCGGTGTACCACCGCAATACGCAGCTGTCGCGGCGCATTGCGTGCTTCTTGGATTTCTTCGCCGGACGGGTGTAGAAGGGATGGGTTGCGGCGCGCAACCCATCATGCCGCGCTACGCGTGCAACGCCCGTCCAAACGCCGACAACACCGATTCGTGCAGCGTTTCCGACAAGGTCGGATGTGCGAACACGGTGTGCATCAGGTCCTCTTCGGTGGCTTCCAGCGACGCCGCCACTCCATAACCCGTGATCAGCTCGGACGCTTCCGGATGGATGATGTGCGCGCCCAGCAATTCGCCTGACTTGGCGTCGAATACCGTCTTCACCAGGCCCTGGTCTTCGCCCATGGCGATTGCCTTGCCGTTGCCGGCGAAGGTGAACTTGCCCACGCGGATGTCGCCGCCGGTCTGCTTGGCATGTTCGCGGGCGCGGGCCTCGGTCATGCCGATGCTGGCGACTTGCGGGTACGAGTACGTGCAGGCCGGAATGCGCAGCGGGTCGATCGCGTGGGTGGGCAGGCCCGCGATGGCTTCCACGCACAGCACGGCTTCGTGACTGGCCTTGTGGGCAAGCCATGGGGCGCCGGCCACGTCGCCGATAGCGTAGACGCCCGGTTCGCCGGTGCGGCATTGGGCGTCGGTGACGATGTGGGTCTTCTCGACGGTGACGCGGGTCTTTTCCAAACCGAGGTTCTCGACGTTGCCGACGATGCCGGCGGCGACGATGACGCGGTCGACTTCAAGCTCCGTCTTCTTGCCTTGCTGCTCCAGCGTCACCTTGACGCCTGTGGCGGTGGGCGAAGATGCCGTGACGGCGCATTGCGTCAGCACGCGGATGCCTTGCTTCTCGAACGCCTTGCGCGCCAGTTGCGAGATCTCGGCGTCTTCTTGCGGCAGGATTTCCGGCGTCATGTCGATCAGGGTGACGTCCGAGCCGATGGCGCGGTAGAAGCTGGCGAATTCCGCGCCGATCGCGCCGGCGCCCACGACCAGCAGCGACTTCGGGATCTCCGCCGGAGCCAAGGCCTGGCGGTAGGCCCAGATGCGTTCACCCACCGGCAGCGCCGGCAGTTCGCGGGCGCGTGCGCCGGTGGCCAGGATGATGTGCTTGGCCGACAGCGTGGCGCCGGTGTCCAGCGCCAGCTTGCCCGAGCCGGCCAGCTTGGCGCTGGCGGCGAACACGGTGACGCCGTTCTTCTTCATCAGGTGCGCCACGCCCTGGCCCAGGCGGCCCGCGACTTTGCGGGACCTGGCAACCATCGCGGCCAGTTCGGGGCGGGCATCGCCCGCGCCCGTCACGCCGTAGTGCGCGGCTTCACGGCAAGCGCGCAACACGGTGGCGCTGTGCAGCAGCGCCTTGGTGGGGATGCAGCCCCAGTTCAGGCAGATGCCGCCGAGTTCGGCGCGCTCCACCAGCGCCACCGACATGCCCAGCTGAGCGCCGCGGATGGCGGCGACGTAGCCGCCGGGGCCGCCGCCGACGACGATAAGGTCAAAAACGGTCTTCGTCATCGTCGGGCTCACAGCAGGATGCGCACGGGGTTTTCGATCAGCGTGCGCAACGCAGCCAACCAGCGCGCGCCGACGGCGCCATCCACCGCGCGGTGGTCGGCCGACAGCGTCACCGTCATGACGGTGGCGGCGACGAGTTCGCCGGCCTCATTCACGACTGGGCGGCGCTCGGCCGCGCCGACGGCCAGGATGGCGGCCTGGGGCGGATTGATGATGGCGGCGAATTGGCTGATGCCGTACATGCCCAGGTTGCTGACCGTCAGCGAGCCGCCGGTGAATTCTTCGGGCTTCAAGCGGTTGATCTTGGCGCGTCCGGCCAGTTCGACGATTTCGCCCGCGATGGCGGACAGGGACTTTACGTCCGCGTCGCGCACGATGGGCGTGACCAGTCCGCCATCGGTGGCGACCGCTACCGAGATGTCGGTGCCTGCATGGTATTCGATGGCGTCTTCGTGCCAGCTGACGTTCACTTCCGGCACTTCGCGCAGCGCCAGTGCGGCGGCGCGCACGATGAAGTCGTTTACCGACAGCTTCACCGCGCCGCCGTGGTTGGCTTGCGCACGCAGGGCCAGCAGCGCGTCCATGCGGCAATCCACCGACAGGTAGAAGTGCGGCACGTTCTGCTTGCTTTCGGTCAGGCGGCGGGCGATGGCGCGGCGCAT
>NZ_JBYOKH010000062.1:0-38718 GCF_057799415.1 Achromobacter sp. 18P8.1.1 | reverse complement strand
ACGCAGGAGTTCGGCGTGGCGACCCTGGCGCTGGCGGCGCTGCTTCTGCTGGTGGCGGTGTCGGGCGCAGAGCAGGCGCGGCCGGTGCGCGCCTTGCGCCGCGCCGGGCCATGGCTGCTGGCGCTGGCGGTTGCGGTGGGCGCGTGGGAAATCGCGACGGCGAAACTGGCGCTGCTGCCCAGCCCGTTCTTCGCCCCGCCGCAGTCGCTGATCGAGGTCTACGTCACCGACTACAAACGCTTGGGCGACAGCCTCGTGAATTCGCTGTGGCTGCTGGCCAATGGTTTCGTGTTGGGAGCGGCGGCCGGCTTCCTGACGGGCGTGGCGATCGGGTGGTCGCGCGGGTTGGGCTACTGGGTGCATCCGGTGCTGCGCTTTCTGGGGCCGGTGCCGTCCACCGCCTTGCTGCCGATGGCGTTCTTCTTCTTTCCCTCCAGCTGGTCGGCGGCGGTGTTCCTGATCGCGCTGGCGACGTGGTTTCCGGTGACGGTGCTGACCTGGTCGGGCGTGGCGGGCGTGAACCGCGCCTACTACGACGTGGCGCGCACGATGGGCGCCAACGAATGGTTCCTGGTGTTGCGCGTGGCGATTCCGGCCGCCTTGCCGCAGGTCTTCGTAGGCCTGTTCATGGGGCTGGGCGCGTCGTTCTCGGTGCTGGTGGCCGCGGAAATGATGGGCGTGAAATCAGGGCTGGGCTGGTACCTGTCCTGGGCGCAAGGCTGGGCGTCCTACGCCAACATGTACGGCGCGCTCTTTGTCATGGCGCTGGTGTTCTCGGGGCTGATCACTTTGTTGTTCCTGGGGCGAGACCGCCTCCTGGCCTGGCAGAAAGGAGTGGTGAAATGGTAGCGGCAGCCGGGGCGCAAGCGCCCATCCACCGCGGCGCAGCCTTGGCCGTGCAGGGCGTGAATCATCATTTCGATCTGGACGGCACCGCTTTGCCGGTGCTCGACAGCATCGACCTTGAGGTCAAGCCGGGCGAGTTCGTGGCGCTGCTGGGGCCCAGCGGTTGCGGCAAATCGACGCTGTTGCGGCTGGTGGCGGGTCTGGAGCCGCCGGCGCAAGGGGACTTGCTGGCGGATGGCGAGCCGATCGACGGGCCGTCGCCGTCGCGCATTGTCGTGTTCCAGGATCCCACCTTGTACCCCTGGCGCACCGTCTGGAACAACGTGGCGTTGGGCCTGCAGGCGCGCGGCCTGTTGAAGACCGAGCGCCATCGCGTCGATGACGCCTTGCAGCGTGTGGGCCTGGCTTCCTTCAGCAAGGCGTATCCGCATCAGCTGTCGGGAGGCATGGCGCAGCGTGCGGCGTTGGCCCGCGCGCTGGTCAACGACCCGCGCATCCTGATCCTGGACGAGCCCTTGGGCAAGCTGGATTCGCTGACGCGCATCGCCATGCAATCCGAACTGGTCGAGTTGTGGCAACGTGCGGGGTTTACGGCCCTGCTGGTGACGCATGACGTGGAGGAAGCCCTGTTCATGGCGTCGCGCATCGTGGTGCTGAGCGAACGGCCTGCGCGGATCAAGGACGAGATCATCAACGACCTGCCTTACCCGCGGCACCGGGGCGATCCGAAGCTGGCGCAATTGCGCCATCGCGCACTGTCCTTGCTGGGGCTGGATGCGACGTGGTGAGGAAACTGGGGCTGGCGCTGGCCGTGCTGGGCTTGCTGGGGGTTGCCGTGGCGGTCTGGCGGCAACCGCAAGCGGCGCTGGCGATTTCCCACTGGCCTTTCGCCTGGCGATATGACCCCGACCTGCCCGTCAGCCCCCACACCTGGCGGCAGCTATGGCTGGCATTGGCGCAGAGCGGCGCCGCGCTGGTGTTGCTGGTGTGCGCCTTGTTTTCCAGGCGCCGGCGCTACGGCCTGCTGGCCGTGGCCGCCGTGCTGGCTTTCAGCACGCAGTGGCCGCGTCCGCAGATGCTGCTGACCGAGGCGCACAGTACGTCGTATCAGCGTTCACCGTTGGCGTTTTCGGACGCTAACGTGCTGCAGGGCGGGCGGCTGTATCAGGCGCAGTGCGCAAGCTGCCATGGCGCGGCGGCCGACGGCCGTGGACCGCGCGCGGCTAGCTTGCCAACTTGGCCCAGCGTGTTGGGCGCGCCGCTTTTCGACAACCGCCTGGAAGGCGAATTGCATTGGCACGTGGCTCAAGGCGGCAAGACGCCGGCCGCGTCCGCCATGCATGGCTTTCAAGCGGTGTTGAGCGCCGACGACATCTGGCGCGTGCTGGACTACCTGCGACTGCGCGCCTATGGAACAAGCGGTGGCGCAGGCATGCCGGCCATCCCGGCGCCGGTCGTGCAGCTGGCCTGCCGCGATGGGCGCGCGGACAGCCTGAGCGGCTTGCGCGGCCTGCCGTTGCGTGTGGTGGCGCATGCACCCGACGCGCCGGACGAGCCGCAGGACCCGCGCATATTGACGATTGCCCTGACGCGCGGCGCGCGAGGAGAGGTCAATGCCGACTGCGTGGCGGCGGATCGCGGCGCCTGGGATGCCTATGCCCTGGCGGCAGGTGTGCCCCCCGAGGCGCTGTCGGGTGCGCAGTTCATGGTGGACCGGCGAGGCTGGTTGCGTGCGCGCCGCCTGCCTGGCGCGGCGCCCGCCTGGACCAGCGCGGACAACGTCTGCGGGCCAGGCGGGCGGATGGAGGGCGGGGCCGCGGGCGGACTGGGTGAACTATTGCTGGCGATGGATCGGGCACCCATAGCCTTGCCGCAGAGATCCCCTTGAATCCCGCGAAACCGGGCACCAGGTTGGGAGCGCTTCTTGCGGGGAAAGGGTGCGGCCATTCGGCCGATCAAGGTGAAGCGAAATGAACACACCCCTACCCAACCCGCCCATTGAGCCCGAGCATCCCGATTCACAGGAAAAGCTGGATCTTCCAGACGATGCGGACGACGACTCCGACCTTCCCGAAGACGAAGCACAGCCGGAAGAACTGGCTGAACTGGAACCTGAAGAGCCGGTAGGCACGCCCGCATCCAACCAGCGGGAGTCATAAGTGCCCCTCCCATGCGTGGCCGGGATGGAGCGTCCGGCCAGCTGGGAATAGGTGGCGGCGCGCGAGCCGGTTACGGCGTTGGCGTCGGCATCGGCGTCGCGACGAGCTTGTCGGCGGGGAAGGGCACGAGCAAACCGCGTGCCGCCTCGGCCGGCGCCGTCAGCCAGTCGCCATAGGCGCCTTCGGGCAGAATGACGATCATGCGCTTTTCCTTACCCGACTGGTGGTAGTGCTTGAACAGCGGGTGATCATCCGCATTGACCGTCAGCATGGTGTAGCTTTCCTGGCGCTGGCCCGCGGCGTCGTGCCATTGGTCCCATAAGCCGGCGATGCCCAGGGGCGCGCCGTCGGCGCGGGTGAATCGCGTTGCAACGGACTTCATGCTGAGGCCTTCGTCAACGGGCCGCCAATCCGGTTCGAAGATCGCCTCGGCCGGGATGATGCAGCGTTGCCCCTTCTGCCATGCGCCGCGGAACGTGAAGGCGCGGGCGACTTGATCATCGCGCGCATTGAATGTCGACAGCTTGCCGGCATCGTTCAGTCCGTCGGACCGGGTCGATGCGCTGATCAGCCCCCACCGTCCCAGGACCGCCTCGCGATCCGGCACCGCGTCATCGCCGGCGTCATGCGCCACCGGGCGGCGCACGAACAGCCCCTGAAGCTTGGGCCACACGTCATACATGCCGAGCGCCGCGGGCTTGTCGCGCACCCCGAACTTCTTGAGCAGCAGTTCGGCGTCCTTCAAGGTCTGGTAGTGGCTGCACATGCATACCTCCGCTATTGCGTCGAGTATAGGCGCGGCAGGGGAAAAATCGGACGCGATAAGTGAGGGACATATAAGCGCGCGAAATCCGGATATTCCGACAAGATAGTTCCCCTTGGCGGCCCTGCGACCCATCATCGTGGACAGGTTTCTTTGCACACTTTCTTCATGACGAGGTCTTCAAGATGAGTACGTTGAACGAATATCTGGGCCAGAAACGCGCGGCCGTCCTGGTTCGCAACGGGCGTGATCCGCAGACCGTGGAGCCCGTGAAGCTGCGCGCGCACGTCAGCGCCGAGGGCCGTAGCGGCGTGCGCCGCATTCGCATCCGGGACCATCAGGTGGTCAGCGACAGTCCGGCCGACTTCGCGGGTTACGACCTGGGGCCCAGTTCGCCCGAGCTGCTGCTGGGCTCCCTGGGCAGTTGTCTTACGCACATCTTCCTGATCAAGGCGGCTGAGCTGGAACTGCCGCTGGAATCGCTGGAAGTCGAGATTGAAGGCGACCTGGACCCGCGCGGCGGCAAGCCGGGCTACGAGAAGGTGCCGTTCTTTCCGCACAATATCCGCTACACGGCGCACATCGTGTCGCCCGCCGACGAGCAGGCAGTGCGCGCCGTGCACGAGGCGGTGGAACAGTGGTGCCCCATCCTGAACCTGCTCAAGCAGCCGCAGCCGCTGGAAGGCAGCGTGCGGCACACGCGCCCGGCGCCGCAATAAGCGGCGGGCAATCGCGGCGGCTCAGGTCAGCGTGCTGCGCATCAGGATCTCGGTGAGCGCGCGGGTGGGCTTATTGGGCGCGGGCGCCGAGATGACGATGAATTCCACCTGCGGCAGGGCGGGCAAGTGGCCTGCGCCCGCGGGGGCGGCCAGGCCCGTGGTGGACAGGTGCGAGGGCTGCACCGTGATGCCCAGCCCGGCGCGGGCGGCAGCCTGGCAGCCGGCGTAGCTGGTGCTGGTGCAGACGATCTGCCAGCTGCGGCCGGCGCGCGCCAGCGCATCCAGCGTCAGCGTGCGGGTCACGCTGGGTTCGCGCAAGAGGATCAGCGGCAGGGGCTCGTCGGGGGCGATGCGCAAGCCCTCCTTGGCCCGCCATAGCAGGGCTTCCTTGTGCAGGGTCTGTCCCCGGCGGTCGCCGCGGCGACGCTTGCCGATCATCACGTCCAGTCCGTTGTCGTCCAGCAGCTTGTAGAGCTCGCTGGTGACGCCGATGGTCAGGTCCAGCTCCACTTCGGGGTGGGCCAGGCGGAAAGCCGCCAGCACGTCGGGCAGCGGCCCCATCGCCAGGTCATCGGACGTACCCAGGCGGACGCGGCCGCGCAGCCGAGGCGCGTCGAACAGTCTTTCGGCCCGTTCATGAGCATCCAGGATGATTTCCGCGTGCACCAGCAGGCTGCGGCCGTCGCTGGTCAGCGTGAGCGAATGCGTGTCGCGCAGGAACAGGCGGCGGTTGACCGCCTGCTCCAATTGCCGGACGTGTTCGCTTACCGTGGGCTGGGTCAGCCCCAGCCGCCGGGCGGCCTCGGTGAAGCTGGGCGCGGCCGCGGCGGCGGCAAAGGTCTTGAGCCACAAGGGATTGAGCATGGCGCGGTTTGGTCATAGGAATTTCCGATGACAGTTAAAGTAATCAGTGGGCTTCACGATGGCAAGGGGCGCGCCTATAGTTCCCGTAACTTTTCGACCATCCGACCGCCATGCGCCGCTTCCTGCCCGACCAATTCACGCTCATCCTGATCGCCACGGTGGTGTTCGCCAGCTTCTTTCCCGCGGTAGGCAAGGGCGCGTCTTTCATGATGGTGGCCAGCAATGTGGCCATTTCGCTGCTGTTCTTCCTGCATGGCGCGCGCCTGTCCACCGACGCCATCGTGGCGGGTGTGAAGGATGTGCGCCTGCACGCGCTGATCCTTGCGTGCACCTTCATCCTCTTTCCGGCGTTGGGCTTGGGGCTGCGGGCGCTGTTCCCCGGTTTGCTGACGCCGTCGCTGTGGCTGGGCGTGCTGTTCGTCTGCACCTTGTCGTCCACGGTGCAATCGTCCATCGCGTTCACTTCCATGGCGCGTGGCAACGTGCCCGGCGCCATATGCGCGGCGACGGCATCCAATCTGCTGGGCACTGTGCTGACGCCGCTGCTGGTGGCGGTGTTGCTGCATCGCCAGGGCGGCGGGCACGGGCTGGCCGACGCCGGCCGCATCCTGCTGCAGCTGTTGCTGCCGTTCGCCGTGGGTAGCCTGCTGCGGCCGTGGATCGGCGCCTGGGCGCAACGCAACAACCGCGCCCTGTCCAAGGTGGACCGCAGTTCGATCCTGCTGGCGGTCTACACCGCGTTCAGCGAGGCCGTTGCCCAGGGCATCTGGCATGCGTTCCCCGCGATCGACCTGGCTACGATGGTGCTGGTCAATGCCTTGCTGCTGGGGGCCGTGTTGCTGATCACGACGTGGGGCAGCCGCAAGCTGGGCCTGTCCAAGGAAAACGAGATTACGCTGGTTTTCTGCGGATCGAAGAAGTCGCTGGCCTCGGGCATTCCGCTGGCGACCGTGCTGTTCGGCACCTCGCAAATGGGCATGGTGGTCCTGCCGCTGATGATCTTCCACCAGATGCAACTGATGGTGTGCGCGGTGCTGGCGCGCCGGTACGCAGAGCGCCAGGAACCGACGCAGGTGGCGGTGGCCGGCGCCTAGGAACGCAGGAGAATGGCAGCCCCCGTCAGGCGGCCTCGTCCCGCGGCTGGATCTTGCCGCTGGATTGCCAGAAGACGTCGCCGTCGCGCTCAGTGACCGTCAAGACGGCCAGGCGGCCGTTCTTGCAGGGGCCGCCTACGCACAGGCCCGTGTCGGGTTGGTAGGTGGCGCCGTGGCGCGCACACATGAGCAGGTCGCCGGCACGCGTGAAAAAGCTGCCTTCCCAGTCGAGTTCGACGCCCACGTGGGCGCAGCGGTTCAGGTAGCCATGCACGCGGTCCTGGTAGCGCACGAAGAACGCGGTGGTCTGGCCTGCGCTGTCCGTCACCGGTACTTTCACGCCCAGCCCGCCGTTGACGAGCTCGGCGGCGGCACAGACTCGGACTTCAGGGGCGGCGGGGGAATCGTGCATGGCGGGCCTTCCAGGAAAAGGGTGCGATCTTCGGACAGGGGGCCGGGCTTGTCAATCGGCGGGGGCGGTGGGGATGACGGGAGCGCTGTCCTGCTGGCGGGCCCACATGCCCGCATAGACGCCGCCCTGGGCCAGCAGCTGCGGATGGCGGCCGCGTTCGATGACGCGTCCGTCGGACAGCACGATGATCTCGTCCGCGTCCGCCACGGTGGACAGGCGGTGGGCGATGATCAGCGTGCTGCGGCCCTGGCTGACTTCGCGCAGGTTCGCCTGGATTTCGCGTTCGGTGTGGGTGTCCAGCGCGCTGGTGGCCTCGTCGAACAGGAAGATGGCCGGGTTCTTCAGGATCGTGCGCGCAATGGCCACGCGCTGCTTTTCCCCGCCCGACAGCTTCAGGCCCCGTTCGCCCACCATGGTCTGGTAGCCGTCGGGCATGGTCATGATCAGGTCATGGATGTGCGCCAGCCGTGCGGCAGCCTCGATGTCGGCGTCGGTGGCGCCGGGCCGGCCGTAGCCGATGTTGTAGTGGATGGTGTCATTGAACAGCACTGTGTCTTGCGGCACAACGCCGATCGCCGCCCGCAGGCTGGCTTGGGTGACATCGCGCACGTCCTGGCCGTCGACGACGATCGCGCCGCTATCGGTGTCGTAGAAGCGGAACAGCAGGCGGGCGATCGTGGATTTGCCGGCGCCCGACGTACCCACTACCGCCACGGTCTTGCCGGCGGGAATGGTGAAGCTGACGCCTTTCAGGATGGGGCGGCGCGCGTCATAGCCGAAATGCACGTCACGGAATTCGACCTGGCCGCCCGCGATCTGCAGGGGGTGGGCATCTGGGCGGTCGGCCACTTCGCGGTCCTGGCCCAGCAGTTCGAACATGCGCTCCATGTCGATGATCGCCTGCTTGATTTCGCGGTAGATGAAGCCGAAGAAACTGAGCGGCTGGTACAGCTGCAGCAGGTAGGTGTTGACCAGGACGAAGTCGCCCAGTGTGTAGCGGCCTTCGGCGATGCCGGTGGCAGCCATCCACATGACCAGCGTGAGGCCGACCGAGATGATGGCGGCCTGGCCCACGTTCAGGATCGACAGGCTGACCTGGCTGCGCACCGCGGCGCGTTCATAGCGGGTCAGCGAGGCGTCGTAGCGGCGCGCTTCGTGCTCTTCGTTGCCGAAGTATTTGACGGTTTCGTAGTTCAGCAGGCTTTCGATGGCTTTGGTGTTGGCCTCGGAGTCGGTCTCGTTCATCTGGCGCCGGAACTTGGCGCGCCACTCGGTGACGACAAGCGTATAGGCCATGTACAGGATCACCGTCGCGCCGGTGGCCAGCGCCAGCCAGACGTCGAACATCTTCCACAGCACGATGCAGACCAGGCCGATTTCAAAGAACGTCGGCAGGATGTTGAACAGCAGGAACGACAGCAGCGTCTGGATGCCCTTGGTGCCGCGTTCGATGGCGCGGGTCAGCCCGCCGGTCTGGCGCGACAGGTGAAAGCGCAAGGCGAGGGCGTGCAGGTGACGGAAGATCTGCAGGCCGACGGCGCGGATGGCGTGCTGGCCGACCCGGGCGAAGATGGCGTCGCGCAATTCCGAGAACAGCAGCGACAGCACGCGGGCCGTGCCGTAAGCCAGGATCAGCCCCAGCGGCACCGTCACGGCGCCGGGCGCGCCTTTGCCCAGTTCGTCGATGGCGTGCTTGTAGATCAGCGGCACATAGACGGTCGCCGCCTTGGCGGCGAACAGACAGAGCAGGGCGGCGACGACGCGCACTTTCAACCCCGTCATCCCGGGGGGCCACAGGTAGGGGAAAAGGGTGCGCAGGGTGGAAAAACCGCCCCGATTCTTGGGGGGCGCGTCAGAGGGATTCATGGCTGGGCAAGGGGGCGGATGCGGGGGGCGGCCACGGGGGCGCAGGGGCGTGTAACGGCCATTATCGGACACGGGCGCTATTATTTGGCTGATAACCCCTGGTATCTACGGACCATTGCTGGGGGATGTTGATCCGGTATCGCGATGCGGGCGCAGCTCGGCAGGCCCGCTCTTTTGTCTCTTCAATCCTGGGGTAAGCCGGGCTGTGCCCAGGATTGCGCGACCTGGCGCGTATTCGCCGCGCGGGTGTCGCGGTCCAAGCTTCGGAGGGTCTTATGGCGAAAGTACCCGCAGTGAAATTGAACGACGGCAACAAGATCCCGCAACTGGGGTTGGGCGTCTGGCAGGTGCCGGACGAGCAAGCCTCCTCCAGCGTGAAGGAGGCGCTGGCGGCCGGTTACCGCTCGGTGGACACCGCGGCCATCTATGGCAACGAGGCGGGCGTGGGCGCCGGGTTGCGCGCGGCCGGCGTGGCGCGCAAGGACCTGTTCGTGACCACCAAGCTCTGGAACGACCGGCACGGCTACGACGACGCGCACAAGGCGATGGACGAAAGCCTGGAAAAGCTGGGCCTGGCGTATGTGGACCTCTATCTGATCCATTGGCCCGTTGCGGGCAGCGCGAAGTTCCTGGACGCCTGGCGCGCCATGGTCGAGATGAAGGAAGACGGTCGCGCCCGTTCGATCGGCGTGTCCAATTTCACGCAGGCCAATCTTGAGCGGCTGATGGAGTCGTCCAACGTGGTGCCGGCGGTGAACCAGATCGAGCTGCATCCCGGGTTCGCCCAGCGTGAACTGCGCGCGTTCCATGCCAAGCATGGGATCGCGACCGAGTCCTGGAGCCCCTTGGCCCAAGGCGGCATCACCAAGGAAAAGGTCATCCTGGAGCTGGCGAAGAAGCACGGCAAATCGCCCGCGCAGGTGACGCTGCGGTGGCATTTGCAGAGTGACCTGATCGTGATCCCGAAATCGGTCACGCCCGCCCGCATCCGCGAGAACATCGACGTTTTCGATTTTGAACTGTCGGGCGACGAAATGGCGGCGATTGACGGCATCAAGGAAGGCGCCCGCCTGGGGCCGGACCCCGAGCGCTTCGGCAAGTAAGGCCGGCCAGCGCGGCCGTCGGCGGGGCAGGGGGTAGCGGGCCCCCGATGGGGAGGCGGGACCCCAATCCCCCGTGGCGGTACTTGTTGCGGGCCTAGTGCTTCAGGGGGAAGCACCAGTAGCGCACGATGACCACGAGCAGGATGGTCAGCGTGATCCAGGACGCCCAGTGCCAGGCGCCGGTGCCGAGCAGGGCGGCCAGCAGGCCGAACACGCTCAGCGCGCCCAGCAGGATCGGCACGCCCCACACGAACATGAAACCGCGGCCCCCTTTGCTGCTTTTACGGGCGGTCATGCGGGTGTCCTTTGCGGGGCGGCGGCGGCCTGATGCTTTTTCACGAGTTCGTTGATGCGTGCTTCGGTGGCGCGGCGGCGCGCCAACCACAGGTAGAGGCCGCTGACCAGGACCACGATGGTGATCAGGTCCAGCAGCGCCCAGATGATCTTCAGGGGCAGGCCGGCGTAATCGCCGAAATGCAGCGGGCGGGACACTTCCAGCGCGGTCAGGTACCAGGGCATCTTGGCCACGGTCGTCAGCGCGCCGGTCTTGCCGTCCACCAGCACCGGGGTGTTCAGCTTCGAGGTCAGCGGCGTATCGCCCCGCATCCAGGCGATGTAATGGTGCGGGCTGCCGAAGGCGTTGCCGGGGAAGGCGATGAACGACACTTCATTGCCCGGCAGCGCTTTTTTCGCGGTGTCGGCGGCCAGTTGGGCCGACGCCAGTTCGGTGGGGACCGTCTGGCCCTTGTAGGGTTCCAGGATGCGGACCAGTTCGGTCGATTGCCACAGGCGGAACAGCGGCGTCGACAATTCGTTGATGACGCCCGTCACGCCCACCACGAACGCCCAGACCAGCGTGACGATGCCCAGCAGGTTGTGCAGGTCCAGCCATTTCAGACGGGTGGAGCGCGCGGCGCGCACCGTGCCGAATTCCAGCTTCTTCATGAAGGGGCCGTAGAGCACGACACCGGACACGATGGCCACGCAGAACAGCAGGCCCATGAAGCCCAGGAACAGTTCGCCGGGCAACCCCGCGAACAGGTCCACGTGCAGCGCCAGCATAATGCCCATGAAAGAGAATTTGTCCTCGGTATAGGGCGGGCCGTCCAGCAGCACGTCGCCCGTGCGGCCGTCCATGCGCACCGCGTGCCCGGAGACCTGGCCGTCGCCCGGCTTCTTGGCCATGCCCACGAAGACCTGGGGTTCGTCGGGGTCGAAGAACAGGTAGTCGATGACTTCGCCCGGGTACATGGACTTGGCGCTTGCTACGAGCTTGTCCAGGTTGGCGGGGGGCGTGTTGGCCGGTACATCCGACAGGGGCTTGGCATCATCGAGCCAGTGTTCGATTTCGTGGTGGAACACCAGCGGCAAACCGGTAAGACAGATGATGAGCAGGAAGACGGTGCAGACGAGGCTGGTCCACTTGTGGATCCAGTACCAGGTCTTGATGGTGGAGGCGGCTGTCATGGCGACGGCAGGAGGCGGCCTGCGCGGCCCCCTTTAAGGTATCAGTTGGGAAAGTCGGAACATTATCACGAACAATAGCGATTCTCGTAACGCAATATTTTGACCCCGTAGCCATGGGGGGCGCAACAGTGTCCGGCCGGAAACCGGGTTAAAAAGAGGGGTCAGGTTTCAACAGGCAAGAACAGCCACAGTCGGGTGATGGGGACGGATCCATTCGCCCGCAACCGGTGGCTGCCGGATCATCATGGAGCAGCGATTTCTGAAAATCCCGCGCAATGAACGCGGCCGCGATTTTGCGGTGGGCGACGTGCATGGGCATTTTTCCCGTCTACAGGAAAGCCTGGACCGCCTGGGTTTCGACCCGGCGCGCGACCGGCTGTTTTCCGTGGGCGATCTTGTCGACCGGGGGCCGGAAAACGAGGCCGCCCTGGAGTGGCTGGCCCAGCCCTGGTTCCATGCGGTCCAGGGCAACCACGAGGACTATGCGATCCGCCACGTACGCACCGGGGAGGTAGATGTCATGAACTGGCGCGGCTACGGCGGCGGCTGGTTCCTGGACCTGCCGCCCGACCGGCAAAAAGTCTTTGCCGAAGCCTTCGCGCAACTGCCCATCGCCATTGAGGTCGAGACGGCCGACGGCGCGGTCGGCTTGCTGCATGCGGACTGCCCGGTGCTGTTCTGGCCGCGGCTGGAATCCGCGCTGCAAGACCGCTACAAGCGCACCAGCGCGGCTTGCCAGTGGTCGCGGGAACGGCTGCGCCAAATGGACAGGACGGTCATCAAGGGCGTGCGGGCGGTGGTGGCGGGGCATACGCCGGTGGCGGCGCCGCTGTTGCTGGGCAACGTCTATCACATCGACACCGAGGGCTGGCGGGAGGGCTATTTCACGTTCCTGGACCTGGAGTCGCTGCTGGCCTGGCCACGCGAGGTGGTGACCGAGCTGGCGACCGAGGAATAGGTCCGCCCGGCCGCGCGACCGGTTCGTGGAAATAGCAAAGGGCGCCTTACGGGCGCCCTTCGTGTCTGTGGACAGCCGGGATCAGAGGGGCCGGGCCATCACGGGGGCGGATGTGGTGACCGCGCTGGCGCTGACACCGCTGCTGTCCAGATTGGAGGCAGGCGAACCTGCGGCAGGTGCCCCCGCGACGGGCGAACCCGTGGCAGGCGCATTGTCCGCGCGGGGCGCCGGGATCGGCATCAACGGGGCCTGGACGGCGCTCGTCGGGTTTGACGGCGCCAAGGCCGCGCCGGGGGTCGGCAGCGGCTTGACCGAGGTATCCACCCCGTCGGTGGAGCGGTTGTTGTTCAGGAAGTCGGTCAGGGCATCGCCCGAGGACAGGTCCAGTGACGCCACGGCCTGGCCCGGCGGGAATTCCGAGAAGTAGTATTCGCCGTTTTCCACCAGCAGGCCGTCCGGACGCGGCGCCTGCTTGGCATCCGGCACGCCCTTGAGCACGGGCTGCATGTAGTCCAGCCAGGTCGACAGGGCCAGGCCGCTGCCGAACTCGTTCGTGCCCAGCGACTTGGGCTGGTCAAAACCCATCCACACCGTGGTCGCCAGCGCGGGCGTGAAGCCCGAGAACCAGACGTCCACGGCTTCGTTGGTGGTGCCGGTCTTGCCGCCGACATCGTTGCGCTTGAGCACCTGATGCGCGCGCGCCGCGGTGCCGCTGGTGGCGACGCCGCGCAGAATGTCGTCCATGACCCAGGCGGTGCGCGGGTCGATCGCGCGCGCTGCTTCGTCGCCGGCCTTGACGGGCTGCGCCTGCATCAGCACTTTGCCGGAACGGTCGGTCACATGGTCGACCAGATAGGGCGTGACGCGATAGCCGCCATTGGCGAAGACGCTGTAGCCGTTGACCACCTGCAAGGGGGTGGCGCCGCCCGCGCCGAGTGCCAGCGGCAGCACCGCCGGCCAGCGGGACTTGTCGAAGCCGAAGCGGGTCAGGTAGTCCTGCGCATACTGCGGCGAGATGGCCTGCAGGATGCGGATCGACACCATGTTCTTGGAGCGGTACAGGCCCTGGCGCAGGGTCAGCATGGGCTCGTACTTGTTGCCGTCGTTCTTGGGCTGCCAATCCTTCGAGCCCGTCTGGGCCGCCGTCAGCATGAAGGGCTGGTCCGAGATCTGGGTGGCGGGCGTGAAGCCGCGCTCAAGCGCCGCGGCGTAGACGAACGGCTTGATGTTGGAGCCGGGCTGGCGCCAGGCCTGGGTTACGCGGTTGAAGGTGCCACGGTTGTAGTCGAAGCCGCCGATCATGGCGCGGATGGCGCCGTCTTCGGGCGTCATCGACACCAGCGCGGCCTGCAGCGCCGGCATGTTGATGATTTCCCAGCTGTCCGTGTCCTTGTCGCCAGTCTTGTGGATGTAGACGACAGAACCGCGGCGGATGCGCTGGCTGTCGCTCGCCTTCGGGTTCAGGGCGCGGGCGACGACGGCCAGCGCCTTCTTGTCCGAAATGGTGATGAGGTCGCGTCCGCTGCGCGCCAGCTTCACTTCCGTGGGGCTGGCCGACAGCACGACGGCGGCCAGCAGGTCTTCGCTGTCGGGCGCCTTGTCCTGCACGCCATCCAGGACTTCGTCCAACGCTTGCGGATCGTTCTCGACGCCGTCGGGCAGGTCGAGCTGGTCTTCCGGGCCGGGATAGACGGCGCGGCGCGTGTAGTCCAGCACGCCGTCGCGCACGGCGCGATAGGCGGCTTCCTGGGCCTTGGAATCGATCGTCGTGTAGACGTCGATGCCCTTGGAGTAGGTCTCTTCCTGGAACACGCCGTACATCAACTGGCGCGCCAGTTCGGCCGGGTAGTCGCCATGCACGGCGAAGCCGCGCGCGCTGGTGCCGTCCGCGCCGCGGATCGTCAGATGCTGCTTCAAGGCTTCATCGGCCTGCTCGGGCGTCAGGTAGCCCAGCGTCTTCATGCGGCCCAGCACGTAGTGCTGGCGGATTTCCGCGCGCGGGAAATTGGTGATGGGGTTGAAGCGCGACGGGGCCTTGGGGATGCCGGCCAGCATGGCGGCCTCGGCCGGCGTCACTTCCGACAGCGGCTTGCCCAGGTAGGTGCGCGACGCAGCGGCGAAACCGTAGGCGCGGTGGCCCAGGTAGATCTGGTTCATGTAGAGCTCAAGGATCTGGTCCTTGGTGAGCTCGTTCTCGATCTTGAAGGTCAGCAGCAGTTCGTAGAACTTGCGCGAGTAGGTCTTTTCCGACGACAGATAGAAGTTGCGCGCCACCTGCATGGTGATCGTGCTGCCGCCCTGCGACTTCGAGCCCTTGACGACGTTGGTCAGCACGGCGCGCGCCACGCCCATCCAGTCGACGCCGCCGTGGCTGTAGAAGCGGTCGTCCTCGGCCGCCAGCACCGCCTGGCGCATCACGGGCGGGATCTCGTCAAAGCGCAGCACGTTGCGGTGCTCTTCGCCGTATTCGCCGATCAGCACCTTGTCGGCCGTATAGATGCGCAGCGGCACCCGCGGACGGTAGTCCGTCATGGCATGCAGGTCGGGCAGGCTGGGCCAGGCCAGCGCCAGGGCCAGCCCCAACAGGACGGCTCCGCACACGCCGGCGCCGGCCACGGCGATGCCCGCTTTGACCAGGAGTCGTTTCCAGGGAAGGCCCGATTTGCCGCCCGGGGTGGCGGAGGATTGCTGGGGGGTGCTCATTGCAGGCGATTCTAGGGCAGAACGCTATAGACCGGCCATGGCGCAATAAGGTTTCAGTAACCAAACTTGCCGGGGCGCGGTGGGGGGCGTGTGCCACGTAAATATAGGGACGGGGTCTAGCATACGCGGGGCGCGGCTTTCGCGCGCGTGCGCACAGGAATGCGCTGTGAAATGTATTGCGCGCCGTGACAAACAGCAAGGCCAGTTGCACGCTTTTGTCGGAATTCAGCGTCGGTTCAGCGCGTCGGCGTCTTGCAGGTAGCGCTGCGGCGGCGCGCCCAGCGCCCGATGGAACATGGCACTGAACGCGCTGGGGCTGCGGTAGCCCAGGTCGGCCGCGATGCGCGCGACGGGCACGCCCAGCGACAGGCGGCACACCGCGTCCGCCAGGCGCACCTGCTGCACCCACTGCCGGTAATTCAGGCCCAGTTCGGCCTGGAACAGCCGGATCAGGGTGCGGGCGCTGGCGCCGACTTCGCTGCCCCAGTCTTCGATGCCGCGCTGCAGCCCCGGCTGGTCCAGGATGGCCATGCAGATGGTCTGCAGGCGGCGGTCGCGCGGCCACGGGATCTGGATGGGCACCACGCGGGCGGCGGCCAGTTCGGACAGGATCAGCGCGGCGACCTGTTCTTCGCGGCCGCCCAGCGGGTAATCGACGGGCGCCGCCGTCAGCGCCAGGATCAGTTCGCGCAGCAGCCCGCTGACCTCGACCACCTGGCATTGCCGCCAATACCCCGCCGCGGCCTCGGCCTGGATGTAGAGCGATCGCATGGATACCGCGCCCACCATGTCCACGCCGTGCGGCACGCCGGCCGGCACCCATAGCGCGCGCAGCGGCGGCAGCGCCCAGAAGCCGCTGGGCGTGGTGACGCGCATCACGCCTTCGACCGCGTAGATCAGTTGGGCGCGGGGGTGGGAGTGGGCGCCGGTCTGCGCGCCGGCCGGGAATTCCTTGGCCATGGCCGTCACCGCGCGGGGCAGGTGCTGATAGTCCTGGGCGTTGATGCTGCGGGCGGGGTCGGGCAAGGGCAGGCGAGCGGGCATGAGTGTCACTTCCGACAAAAGGATGAGGCGGTCCGTGAAAGCGCCGTAGCCGTATTTTGTCACTTAAGCGACGAAAATTGGCAGATCTTAGTCGCGCCGGATTCCTACACTGTCCTCTGGTCCCGGCATGGCGCCGGGTGGTCCTGCCCCTTTGCATGCGCACCATGAATTCCGCCCAGAACCCCGTTGCCGGCGTCACGGACGCTTCCATCCCCGCTCCCGCTTCCGCGCAGGCCGCCACCCCGGCGGCGTCCGACCCGTCCACCGCCTTCAAGGTGCTGGGCGCCATCAGCGTGGCGCATCTGATGAATGACATGATCCAGTCGATCCTGTTGGCCATCTATCCCATGCTCAAAGAGTCGTTCAGTCTGTCGTTCGCGCAGATCGGGATGATCACGCTGGTCTATCAGCTGGCTGCATCGCTGCTGCAACCGTTCATTGGCTTCTACACCGACCGCCATCCGAAGCCGTATTCCTTGCCGGTGGGCATGGGCTTCACGCTGGTGGGCTTGCTGCTGCTGTCGGTGGCGCCGTCGTTCGGCTGGTTGCTGGTGGCGGCCGTGCTGGTGGGAACGGGGTCCTCGGTGTTCCATCCGGAATCGTCGCGGGTGGCGCGCATGGCCTCGGGCGGCCGCCACGGTCTGGCACAGTCGCTCTTCCAGGTGGGTGGCAACGTGGGCTCGGCGCTGGGGCCGCTGCTGGCGGCGCTCTTCATCATTCCGCACGGGCAGGGCAGCGTGGCGTGGTTTTCGCTGGCGGCGTTGTTCGGCATCGTCGTGCTGACGGGGATCGGACGCTGGTACAGCGCCAACCGCGTACGGCTCAAGCCGCGTGCGCGACGCGACGGGGCGGGCAACGGGCTGTCGCGCAACCAGGTGCTGGGCGCCTTGACGGTACTGGGCGTTCTGGTGTTTTCCAAGTACTTCTACCTGGCCAGCCTGAACAGCTATTTCACCTTCTACCTGATCGGCAAGTTCGGCTTGTCGGTGCGCGAGGCGCAGTTGTACCTGTTCCTGTTCCTGGCCGCGGTCGCGGTGGGGACGGTGGTGGGCGGGCCCATTGGCGACCGCGTCGGCCGCAAGATCGTGATCTGGGTGTCCATCCTGGGCGTGGCGCCGTTCACGCTGATGTTGCCCTACGCGAACCTGTTCTGGACCGGCGCGCTGGTGGTGGTGATCGGCATGGTGCTGGCGTCGGCGTTTTCCGCCATCGTGGTCTACGCGCAGGAACTGGTGCCGGGCAAGGTGGGGATGATCGCCGGCCTGTTCTTCGGTTTCGCGTTCGGTATGGGCGGTGTGGGCGCCGCGGCGCTGGGCAAGCTGGCGGACGCGACCAGCCTGGAATACGTGTACCAGGTGTGCGCGTACTTGCCACTGCTGGGCGTGGTGGCGATCCTGTTGCCGAATGTGGAGAAGCCCCGGGCGGGCACGGCCCGGGGGTAAGGCGCGGGGCCCGCTTGCCTTCAGCCCGCCTGGACCGAGCGCAGGCGGGGCTGGCTTTTTTCGATGTCCAGGATCTCGCCTTCGGCGCCGTGATGGATGACCGACACCCTGGCCGCGCGCAGCTGCGCAAGCTGGGCGGGCGTGACGGCGAAGCTCTTGGCCAGCCGATGGTCCGAGAGCGGCTTGATGGGCTTGCGGCGGTCCTTGCCGCCGAAGCGCCGGTGGTTGTATATCGCCCAGCCCACCAGCAAGGCGGCATTCGCCAGCGCCAGCAGCCCATATCCCCAGAGCGTGCGCACGGTGGGCAGGAAGACGGGCCACAGGGCTACGTCGGGCCCGCCGGCCGCAGCGCGCAGGATGGCCACGATGCCGGAACCGAACAGATAGACGAAGGCGAACCAGCCGACGGCAGTCAGCAGAAGGTCGAACAGATAGCCCGCGCGCGAGCGTTGCGTGGTGATGATCATGATGCGTCCGGTGATTTGATGCCCCGGTCCGGGCTGGTCCAGCGCGCGCGCCGGGCCTGCTTGCGAAGCATGACTTTGGGAAAGCTGACCAGCGTGGTGAACAGGCTGACCATCCAATAGGCCAGCGGATACCAGATGACCCAGTACAGCGCGCGGGTCAGGCCGGGTTCATAGCGGCGGTCGATCAGGATGCTGACCGCGAATTGAAGCAGGCACACCATCGCCAGCATCATGCCGGTGAAGGCGGGCGGCATCAGGCTGGCGATCTGCATCTGGTTGGGCAGGGCGACGAACTGGCTGATGACCCACAGCAGCACCGAAATCGCGAACGCGAACGCCCAGGCGGTGGACAGGCAGAATTCCGCCACCAGCGGCCACAGCCGGCGATGGCGCCAGCTCCAGATCGAGCGCAGGTTCTTCAAGAAAACCTCGGCGCCGCCCTGGGCCCAGCGCAGGCGCTGCTTCCACAATCCGCGCAAGGTCTCGGGCATCAGGATCCAGCACAGTCCGCGCGGCTCGTAGAAAATCGACCAGTGGTCGCGTTGCAGCTTCCAGCTGATGTCGATGTCTTCGGTAATCATGTCCAGGCTCCAGTAGCCCACGCGATCCAGCGCCGCGCGACGGAACGCGGCCACCACGCCGGAGACGGTAAACACCTGCCCGTAAACGCGCTGCGTACGCTTGATCAGGCCGATGATCGACGAGAACTCGCCCACCTGGATGCGGCCGATCAGCGTCGAGCGCGTGCGGATGCGCGGGTTGCCGGTGACGGCGCCGACGCGCGGATTGTCGATCAGCGGCGCCACCAGATACGCGGCCGCGTCCGGGTCCAGCACCGCGTCGCCGTCGATGCAGACCAGGTATTCGCTGCGCGCGGCCAGGGCGCCCATGCGTAGCGCCATCGCCTTGCCCTGGTTCTGAGCCAAGTGCACCACTCGCAGTTTCGGCTGCGATGCCGCCAGCCGGTCCAGCATGGCGGCGGTGCCGTCGCTGGAGCCGTCATTGATGGCAATGACTTCGATGTGCGGATAGTTCTGGTTCAGCGCGGCCAACAACGTTTCTTCGCCGTTGCCGGCTTCGTTGAAGCAGGGCACCAGGATGGACACCAGCGGATCGCCGGCAAGCACGGGCGGCTGGCGATCCTTGCCCCAGGCCCAGTGCCGTTCCCAATGCCACCAGAAGTAGATGCCGCCGGCCATCCACATGCCGGACATGAAGAGGGGGTAGAAGAAGACGAAACCCAGCAGCGCTTCGCCGGTCAGCATCAAGGTGAAGCCGAACGGCGCGCCGAGCACCGCGCAAAGGATTATCAGGGCGAGCAGACGGTCGATCATCGGATGGGATACCACGCTTCGGAGAGGGCGGGCCGGATGCCTTGCAACCGGGGCTGGTCCTGCGAGAAGTCATCGGGGTAGTAGCCGAAACTGGGCGCGCCGCGCCGTTGCAGGCGCTGCATCCAGCCGGCCAATACGGCGGTGTCCACGGGCGCGCCTTCGGGCTGGCCGGGGCCCGCGCGCCAATCGCGGCTTTGCAGTTCGAACACGGTCTTGCCGAGCGCGCCCGGACGGCGGGCGACGGCGTCGACCATCGCATCCAGCCAGGCGTTCTCCTTGCCCTTCGGCACGTTTTCCATCAGCGGCATCGCCATGGGGGCGGTCCAGTCGTAAGCGCCCAGGAAGTCGTCCAGGTTCTGCGCGAACCAGGTTTCGGATTCGGGATTCAGGACGGGCTGCGCATAGATGTTGCGCGCGGTCTTGATCTGGGGCCCGCGCACGGCCCGCACGCGCTGCGTGAGGCTGGCGGTGAAATCGATCAGAGCGCGGCTTTTGAAGCGGGTCCAGCGTTGCAGGGTGTCCGGATCCGCACGCAGGTCGGCGATGCTGCCGGGCAGGCCGGCCGCGCGGTAGGCGGCAAGTGCTGCGGGGCTGGCGTCTTCGAAATCGGACAGCAGGGCGTCGTCGTGGAACAGCAGGCCGTCGAAGATCGCGTAGCGCGCCAGGTCTTCGTACAGGTCGCCGATGCGGGCGCGCACGGTGGCGTCGAAGGGCGACAGGCGGCGGTATTGGTCGGGGTCGGCTTGCGGCGCGCCTGCCGCCTCGGGGTCCCACCGGGTGACGCGAGGCAGCGACGGGTCCAGGTCAAAGGCCAGCACTGGCATCCAGGCGTAAACCATCACGTTGGCGCGGTTGTGCAATTGCCAGGCTGCGCGGTTGAACAGGTCGGCGCGCATGGGCAGCCAGCGGTTGGGGAAGTACACCGACTTCACCAGACCGTCGCCTTCGGGATCCGCATACGCCTGCAGGAACACGGTGTTGATCTGCATGTCCAGGATGCGCTGCACCAGTTCACCCAGGTTGCGGTCGGTCTGCGCGGGATCGGGGTCGTAGACGTAGTCCAGATCGACGTGCGCCACCCGCATGAAGGGGTTCGCTTCCATGCCGACGACGCTGTTGGCGAAGGGTTTCAACGCCGGGTCGCTGGATAGCAGCAGCCGGGGCGTGGACATCAGGCGGCCCAACCGCCCGGCGCCGTCTTCCAGCGTCAGTGCCAACTGATAGCCGTGCTCGCCCGCGATGCGCAACGTGGAGCCGCCTTCCGCGCCATAGGGCCAGACCCAGACGCGGGGCGCGTGGCCGGTGACGCGGCGGATCTTCTCGGTGATGGCGGCTACGTCACGGCCCATGCGGGCATTGAACTGGGCTTCGGTTTCGTATTGGCGGGTCTGTGCGTTGTAGGCGCGAATGGCCGCAGCCGGTTCGGTGTTGCCCTGGGGATTGGCCAGGGCGCCGTAGTGGGACGCGTTGGTGTGCGCGGCGATTTCCACCAGGCCGGACCGCGAGATTTCGCGGATCTGGTCCCAGTTCAAAAAGCGATCGCGCGCCTCGGGGCTGCCGCCGAAGTCCACCGGCTTGTCGGCCGGCGTATCCATCCAGACACCCACGGGAGCCAGCAGCGCGGGCCAGTCGTAGGCTTTCAGGATAGGCAGCACCCGGGTGTAGAAGCTGCGGTAGCCGTCGTCGAACGACAGCAGCACGGCGCGTTCGGGCAGCGGCTGGCCGCCCTGGCGCGCGGCCAGGATCTGATCGACGGACACGGCCTGGTAGCCGTTGGCGCGCAGCCAGGCCAACTGGTCGACCAGCCGGTCGGTGCGCACGCTGAGGAAGCCCTGGTCAGGATCATCGTCTTCGACGTCGTGATAGGCCAGCGCCAGGAATTGATCCGGCTTCCAGGCCTGCTCGGCAGGAGCCACGGGGCGCTCGGCCGGCGGCGTGAAGACGGGGATGTCCTTGGCGCAGGCGGTCAGGGCCAGGATGACCAGCAGCAGCAAGCCTGCCAGGATCAAGCGGGTAGGGGTGTTAAGCGGCATGACGGGTTCTGGGTCCAGGTTCGGATGGAGGTTCAGAAGCGATAGGCAAGGTCGAACACGATGCGCAGTTCGCGTTCGCGCACGCCGTCGTAAGGGCGGCTGATGCCAGTGACCATCGCGCCCATGTCCAGCACGTCGTTGGCGCGGTAGCGCTGGCCGTAGCCCAGCGCCAGGACGCCGCCGGTGCCGTAGCCCTGCTGGCTGTAGGTGCCGGCGCCCAGCGTGCCGATCTGTTCCCAAGCGGTTTCGTAGCGGCGGTAAAGCGTATGCGTCAGGCGTACGCCCGGTACCGCCATGAAATCGGCCTTCGGGTTGAAGTAGGGGGCGTCGTCGCGCGTGTTGTGCTGGGACGACAGGTCCAGCTCCAGATCCGCCTTCAGGTGCGGGGCGGTGTAGACGCGTTCGCGGCCGTTCACGCCCAGTTCCCAGCGGCGGTTGCCGTCGCTGAAGCGCGACGGGGCGACCGCCAGCGTCCATTCGCGCCGTTCGTTGGCGCGCCAGCGCACAAATCCCGTCAGGCGGTTGGACGAGATGTCGTTGGTCAAGGCGCGCAGCGGCGTCTCGCGCGACATGATTTCCCCCGAGCCGCCGATCTGCCAGTGGTCGTCCAGGTCGTAGGCGGCCGACAGGCGCACGCCCGGTTTCACGCCATGGCCGTAATCGTTGGTGGAGACTTCGCCTTCGACGGTCAGGTCGCGGCCGCGCCATTCCACGCCGGTGCGCAGCCAGCGGTAGTTGCCGCGGCCTTCCTCGAAGTCGCCGGCCGCATAGCCGCCGCCGCCGAACACGCGCCAGTTGTAATTGATGGGCGAGGAATAGAGCACGGCGTCGATGCCAAAGTCACCGTTGCCGTTGACGGGGCTGTCCGAGGCCAGCCCGCGATAGCCGCTGATGCGCAATTCGGCCTTGTTGTGGACTTCCCATTCGCGCGCCAGACGGCGGCTGGTCAGGTTCTCGGGGGCGCGCGCCAGCGTATCGGCGGACAGCGCTTCCGCCTGCCGCCATTCCTGCAGGTCCAGCGCGGTGAAACCCTGGCCGTTTTCCACGCCCAGGCTGCGAGGCGCCAGGGTCTCGGCCATTTTCAGTTCGGCCTCTGCGGCGCGCGGCAACGACCGTGCGCGGTACAGGCCGGCCAGGTCGCTGCGCAGGCCGGAGTTGTTGGGCGCGTTGGCGACCATGTCTTGCAGGCTGGTTTGCGCGGCAACGGTGTCGTCGGCTTGCAGGCGCGCGGCGGCAAGCGTCTGGCTGCTTTCCAGGTTCAGATCATTCGGCATGCGGGTGGCCTGGCCCTTGTAGTAAAGCCAGGGGGCATAGCCCGACTGCACGGCTTCGGTCACCGCACCCGTCTCGTCGTATTGCTCGCCTTCGGCCAGCGCGTAGTAGCGCCCTGTCTGGTTGGCCAGCCGCTGCTCGGGATCGTCATTGTTGAAGGCGTCGTCAGCGGCGACCTGCTGGTAGAGGTCGCGGGCACGTTCAGGCTGGCGCAGGTACAGATAAGCCGAGGCCACATCGTTCAAGGCGTACCGCGGCACGCGGACGCCTTCGGCGACCAGGGCTTCGTACTCCTGCGTCAGGTCGGCCATGCGCACGCGTGCATGCAGGGCGTGCAGGCGGTCGATGCGGGCACGCGTCACGTCGTCGCGCGCCGCGTCGCCCAATTGCCGCCAGGCGGGAATCAGCACGTCGTAACGGGCCAGCGCGCGGTCGGCGATCACGAAGCGTTCGGCCTCGCTGCGCGTCGGCATCGCCGCCAGGCGCACCTGCTGGGCCAGCGCATCGGCCTCGAAGCCGCGCATCTGGGCGGCATTGAACAGGTCCGGATGCTGGCGCGCGCGTTCCAGCGCCGTGTCTGCCATGCGGGCGCGCTGCAGCGCGTAGATGTATTCGCGTTGCACCGCAGGGGAATCGGGGGCAAGGCCTTGCGCCAGATCCGTCTGATGCAGCGCTTCAAAGGGCTGGCCCTGGCGGGCGTGGACATAGGCCAGCGCCAGGCGCGCATCAGGGCTCTTGGATTGGCGCGCCACCCATTTGCGGCCCGCGGCCAGAGCCGGGTCGAATTGGCCGGCGTCGGCCAGGGTCATGATTTCACCAGCGGTGAAGGCGGGCTGTCCGGGGTAGCGGCGCAATCCTTCGCGGAAGGCGGCCTGGGCTTCGGGCCAGCGCCGTTCATCGCGATAGGCGCGGGCCACTGCCAACTGGACGTCCCCTGGCAGCGCCGTGCCGGAGTGCAGGGATTCGTAGGCCGCGATGGCCTCGGCCGGTTTGCCGGCCCAGCTGGCGATGATGATGTGATCGTGGACGACGCGGGCGCCAGCGGCCGGCCCTTGCTGGCGCAGCATGGCCAGCGCGGGCTCGTAGTCGCCGGCACGGGCGCGGATGATCAGGGCGTCGTAGTCCTCCGCCGGTCCTGCCAGAGCCAGGGCGGGCGCCAGGGCGGCGCAGGCGGCCAGTCGGCGCAATGTCGTTCGGGCAACCCGGGGTTGCTTGGGTCCTCTATCTTGCATCTGTTGTACTTCCGCAGTTGCGACTAGGGATGTTCATAGCTCCGCCGCCCTGGGGGCGCGCTGGCGGCAGAACCGGCAGCGACTCGAGCGGCGCGCGGGGCGCCCTCGGGAAGGGAAGCGAACATGTGGTTTGGACTGCGCGGCGCCCGCTACGGGGACCTTCGCACGCGCGCTGAGGCGGTGCATGGCTAGTACGCGCCACGCCCGTAGGGCGTGGTCGAGGGGCTTCTTGCGGCCCCTGCGACAAATGGGACTGTAGGGGTTTTCCGCAAATTCAACTGTCAATTACTGCAAAGGACGATCCTGACGAGTTCCCCTTGGCGTATTCTTCGTCGCATACCGTGCAATCGTCCTGGCGCGGCTAGTAAAGGTTCTGGATAAATCGCACTCGTCTCGCGGCGGCTCTTGGTCGTCCTGCGTGCCGTGCGTCTATTTGTCCTTCTGGTAACAAAAAGCATCAAAAATGCTGACGTGTAACGCGTCTCCACTTACGAACCCAGTGCAACGGCAATTCCAAGCGACGGCAAGCGCCTGAAGGCGCGACCCGGCAAAAACCATGACGACTTCCTTGTTCTTCCTGATGTGGGGGCTGGCTACGGCGTTGGCGTTGCCGCTGCTGCTGCCTTTCCAGGCGCGCGGCGTGGGCGGCGTCCAGGCGTTCATCGCGGCCAACGCGCTGGCCGTGATGTCCATGCTGTCGTACGCGTCGGCCGAGTTCATTACCGCAGGCGTCTATGTGATGGCGTCGAACGCGGCGTGGGTGTGCGCGGTGGGCCTGGTCTATGTGGGCCTGCGCCAGTTCTTCGGCCTGCGCCCGCACATCGTGCGCACCCTGGGTATCAGTGCGATGTGTCTGCTGGCGTTTGCCGTAATGCTGTACGGCGAGGACAACCTGGTCGGACGCATGGTGCTGTTTTCGGTCTACACCTGCGTGTATATGGCAATGGCGGGCCGGGTGATCTACCAGCAGCGCACCGAGATCCAGACGAGCGGCGTGACGCTTTACCTGATGTTGGCGACCTTCGGCCTGGCCGGCCTGCATGCAGTGCGCGCGGTGATCTACGCCGCTGGCCTGGCGCCGCCTGTCTCGCTGCTGCAACCGTCATCCTGGGGGCTGTTCTTCATTGTCTGCGGATCGGTCACCGTGCCCGCGCTGTTCCTGGCCTTGCTGCTGCTGATCCAGACCCGCCTGTCGGAACAGATGCAGGCCGCGCTGACGTTCGACAGCCTGACCCGCGCGTATTCCCGGCGCAGCATCCTGGATGAACTGGACCACGAATTGCAGCGGTGCAGCCGCATGGGCGGCCAGTTGGCGGTGCTGGTGCTGGACATCGACCATTTCAAATCCATCAACGACCGCTATGGCCACGCGGCCGGGGACACGGCGCTGCGGCATTACGCGCAGGTCGTGCAGAACGCGGTGCGCAATTCGGACCGCTTCGGCAGGCTGGGCGGTGAAGAGTTCGTGCTGCTGATGTACGACTGCGATCCGGCGCGGGCGTTGATCCACGCGCAGCGGGTGTGCGACGCCTTGCGGGATACGCCGCTGTACTTGCAGGGAGGCGAAGTGCAGATGACGACCAGCGGCGGCCTGGCGTCCTACCAGCCGGGCGACAGCGCCGACGTGATCCTGGCGCGCGCCGATGTGGCGTTGTACCGCGCCAAGGAACAAGGCCGCGACCGCGTGGAAATGGCATTTTCCGGGCGCGGCGCGGGTCGCGTGCAGGTGGGCAGTGTGGCGGCCAACACGCAGTTGGCCGCCCAGGAAGCCTCGGGGGACTAGCGCCGGTCCGAGGTTCCTTGCAGCGCGAGCTAGGGCTTGAGGTGCTCCGTCAGGAACTTCTCCATCGCTTCGTAGAACTCGAACTTGTTCTCGTCGTTGTGGAAGCCGTGGCCTTCGTTGTCCTTGACCATGTATTCCACTTCGATGCCGCGGGCCTTCAGCGCCTTGACCATCTGGTCGCTTTCATCCTTGTTCACGCGGGGGTCCTTGGCGCCCTGCGCGATGAACAGCGGCGTCTTGATCTTGTCCGCATGCAGCGCCGGCGAGGTGGCCGCCAGGCGGTCGTGGTCACGCTCCGGATGGCCCACCATGTCCTGCATCTTGTCCAGCATGGGCTTCCAGTACGGCGGAATGGACTTCATGAACGTGAACAGGTTCGACACGCCCACGTAGTCCACTGCAGCGGCATAGAGGTCCGGCGTGTAGGTCACGCCGGCCAGGGTGGCGTAGCCGCCGTAGCTGGCGCCGTAAATGCCGATGCGCTTGGGGTCGGCGATGCCTTCCTTGATCAGCCATTGGACGCCGTCAGTGATGTCGTCCTGCATTTTCAGGCCCCATTGCCCGAAGCTGGCTTCCCAAAAGGCGCGGCCGTAGCCGGTCGAACCGCGGAAGTTCATCTGCAGCACGCAGAAGCCGCGGTTGGCCAGGAACTGCGTTTCGGGGTTGTAGCCCCAGCCGTCGCGCGCCCACGGGCCGCCGTGCGGGTTCACGATGCAAGGCAGGTTCTTGGGATCGCGCCCGGCGGGCAGCGTCAGGTAGCCGTGGATGGTCAGGCCGTCGCGGCTTTGATAGCTGATCGGGCGCACGTGCGCCATGTCCGCTTCCGGGATGGCCGGGTTGATGTCGGCCAGTTTGGTCAGCGTGTCGGTGGTGGCGTCGTAGATGTAGCGCGAGCCCGGCGTGCGGTCGTTGTAGGCGGCGACGATGAACTTGTTTTCGTCGCGGTTGGAGCCTTGCAGCGCGATCTCGTAGCCCGAGAGCTTTGCCGACAGCGTCTTGAACAGTGCTTCGGACTGGGCGTCGAAGAACTTGAATTGCGGCTTGTCGGTCTGGTAGGCGGCCAAGGTCAGCACGCGCCGCTTGCGGGAGTAGCCCGCGCCGTCCAGGTCGACGGTGTCGGGGGTGAAGACTTCTTCCTCGGCGTCGGGCTTGGCCGGATCGATGACCACCAGCGACAACTTGTCGCGGCCGCGATTGCTCAGCGCGTAGAGCTTCTTGTCGTCGAAGGTGAAGAACGACGGGCTGACGCTGGTGCGGTAGTCGGTCGTGATCAGCGGGCGGAATTCCGATGCTTCGTCGTCGCGGTAGAGCAGGGTGGTGTTCAGGCCGTCGCTGGTGACGGCGGCGCGGACCTTGCCCGCGTGGTCCGTCTGCCAGCCGACGATGTTGCCCGGGTTTTGCGCGACCAGCACGGCGGCGCCGGTGTGCACGTTGACGCGGTAGACGTCGAACACTTCGGGGTTGCGCTGGTTGTGGCTGATCAGGACGTGGTCGGGATCGTCTTCCAGGTCGTCTTCGATGCTGGCGCGGGCGCCTTCATACGGGGTCAGGTCGGTGATCTTGCCGGTCTTGGCGTTCACGGCGAGCACGTGGTAGTTCTCGTCGCCGCCGAAGTCCTTCTGGTAGAGGACGACGTCGCCGCCCTTCCAGAAATAATTGCTGATGTCGCGGGCGGTTTCGCTGGTCAGTTGGCGGGGCTCGCCCACCAGCTTGCTGCCTTCCAGCGGCTGCACATAGATGTTCATGCGGGCCGGGTTGCCATCCACGCTGGTGGGCTGCATGAAGGCCAGGGTCTGGCCGTCTTCGGCCAGGCGGAAGAAGCCGCGTTCCGGATTGCGGAAGAAATCTTTCAGGGGGTAGGCGCGGGGGGGCGGCGGGGTGGCGCAGCCGCCCAGGGTGGTGCCGACGATGCTGGCGGCGAGAACGGTGCGCGTCATGAATGAAAACAAGGGGAGACCTCCGTGATTTCAATGCCTTACGTCTTGGGCATTGGCGGACTACGGTGCCTGCCGGCGCCGGGCGCCGACGGCTCGTCGATAATGCCATAGTCGCGCGGGCAGTGTCGAACCGGCCCCACTTATGCCGCCTGGCGGTTTGCGGGATAATCGCGGCAATTCATCTGGAGAATTACATGTACAGGAATCTGGTCGCGGCATCGGCGCTGGCGCTGGGCCTGGCGGGGTGCTCGCTGGGCATTTCGCAGGACGGCACGTCGCCGCACAGCGAGTTCAAGGCGCCGGTCGCCTTCAAGGATGCCTACGCCGCGGTGATCCGGCAGTCGAATAACTGCCTGCGTAGTACGGACAACGCCTACCGCGTGGTCCCCGATCTGAATGAAGGCGCGCAGTCGGCTGTCGTGCGCGTGCTGGCGCCGTATACCGACAATGAAATGACGCGCGTCGACCTGAAGGCCGCCGGTGAGAAAAGCACCGACGTGCGCATCGTGATGTGGGGCAAGGGCACCTGGGACGCGGCGGCGATGCGCGCGATGCAGGACGCCATCTACTACAGCATCACCTCGTGCAGCACCTACATGCCGCTGGATCCGCGGCCGCCGGTCAAGCCGTCGCGCGACTTGCCGAAGTAGGCGGGCCGCAGCGAGGCGCCCGGGTCAATCGCCGCCCGGACGACGGCGGATGATCTTGAAGGTGGCCGTCGCGCGCGCGACCAGCTCGCCATCGGCGCGGCGGATGTCGCCTTCACAGAAGGCGATGGACGCGCCGCGGCGCAGGCAGCGCGCCTCGATGACCAGGTCGCCCGTGCCGGGCGACAGGAACGTGGTGTTCATGTCGATGGTGGCCATGCCTTCGGTGGCATCGGCAGAACCGCGGGCGGCGGCGCTGAGCGTGAAGTCCAGCACGCTCATCAGCGTGCCGCCATGCACGTCGCCGCGGCTGTTGGTCAGGTCTTCGCGCCAGGGCAGCGAGGTGCGGGCGTAAGCCGGCGCGATGCTCTCGGGCACCAGGCCGATGAAGGTCATGAAGGGTATCGTCAGGCCAAAGTAATCGGTTTGGGCAGTTGCGTTCATGGATCGGTTGTGGGCGGAATGGGAAAGCGGGATCAGCCGGTCATAATATATTTTTTTGCAGTGGCCGCCAGCGCATCGCCGGGCCGGCCTCTTGTCCCCAAGCGGAATGTCTGAACTTATGCGCAAGATCGTGCATGTGGACATGGATGCGTTCTACGCGTCCGTGGAGCAGCGCGACAACCCTGAACTGCGTGGCAAGCCGGTGGTCGTGGCCTGGACCGGCCCGCGTTCGGTCGTGTGCGCCGCGTCGTACGAAGCCCGGCGCTTCGGCATCCATTCGGCCATGTCCGCAGTCCGCGCGGAACGGCTTTGCCCGCAGGCCATCTATGTGCCGCCGGACTTCAACCGCTATCGCGAGGTGTCGCGCCAGATCCGCCAGATTTTCGCCCGCCATACGGACCTGATCGAACCGCTGTCGCTGGACGAGGCCTACCTGGACGTGACGATCAACAAATGCGGGCTGCCGTCGGCCACGGAAGTTGCGCAGGTCATCCGGCACCAGATCCGGGAAGAGACCGGGCTGACCGCGTCAGCGGGCATCGCGCCCAACAAGTTCCTGGCCAAGATCGCGTCTGATTGGAACAAGCCTGATGGCCAATTCGTCGTCCGGCCGGGCAAGGTGCTGGACTTCTTGCAGCCCTTGCCGGTGCGCAAGGTGCCCGGCGTGGGCAAGGTGACGCAGGCCCGTCTGGAGCAACTGGGCATCCACACCGTGGGCGACCTGGCCACGCACAGCGCGGAAGAGCTTGAGCACTACTTCGGCCGTTACGGCAGGCGCCTGTACGAATTGGCGCGCGGCATCGACGAGCGCGAGGTGCAGACCGACCAGCCGTTGCAGCAGGTGTCCGCGGAGACGACGTTTTCGGAAGACATCCGGCTGGACGCGCTGGGCGACGCCATCGACCGCATGGCCGACCGGGTGTGGGACCAGGCGCTGAAGAAGGGCGCGCTGGGGCGGACGGTGGTGCTCAAGTTGAAGACCGACCGTTTCCGCATCCTGACGCGCAGCCAGACCAGCCCGAATCCGCCGGGATCGGCGGCGGAACTCGCCGCCGTGGCCAAGCTGCTGTGCGAACGCGTGGAATTGCCGCCGGAAACCCTGTACCGGCTGGCAGGAGTGGGGATGAGCAATTTTGCCGATCCCGCCGAGCAGGCGCGCCAGCCGGATCTGTTCGGCGGCGCGTTCTAACTGCCCGCTTCGGATCAGGCCAGGCGGGCCTTCACTTGCTGGGACAGGGCGGTCATGTCGGCACGGCCGGCCAGGGCTTGCTTGAGCAGCGCCATGACCTTGCCCATCGCGGGCGCACCGGTCACGCCTTGCGCGGCCACTTCGGCCAAGGCGGCGTCGATGGCGGCAGCCACTTCTTCAGGCGATGCGGCCTGCGGCAGGAATTCCTGCAGCACGGCCATTTCGGCCTTTTCCTGATCCGCCGTTTCCGTGCGGCCGGCCTGTTCGAACGCGGCGATCGACTCGCGGCGCTGCTTGACCTGCTTTTCGATGATGGCGGTGATCTCGGCGTCGGTCAGGTCGCGGCGTTCGTCCACTTCCTTCTGCTTGACGGCTGCCAGCAGGAAACGCAGCGTCGTCAGGCGCTCGGCGGCCTTGGCGCGCATCGCGTCCTTGACGGAATCAGAGAGGCGGGTCTTGAGCGTAGCAGTGCTCATGGGTGAACCTTTTGTGTGGTGTTGCGGCAATCCGCCAGTGTAAACCGGGCAGGCCGGCGCGGCATGGGTCGTATTTTGCCGCTCGCTTTTAAAGATGTATTATAAATGCATGTTTAAAAGCGAGCCCGCTCGCAACCCAAGGAGCACCTGATGTTGAGCCCCCAAATCCGTGCACTGGTCAAAGCCACGGCCCCCGTCCTCAAGACGCATGGCGTGGCGCTGACGCGCCATTTCTATGCACGCATGTTCGACCACAATCCCGAGTTGAAGCACGTCTTCAACCAGGCCCACCAGGCCGGCGGCCAGCAGCAGCACGCGCTGGCGGGCGCGGTGACGGCCTACGCCGAACACATCGACGACCCCTCCGTGCTGATGCCGGTGGTGACCCGCATCGTGCACAAGCACGTCAGCCTGGGCATCCGGCCCGAGCACTACGCCATCGTCGGCAAGCACCTGCTGGCGTCCATCCGCGAGGTGCTGGGCGAGGCCGCGACCGATGAGCTGGTGGACGCCTGGGGCGCCGCCTATGGCCAATTGGCGGATCTGCTGATCGCCGAAGAGGCGCGCCTGTACGCCGAGTCGGCCGGCAAGCCCGGCGGCTGGACGGGCTGGCGGGCGTTCCGCGTGGTGGGCAAGCAGGTCGAAAGCGCTGAAATCACCTCTTTCTACCTGGCGCCTTCCGATGGCGGCGCGGTGCCTGCCTATCAGCCGGGGCAATACGTGTCGGTGCGCATCTACGTGCCTGAACTGGGCTTGATGCAGCCCCGCCAATACAGCTTGTCGGATGCGCCGGGGCAGGATCGCCTGCGCATTTCGGTCAAGCGCGAACCGGCCGGTGCGCAGACGCCCGCGGGACGCGTGTCCAATGCTTTGCACGATCGCCTGGAAGAGGGCGGCGTGCTGGACGTGGCGCCGCCGCAGGGGGATTTCCATCTGAAAGCGGACAGCGATGCGCCCGTCGTGCTGCTGAGCGGCGGGGTGGGGCTGACGCCGATGGTGTCGATCCTGAATCATCTGGTGCGCAACAACGATGAACGTCAGATCCGCTTCGTGCACGGCTGCCGCAACCGGTCGGTGCATGCCATGAAGGACCACGTCAACCGCATCGCCGCCGAACGGGGCAATGTGCGCAAGGCCGTGTTCTACGAAGAGGTCGGCCACGACGACGAGCCGGGACGCGATTACGACCACGCCGGCCGGCTGGACCTGCGGGCCATCCGCGACGAGGTCATCGTGCCCGGCGCGGACTACTACCTGTGTGGTCCGGCCCCGTTCATGCTGGCGCAGCGCGAAGCGTTGCTTGCGCTGGGCGTGGGGTCTGACCGCATCCACGCCGAGGCCTTCGGCAGTGGCGGCGCGCCGGCCTGACCGGTGTATCCTGGCGGCCTGATCTGCCTGGACCGCCAGGCAACCTGTCTTCCATCCTATGCAACTGACCCGATTCACCGACTTCGGCTTGCGCGTGCTGATGTACCTGACGCAATGTCGCGACCGGCCTGCCGCCGTCACCATCCCGGAGATCGCGGGGCGTTTCGACGTCTCCCGCAATCACTTGGTGAAGGTGGTGCACTTCATGGCGCAGCGGGAATGGGTCAGCACGTCGCGCGGCAAAGGCGGCGGCCTGAGCCTGGCGCGCCCTGCGTCGGCATACCGCGTGGGCGACCTGATCCGCGAACTGGAACAGCAGGGCCCGCTGATCGATTGTCGCGAGCCACCCTGTGCGCTGGACGGTTCCTGCCGCCTGGCAGGCGTGCTGGCGCAAACGCTCAATGCCTTCTACGACGCGCTGAACGGCTATACGCTGGCCGATCTGGTGCGCGACCCCACGGCTGCGGCCATCATCAAGCTGCACCGCGCCGCCTAGGCGGGTCATGACGTTTTGTTATGGATGCTGCCGGCTTTGGCATTTGCCGCGTTCCCGGCAGGCGTTCCAGAATAGAGGCTGTTCCCCGTCTTTTGCCTTGGGGCCCCAAGGCACAAGCGCCCCGGGTAGGGGGTAGTAGGCAGACTTCTTTCAGGATTCAGGTATGCGCGTTTGCGTAATCGGTGCGGGCGTTGTCGGTGTGACGTCCGCCTATTTCCTGGCGCGCCAGGGTCACGATGTGGTGCTGGTCGACAGCCAGGCACGGCCGGCCGAGGTGTCCAGCTACGCCAATGGCGGCCAGCTCAGCTATAGCTATGTCGCGCCGCTGGCAGGGCCGGGCGTGCTGCCCAGCGTGCCCGGCTGGTTGCTGCGCGAGGATTCCCCGCTGCGCTTCCGGCCTCGGCTGGACCCGCATCAATGGCGGTGGTGCCTGCAGTTCGCGCTGGCCTGCCGCGCATCGGTCGCGAAGGCCTCGACCGCGCAGCTGCTGGGGCTGTCCTACCTGAGCCGCGACGTCATGCATACCTTGCTGGCGCAGGAAGACCTGGATTTTGGCCATTTGAAAAACGGCAAGCTGATTGCCTACCGCAGCGCGGCCCTGCTGGACAAGGCGCGCGCGCTGGTGGCGTATCAGGCCGGGCATGGCGCCGAGCAGCAGGTGCTGGACGCCGCGCAGACGCTGGCGATGGAGCCCGCGCTGGCCGCCATGGGCGACAAGCTGGCCGGCGCTATCTATACCCCCAGCGAAGAGGCGGGCGATTGCCGCCAGTTCACCGAAGCCTTGTTCGACCGCCTGCAGGCGCTGGGCAATGTGGAATGCGTCATGTCCAATCCGGTGGCCGGCCTGCAGCGCGAAGGCCGCCGCATCGTGGCGGTGAACACCCGCGAGGGCGACATCGGCGCCGACGCCGTGGTGCTTGCCACTGGTATCGGCACGCGCGCCCTGCTCAAGCCGCTGGGGCAGGATGTGCCTTTGTATCCGCTGAAGGGATACAGCCTGAGCGTGCCGCTGTCGGATGACGACGCCGTCGCGCCGCGCATCAGCGTGACGGATTATGAACGGCGCATCGTCTATGCCCGCGTGGGCGGCGTGCTGCGGATCGCAGCCATGGTCGATATCGGCAGCGCCAATGCGGACATCGATTCGGCGCGCGTGAACTTGTTGAAGCGGCAGGTGCATGAGGCCTTTCCTTCCCTGGACTTGCGCCAGGCCATTCCCTGGGCGGGCCTGCGCCCCGCCACGCCTACCGGCAAGCCGCTGATCGGGCGCGCCGCTGCGGCCGACAACCTGTGGCTGAACATCGGCCAAGGGGCGCTGGGCTTCACCTTGGCCTGCGGTAGCGCGGCCTTGCTGACGGCCCAGATGGCGGGATTGGAACTGCCGCTGGACCCCGCGCCGTTCCGGCCGTGAACGCGCCGGCCGGCTGGGTCGGCATGTCCATTTCGCGATAGCGGCTGCCTTTTCATCGGCAGACGGGCCCGCGCACGCTCAATAGGATAGCGGTCATCCCGCAGCGCCCGCCGGCTTGCCGGCAGTTCCAGCGGGATCCGATCCTCCTCCTGCGAGCGCATTCATCATGTCCTATCTGTTCCCCTTGTTCGCCATCCTGTTCTGGGCGGGCAATGTCATCGTGTCCAAGATGGCCGCCAGCGCCATCTCGCCCACGGCAATCACGTTCTACCGCCTGGTGCTGGCCTTGGTACTGATGGGCCTGTTCACGGCCCGTCCGGCCTGGCGCAACCGCAAGGTCATCCTGCGGCACTGGCCCAAGCTGGCGCTGTACGGCGCCTTGTCGTCGGCGGTGTTCCAGGCGCTGTCCTACCGCGCGGCTGAAACCACCACTGCCACCAACATGGCTATCCTGACGGCGCTGATTCCGTTGCTGAGCATGCTGCTTAGCGTCGTCATCCTGCGCGATCCCCTGACGCTGGGCATGGCCGCGGGCGGGGTGCTGTCGTTTCTGGGGCTGCTGTACCTGGTGGGGCAGGGCGACATGCTCAGCGTGTTCCAGCACGGCATCCATATGGGCGACGGGCTGATGCTGCTGGCCGCCATGTCCTATGCGCTGTACGGGGTGCTGCTGCGCCACTGGAAGGTGCCGGTTCCCGCCTGGCAATCCACGTTCGTGCAGTCGATCTTCGCGCTGCTCTACATGCTGCCGCTCTATCTGCGCGTGCCGGCGGCGCAGGCTGCGTTGGACGTGAACACCATTCCGCTGATCCTTTATGCCGGCATCTTTTCGTCGGTGTTGCTGTCGTACCTGTGGATCGAGGGCGTGCACCGGCTTGGCCCCACCCGCTGCAGCATTTTCATCAACCTGCTGCCCTTGTTCACGGCGCTGGCGGCGTTTGTGATGCTGCGCGAGCAGTTGCACGGATACCACCTGCTGGGCGGGGCGGTGACGCTGGCGGGCGTGCTGCTGGCGCAGACGGTGCAGCGTCCACTGTTCGGCCGCGCGCCCGCCCGGGCCTTGGCGGCTGGCAAGGTCTAGGGTCAGTGCGGGGCTGCTTTCAGGGGCAACCGGCCCCCGACCGCTGATTCACGGGCGTTCAATACAGGCGCTTCCCGTCGCGCGATAGTGCGGTGCTTTAGCGGGAGCGCCCATGAGCCTTTTCCAAAGAACCACCATCGCGCTGGCGCGCAGCCCCATGATGGGCCGCGCGATGCGGGCGATGGCCGCCCGGTCGTCACTGGCGCGCCGTTTCGTCGGCGGCGCGGATGTGGAGGCCGCCGTCCAGACCGCCTTGCGCTTGCGCGACGCGCACGGCATCCGGGCGTCGCTTTTCTATCTGGGCGAATACGTGGCGGACCCGGCCGCCATCGAGCACAACGTGGCGCAGGCCATCGACGCCTGCGACGTGCTGGGCAGGGCGGGCCTGGACGTGCACGTGTCAGTGGATCCCACCGCCATCGGCTATATGGACAGCGATGCGCGGGGCGAGGACAACGCCCGGCGAATCGCCGCGGCGGTGTCGCGGGCCGCGCGCGGCGGGCAGGACTGGATGGTGCTGGACATGGAAGACGCCGCCATCCGCGACCGCACCTGCGCACTGCACCGCAGCTTGCAGGAAACGGGCCTGCCTGTCGGCCTGACCTTGCAGGCGCGGCGCCGGCGCACGCCAGAAGACCTGACGTGGGCGATCCGGCAACGGACTTCGCTGCGTCTGGTGAAAGGCGCGTTTCCTGAGCGCGCGCTGGATCACGCGGGTCGCGCGGGCATCGATCAGGCGTATCTGGACGCGGCGTCCATCATGCTGTCGCGCGAGGCGCGCGACGCGGGTTTCCATCCCGTCTTCGGCACGCATGACGACCGCCTGGCCGGCGCGATCATGACGCTGGCGCGCGAGCGCGGGTGGCCGCCCGATGGCTTCGAATTCGAAATGCTCTATGGCGTGCGCCCCGACTGGCAACTGGCGCTGCGCGGCTTGGGCTATAACGTCAGGGTCTATCTTCCGTTCGGCGGCGACTGGTGGCCGTACGCCATCCGCCGGGTGGGGGAGAATCCTCGTAACGCGTGGCTGCTGGCCCGTTCCCTGACCTCGGACAGGCACTATTTCAGCTAGCCACAGCCTGAAGGCATCATGGCGGCTTCTCGACACATCTGGCATTGCGGCGCCGGCCTGCCCGGCGACGTGCTGATCGCGGATTTGCGCGCCTATCGCTATGCGCCACATTTCCACGACGCCTGGTCCATCGGTGCCATCGAGCACGGCCGTTGCACCTTCACGGTACATGGCCAGGCTCATGCCGCCAGCGAGGGCGACGTGGTGGTGATCGCGCCCGGCCAGGTCCATACCGGCGGCACCTCGGCCGCGCCGTTGACGTATCGCATGGCGTACATCGACGCCCAGTGGTTCGACGACCACGCGCGCGCCTTGTTCGCCGACGGCGCGCGCTTGCCGGGGCCCGTCATCACGGCGCCAGGCCTGTGCGCGCAATGGCTGGCCGCGCTGACGCCGGACCCGATTCCCGACCCGGCGCGCCGCGAACGCCTGTCCGCCGGCTTATTCGGGCTGCTGGCTGCGCACGCCGGCGCCGGCGACCCGGCCTTGACCGATGCACCCGACGTCTGCGCCTTGCTGCGCGAACGCATGGCCGCCGATCCGTCCTGCGCGCCGGATCTGGAAGCGCTGGCGCAGGCGCAAGACCGCCATCGCACGACGCTCGTCAAGCAGTTTGCCCGCCGCTACGGCCTGCCGCCGCAGGCCTGGCTGCGCAATTGGCGGGTGGCGCGGGCGCGGGTGCTGTTGCGCGATGGCTTGCCGCTGGCGCAGGCGGCCCATGCGGTGGGGTTCGCGGATCAAGCGCACCTGACCCGTGTCTTCAAGCAGGTTTACGGCAGCACCCCCGGCGTGCTGCAACGGGCTGGCGCGTCCCACACGTTGTGAGCGCGGGGCGTCTCCATCCGGTAGTCGGAGTATTTGCGCGTGAAAAAGGCGGCGCCCAGTTGTTCGGCTGCCAGCAGCGGTTGGCGCGGGTCCGCCGCGACTTCTCCGCGCTTGTTGCCTGCGCCGTGCACATAGCCGACAAAGTCCGAATGCGTGTAGCGCGCGTATTCCTGCACCTGATGCAAGATACCCAGCGCCGCGCCGGCATAGGTTTCCTCGGACACGACCGTCAGGCCCAAGCGCTTGCCGGTCATGGCGGCTTTGACCCGTTCCGGCTCCGAGCCCGAACCCGCGTAATGGGTGAAGGAACGGTCGAAGAACGCCTTGGCCTGCGCGGACATCCCGTACCAATACACAGGCGTGCAGATCAGGACGCCGTCGGCAGGCAGGAAATACTCGCCGAACAGTTCGCCGTAGCGGTCGGCCGGGGCGGAACCGTGGCGCAGGTCGGGCAGGAAGCCCTGGATGTAGTCGTCCAGGAACAGCAGGGTGGTGGCGGTGCCGGCCGCGTCGGCGCCGCGTTGCGCGGCCGCGGCCAGGGCTGCGCTGTTGCCGTCGCGCCGGGGGCTGCCCACCAGAATGAGCAGTTTTTTTTCTTGATGATTTGAATTCATGTTGGGATCCTTGGATTCGGCATGCGTGGTTCATGCTTGACCGTCAATGTAGGCAGGCCAAGACGCCGCGACAAATGACGATTCCTTGGTTACGATGAATTCATTTCATGTATAGGGCCGTTTTTCATGTTTGCCAACCTTCCGGTCACGGCGCTGCGTACGTTTGAAGCGGCGGCCAGGCTGCGCAGTTTCAAGCTGGCCGCGGCCGAACTCGCGGTGACGCCCACCGCGGTGTCGCACCAGATCAAAGCGTTGGAACGGCAGGCGGGGTTCGCGCTGTTCGACCGCGTGCCGCGCGGCGTGCGGCTGACCGACAAGGGCGCGCGCCTGTTCGTCAGCGTGCACGGCGCCTTGCTGGATGTGGCGCAAACGCTGGACGCCTTGCGGCCGGCGCCGGCTTCGGGCGCGTTGACGGTGTCCACCACGCATTCCTTCGCGGCGCTGTGGCTGGTGCCCAGGCTGGGGCGCTTCTACGACGCCTATCCGCAATACCAGTTGCGCCTGAACGCCAACGCCGATCCTGTGGACCTGCTGCAGGACGCCAGCGTGGATGTCGCGATCCGCTATAGCCCGCATGCCTATCCGGCCTTGCACGCCGCGTGCCGGCTGCCGGAGTCGTTTGGCGTATACGGCGCGCCTTCGATGGTGGCGCAGGCAGGAAAACGCGCGCCAGCGCTGGTAACGGTGCACTGGCGCGACTCCCAGCTGTATGACCTGGGCTGGCAGGCGTGGTGCGACGCGGCGCGCTTGCCGTCGTGGCGCAAGCCGGCGGCGGTGCATGCGTACACGGAAGAGCATTACGCCCTGCAGGCGGCGATTGCCGGGCAGGGCCTGGTGCTGGCCAGTTCCGTCATGGTGTCGGACAGCGTGGCCGCCGGCACGCTGGCGGCGTATCGGCCTGACGTGCGCGTGGCCGGGTCAGCCTACACCGCGCTGTGCGCGCCGGGCCGCGAACGGCACCCCCCGGTCAAGGCGTTCCTGGGTTGGTTGAGCCAGGAGTTCCTGGGGTAGCGCGCGGCGCCGGTTCCAGTGCCTTGGGGGTGAGCGCGTGCCGAGGCACGGGCCGGGGAAGCAGCGGCAGCGCCGCCAACATGCACAGGCCGGCGATCACCCAGGTCACCGGCCACGAGCTTGCCGCGACCACGTGCGGGATGGCCAGCGGCGTCAGGAACAGGCCCAGGTAGACGCAGCTGTTGGCCATGCCCAGCGCGGTGCCGGCGCGCGAGGCGCCCGCCAAGGTGGCCAATTCCGTATAGGCCACGCCGTGCCAGGCCGACGCGCAGATGCCTGCCGCCGCCAGGAGGCTGGCGGTCGCCAACACGACGCCCGGGCGGCCCGGCGCGCCGTCGACTGCCCAGGCCACGGCGCCCAGCGCCGCGAACAGCAGGCAGCTCAGCCAGGTGCAGCGGCGCAGGAAGGCGCGCCGGTCGCCATGGCGATCCGTCCAATGCCCGGCCGCGATGCGCGCCACCATGGCGCCCAGTTGCACGGCGACCATCACGCCCGTCAGCGTGCCGATGCCCGCCTGGCTGAAGTCGTGCAGGAACACGGTGGCGAACGTCAACACCGCGAATTGCGGGCTGCACATGACGCCGAT
>NZ_JBYOKH010000061.1:0-39349 GCF_057799415.1 Achromobacter sp. 18P8.1.1 | reverse complement strand
CCCCCCCCCCCCCCCCCCCCCCCCGCCCCCCCCCCCCCCCCCCCCCCCCCCCCCCCCCCCCAAGACGTCAATCATCCAGCGACGGCACCGTGCCGATCTGCATCAGGATGCGCGGCGATTCCATATCGCCGGTTTCTTTGTCGATCAACACTTCATAGGCGGCGACTCCCGCGAATTTGGAGGCCATGGAATTGGCGATTCGGATGGCTCCGAATTCGCTGCTGGCCGGACGGATTTCACCTGGCGCGACACCGTTGGCGGCGGCGCGGTAGGGAACGACGATGTACTGAACAAGATGAGCGGCTTCGGACACAGGATTCTCCTGGACGACAGTTTTTCGGGCGAGCGAAATGTATCACGTCGCACTGTGTTTTTGTACAGTATTTTTTTGACGACGCACCAACTAAATCTGGCGCAGCGGGAAAACCCCTAGCGCGCAAAGATTGCCCGATTTCGGCCTCGCCTCTATTATTTTCGAAAATCTTCTGATTTTTATAAAAAGAGGGCAAGGGATGGAATCCAACCGGTACGACGCCTACCGCGAAGACACCGCAGGCCGCGCCAACGTGGCCGACTCGCCGGAGCGCATCGCCTACTACAAGGAACTGGCGAGCCTGGAGACGGGCGCGCTGTGGACGGTGGCGAACAAGATCGAGCCCTGGGCGCCGCGGTCCGCTTCGGTGCCGGTGGTGTGGCGCTATCAGGACTTGCGCGGCCATGTGCTGCGGTCGGCCGAACTGGTGTCGCCCGAAGAGGCGGGCCGGCGGGTCATCTATCTGAACAATCCCGGCCGGCGCGACGTGGCCGCCGCCGTGGGGTGGCTGTATTCGGGCCTGCAGGTGATGCAACCCGGAGAACTGGCGTCCGCGCACAAGCATTCGCATTCGGCGCTGCGCTTCATCATGGAAGGCCAGGGCGCCTACACCGTGGTCGACGGCCACAAGATGACGCTGGGCGCGAACGATTTCGTGCTGACGCCCAACGGCACCTGGCACGAGCACGGCGTGTCCGAAGACGGCACCACCTGCATCTGGCAGGACGGCCTGGATATTCCGTTGGTCAACGCCCTGGAAGCCGGCTTCTATGCCGTGCACCCCGACCTGAACCAGACGGTGACGTACCCGGTGGACGACACCAGCGGGGCCTGGGGCCACGCGGCGCTGCGCCCGCAGGTGTCGGGCTGGACGAAGCCCTATTCGCCCTTGTTCAAGTACGAATGGGAACCCACTTACGAGGCCCTGCGCCGCTATGCGCGCACCACCGCCGGCAGTCCCTATGACGGCATCCTGCTGGAATACGTGAACCCGGCAACGGGCGGGCCCGTCATGCCGACCATCGGCGCCAGCATGCAGCTGTTGCGCGCGGGCGAGCACACCAAGGCGCATCGCCATACCGGCAGCTACCTCTATCAGGTGGCCAAGGGCAGCGGCTTTTCCATCATCGACGGCAAACGCTACGACTGGACCGAGCGCGACATCTTCTGCGTGCCGTCCTGGGCGATCCACGAACACGCCAACCTGTCGGCCAACGACGACGCCTGCCTGTTCTGTTTCAACGACCTGCCCGTGATGCGCTCGCTGGCGCTCTACCGCGAAGAAGCGGTCAAGGAAAACGACGGCCATCAAGTGCTGATCTAGCGCCGCCCGATCCCTTCCAGAATTTTTCATCCGCCGCGCGGGCCTGGGTCCGCGCGCCTGACTCAACTCGTCCTGAATCTATGGAGTTCCTATGCGCTTGGTGACTTTTCGCGCTCATCCCACCGCCGCCGCACGCCTTGGCGCGCTGGCCGAAGGCTATGTCGTGGACCTGGCCCTTTTGGGCCGCGCCGGCGGCGTGGACCTGCCCGACGACATGCTGGCGTTCATCGACCTGGGCCCCGTGGCAGTCGCGCAGGCCAGCCGGCTGATGGAGTCCTACCGCGGCAACTGGCCGGTGGGCACCGCACTGCCGCAGGAAAACGTGAAACTGCTGGCGCCGATCCCGCGGCCGCGCAAGAACATCTTCGGCATCGGCCTGAACTATGTGGAGCACGTGGCGGAATCCAGCCGCACGCTGGACACCTCGGCCGACCTGCCCAAGCAGCCGGTGATCTTTTCCAAGCCGCCCACCACCGTCATCGGACCGGGCGACGCCATCGAACACAACGCCAAGATCACGCAGCAGCTGGACTGGGAAGTGGAGCTGGCCGTGATCATGGGCCGGCGCGCCTCGCGCGTGGACGAGGCTGACGCCCTGTCCTACGTGTTCGGGTACAGCGTGATGCTGGACATGAGTGCGCGCGACTGCCGCCGCGCCGGCCAGTGGATCTATTCGAAGGGCCAGGACACCTACGCGCCGTTCGGCCCGTGCATCGTCACCGCCGACGAGATCCCCGACCCGCAGGTGCTGGACCTGTGGCTGACGGTCAACGGCGAAAAGAAGCAGGGGTCCAACACGCGGAACATGCTGTTCAAGGTGCCGTTCCTGATCTCGGACATCAGCGCCGGCATCACGCTGGAGCCGGGCGACATCATCGCCACCGGCACGCCGGAAGGCGTGGGCGCGGGCCGCAAGCCGCAGGAATGGCTGTGGCCGGGTGACGTGGTGGTGGCGTGCGTGGAAGGCATCGGCACGCTGCGCCATCCGGTAGTGGCGGTCTAGCGCAAGCAGTCACTCGGCCCCGCCTGCCAGGCGGGCCACGCAGTCTCCAAGGGGAAAAACATGATCATGAAACAGAAAAAAGGCGGCGTGGCCGCCACGCTTTCCGCCGTGCTGGGCGCGGTTGCCGCAATGGGCGCGGCGCATGCCGCTGACCCCGTCAAGATCGGCTTCATCGCCACCTTGTCCACGCCGGCGGGCTATATCGGCGAAGACGAGCGCGACGCCTTCAATCTGGCCATCAAGCAGGGCGACGGCAAGCTGGGCGGCGTGCCGGTGCAGCTGGTCATCGAAGACGATGGCTTAAAGCCCGCCAATGCGAAGCAGGCCGCCGACCGCCTGCTGCAATCGGGCGTGAAGCTCTTTACGGGCGTGAACTTCTCGAACGTGCTGGCCGCCGTCGTGCCCAGCGTGGTGAAGTCGGGCGCGTTCTACGTCAGCCTGAATCCCGGACCGTCGAATTTCGCGGGCGAGAAATGCGATCCTAACTATTTCGTGGCGTCGTATCAGAACGATGCCTTCCATACGGCGGGCGGCGTGGCCGCCAACGAGCTGGGATACAAGCGCGTGGTGCTGCTGGCGCCCAACTACCAGGCGGGCCGCGACGCGATCGAAGGCTTCAAGCGCACCTACAAGGGCGAGGTGGTGGCCGAGATCTATACCAAGCTGGACCAGTCGGACTTTTCGGTGGAACTGGCGCGCCTGCGTTCGCTGGCGCCCGAGGCCATCTACCAGTTCCATCCGGGCGGCACCGGCATCAACTTCGTCAAACAGTATGCGGCGGCGGGCTTGAACAAGACCATCCCGATGCTGATGCCCAGCTTTTCGATGGATGCGCGCATGATCCAGGCAACGGGCGACGCGTCGGCCGGGTCCTACACCACCGGCATCTGGTCGCAGGACTTCGACAATCCGCAGTCCAAGGCATTCGTAAAGGCCTTTAAAGAAGCCTACGGCCGGGTGCCGACGGATTACGCGATGCAGGCTTACGACACCGCCAATCTGATCGGCGCGGGCCTGAAGGCCACGGGCGGCGACCTGTCCAAGGCGGCGGAATTCCGCGCGGCGCTGCGCAAGCCGGAATTCACGTCGCTGCGCGGAACGTTCAGCATGAATACCAACCAGCATCCCATCCAGGACCTCTACCTGATGCGCATCGGCAAAGACAGCGACGGCACGTTGTCGCCGCACCTGGTCCGCAAGCTGGTGTCCGACGATAAGGACGCCTACGCCCAATTCTGCAAGATGCCATCATGACGCTTCTGTTCGAACAGCTGCTAAACGGCCTGCAGTTCGGCGCCATGCTTTTCATGCTGGCGGCCGGACTGACGCTGATCTTCGGGATCATGGGCGTGGTGAACCTGACGCACGGGTCCTTCTACATGGTGGGCGCGTATTGCGCCGCCTACGCGATCGGCACCACGGGGTCGTTCCTGGCCGGCGTGCTGGCCGCCTTGTTGGGTGCCGGCCTGTACGGCGTGTCGGTCGAGGTGCTGGTGATCCGCAAGCTGTACAAGCGCGATCACCTGTACCAGGTGCTGGCCACGTTCGGCCTGCTGCTGTTTTCGAACGAAGCGGTCAGCTTGATCTTCGGGCGGCGCCCGCCGCTCGTGGGCATCCCGTCGTTCCTGGAAGGCGCAGTCACGCTGGCGCCGGGATTCCAGTATCCGGTGATCCGCCTGTCGTTTATCGCGATCGGCGCGCTGGTGGCGGTGGGTCTGTGGTGGCTCGTCAACCGCACGCGTATCGGCATGTTGATCCGTGCGGGCGCCGACGACCGCGAAATGGTGGACGCGTTGGGCGTCGACATCCGCAAGCTCTACACGCTGGTGTTCGGCCTGGGCGCCTTGCTGTGCGGCTTGGCCGGCGTGATGGCCGCGCCGCTGCTGGCCGTTGAGATCGGCATGGGCGAACGCATCCTGATCACCACCTTCGTGGTCATCGTGATCGGCGGGGTCGGTTCGGTGCGTGGCGCCCTGGCTGGCGCCTTGCTGGTCGGCATGGTGGACAGCCTGGGGCGGGCCTTCTTGCCGCAGATGCTGTCCACGGTGTTCTCGCCCGCCACGGCGGACCCGCTGGCGGCCGGCCTGGCGTCGGCCAGTATCTATGTGCTGATGGCGATCGTGCTGATCGCCAAGCCGGGCGGCTTGTTCCCGGCGCGAGGATGATGATGGCTAAGACACTTTCTAATCGCGCCCGCTGGGGCCTGGCCGGCCTGGCGGTGCTGATCCTGCTGCCGGCCGCGGCGCTGGCCTCGGGCTCGCCGTTCCTGATCGGCGTGGTGACGCGTTTTCTGATCTACGGGCTGGCGGCGGTCAGCCTGGACCTGGTGATCGGCTACGGCGCCATGGTCAGCTTCGGCCACGCCATGTTCTTCGGGTTGGGCGGCTACGCGGTGGGCATCATCGCCTTCCATACCGCCGAAGCGGGGCCGATCTTCGGCTGGGCGGGCAGCAATGCGGCGCTGGTGGTGTGGCCGATCGCGCTGGCGGTCTGCGCGCTGGCCGGCTGGATCTTCGGCTACCTGGCGCTGCGCACGCGCGGCGTGCAGTTCATCATGATCACGCTGGCGTTCGGCCAGATGGTGTATTTCGTGCTGGTGTCGCTGCAGTTCTACGGGGGCGACGACGGGCTGATGATTCCGCAGCGCAACGTGCTGCCGGGCATCAACCTGGAAAGCCCGATGGTGTTCTATTACGTGTGCCTGGCGCTGCTGACCGCCTGGACGCTGTTCTGCATCCGCGTCACCAACTCGCGTTTCGGCATGGTGCTGCAAGCGCTGCGCCAAAGCGAACGGCGCGCGGTGAACCTGGGCGTGGCGCCCACGCCCTACCGGCTGAGCGCCTTTGTGCTGTCCGCCGTGGGCACGGGCCTGGCCGGCGTGCTGTGGGCCAACTACGCGGGGTTGGTGACGCCCGACATGGCGGCGTGGACCAAGTCAGGCGAACTGATGGCCATCGTGATCCTGGGTGGCGTGGGCACGCTGCTGGGGCCGATCGCGGGCGCCGCGGTGTTCCTGGGGCTGGAGCAGATGCTGTCGTCCTTGACCGAACACTGGCTGCTGTACATGGGGCCGATCCTGGTGCTGGTGGTGCTGTGGGGGCAGAAGGGCCTGTTCGGAAAACTGCTGGAGACGCGCCATGCCGACTGACGCAAGCGTGAGCCTGTTGCGCTTGACGCAGCTGCGCAAGGCCTTTGACGCGGTGGTGGCCACCAACGGCGTGGACCTGGATGTGCGGGCGGGCGAGATCCACGCCATCATCGGCCCCAACGGCGCCGGCAAATCCACGCTGATTGCGCAGATCTGCGGCGAGATCCGGCCGGACTCCGGCAGCATTCATCTGGACGGCAAGGACGTGACGGCCCTGCGCGCCTTCGAGCGCGCGCGGCTGGGCCTGGGCCGGTCGTTCCAGATCACCGAGCTGTGCCACGAATACACCGCGCTTGAGAACGTGATCCTGTCGCGCATGCTCAAGGACGGCCCGGCCTTCGGGGCGTGGTCGAACCCGCGCCACGACGCGGCGCTGAAGGACGAGGCCATGCAGTGGCTCACGCACGTGGGCCTGGCGGATCGCCGCCATGTGCGCTCGGCGGACCTGGCGCACGGGGAAAAGCGGCAGCTGGAGCTGGCCGTGGCGCTGGCGCGGTCGCCGCGCCTGCTGCTGCTGGACGAGCCCATGGCCGGCATGGGGCCCGAGGAATCGGCGCGTATGACGCGACTGCTGCAAGGCATGAAGGGCAACTACGGCATCTTGCTGGTCGAACACGATATGGACGCCGTCTTCGCCCTGGCCGACCGCATCAGCGTGCTGGTCTACGGCCGCGTGGTGTTCAGCGGGGCGCCCGACGAGGTGCGCCGGCATCCGGAGGTGCGCGCGGCCTATCTGGGAGAAGAACATGTTGAAGGTTGACGGGCTGACCGGCGGTTACGGGTCCAGCAAAGTGCTGTTCGGCATGTCGTTCGAGGCCAGCGAAGGCGAGGTGATCTCGCTGATCGGCCGCAATGGCATGGGCAAGACCACCACCATCAAGACCCTGATGGGGATGCTGCCCGCCACCGGCGGCGCGGTGCAGTTCCGGGGGCAGACCCTCGGCCGGTCCGCGCCCAGCACCGTGGCGCGGCTGGGCGTGGGGCTGGTGCCCGAAGGGCGCCGCGTGTTCGGGTCGCTGTCCGTGCAGGAGAACCTGGTGGCCACCGCGCGCGCGGCCGCCGGCGGGTGGGACCTGGAACGCGTCTATGCGCTCTTTCCGCGCTTGAAGGAACGCCGCACGCAGTCGTCGCGCACCTTGTCCGGCGGCGAACAGCAGATGCTGGTCGTGGGCCGCGCGCTGATGACCAACCCCAAGCTGCTGATCCTGGACGAAGCCACCGAAGGGCTGGCGCCTTTGATCCGGCAAGAGATCTGGCGTTGCCTGCGCGCCTTGAAGGGTGAGGGCCAGACCATCCTCGTCATCGACAAGAACCTGCCCGAAATGGCCACGTTGGTCGACCGCCACTACATCGTGGACAAGGGCCGCGTGGCGTGGTCGGGCAAGCCGGCGGAACTGTCTGCGCAGCCGGAGCTGGCGCAGCGGTATCTGGGGATATGAGGCGGGTAGAATGACCCGCCTGTACGCGGGCCGGCGGGCAAGCCGCTGACATCTGGAGAGCATGTTGAAGCCAAGAATCAAAGCTTCCCGCCAGGACGACGCTGGATCGGACGGGAACGCTGAAGTAGAGGAAATCACGCTGTCCGAGCAGGTCTACCGCCTGCTCCGGCGCGACATCATGAGCGGCGCCTTCGCACCGGGCCAGTCCCTGCGGCTGGAACTGCTCAAGCAACGCTACGGCAGCAGCTTTTCCCCGATCCGCGAGGCGCTCAACCGCTTGCGCAGCGAACGCATGGTCATCAACACGACGTCGCGCGGCTTCAGCATCGCGCCTTTGTCGGTCGAGGAAATGTGGGACGCCTGTGAAACCCGCATCCTGATCGACTGCGACGCGTTGCGCCGTTCGCTGGCCAACGCCGACGATGCCTGGGAAGCGCGGCTGGTCGGCGCCTATCACGCCCTGACCCTGGCCGCGCAGCGCGCGGGCGACGCGCAGCCGCCCTCCGAAGAGCTGGAAGAACTGCTCGAGGCGCGCCACCTGGATTTCCACCATGCGTTGATCGGCGCGTGCCGGTCGCACTGGCTGCTGGACCTGTCCACGCAGCTTTACGCGCAGACCGAGCGCTACCGCCGCCCGGCGCGCGCCGGCGCCACGGCGTACGGGCCGGAGCGCAATGTCGATGACGAGCACCGCCAGTTGCTGGATGCCGCGATCTCGCGCGACATCGAAGGCTCGGTCGCCATGCTGGCGGCCCATTACCGCAAGACTGCGCAGTTCATCGAACGAATCATTTCACAGCCCGACACGCAGGCCCGCCATGCATGACACGGATATCGACCTTTTCTTCTCTTCCATCGCCGAACGTGACGTCCAATACAACGCGCGCGAATCGGTAGCGGATTTCGACGCCTGCGTGCGCCGTTACGCCGAGTCGTCAGCGCGGGTGCGCACGCGCCGCCCCGGCGTGCTGGACCTGCGCTACGGCATGGGCCAGGACGAAAGGCTGGACCTGTTCCTGCCGGCCGCCTCGCAGACGCCGGCGCCGCTGTTCGTCTTCATCCACGGCGGCTACTGGCGCGCACAACGCAAGGAAGACGCGCCGGTGATGGCCGAAGCGTTCAATGCCGCCGGCGCCGCCGTTGCAACGCTGGAATACACGCTGGTGCCCGAAGCCACGCTCGGCGAAGTCGTGCGCGAGGTGCGCTCCGCCGTGGCCTGGCTGTATCTCCATGCGGCCGCCTACGGCATCGATCCTGACCGCCTGTATGTGGGCGGCAGTTCGGCGGGCGGGCATCTGGCCGGCATGCTGGCCGCGCCCGGCTGGCCCGCCCGGTATGGCGTGCCGGACGACGTGATCAAGGGGACGCTGGCGCTAAGCGGCCTGTTCGACCTGCGGCCCCTGTGCGACATCCTGCCGAATACCTGGCTGCGGCTGACGCCCGAGCAAGCGGCGCACCAGAGCCCGATCTTCAACCTGCCGGAGCGCGCCGGTCCGATGCTGCTGGCCGTGGGCGGCCTGGAGACGCAGGGCTTCAAGAACCAGACCGCGGCGTTTGAAGCCGCCTGGAATGGGGCTGGCCTGGCGTCTACGCGCATTCCCACGCCGCACTGCAATCACTTCGATCTGGTCAACGAACTGGAAGACCCGGACAGCGACCTGAGCCGGGCCACGCTGGCCATGATGGGGCTGGCGGCGCGTTGACTCTGCAGGATCGGCGGTCCGGCGGTCGGTCGATGGCGTAAGCTTGCGCCTCATGGCCGACCTGAAACTCCTTGAAGACCTGATCGCGCTGGCGCGCACCGGCAGCTTCGTGCGCGCGGCCGAACTGCGCCACGTGACGCATCCCGCGTTCGGGCGGCGCATCCGCTCGCTGGAAGCCTGGGCGGGCGCGCCGCTGGTCGAACGGCAGCATCTGCCCGTCACGCTGACCCCGGAAGGCGAGGCGCTGCTGAAGACCGCCACCCAGGTGGTCGAGCAGATGGGGCTGGTGCGCCATCGCATCCGCAGTTCGGGCGCGGGCGGCGAGGCGGTGCTGCGCATCGCCACCGGCCGCAGTTTGGCCCGCACGCTGGTGGCGGACTGGATCGCGCGCCTGCGGCACCGCACGCCCAAGGTGCTGACCGAAGGTACGCAGGTGGAACTGTCCACCGGCAAGGCGCAGGACCTGGTGGTGCGGCTGGAGCAAGGCAAGGTGGACCTGCTGTGCTGCTACGAGCACCCGGCGCTGTCCGTGCCGCTCAGCCCGGCGCGCTACCGCTACATGACCTTGGCGACCGACAAACTGGTGCCGGTCAGCCAGGTGGACACGCGCGGCCGCGCTCGCTACACGCTGCAAGACGGCGGCACGCCGGTGCCGTTGATCACCTATACGGGCGGCCTGGCGATGGAGCGCATCGTCGGCGACCGCCTGGAAACCACGCCTTATGCGCTGACGCCGTTTGTGCGCAGCGATTCCCTGGATGCCGCGCATGGCGCAGTGGCCAAGGGCGTGGGCGTGGCGTGGCTGCCGTGGTCCATGGTGGCGGCCGATTGCCGACGGGGCGCGCTGGCGGCGCTGGGCGGGCGCAGCGAAGAGATCGCCTTCGAGGTACGCCTGTACCGTCCGCGGGCCCGGCTGACGGACCTGGCCGAAGCCGCCTGGGAAGCCACCGCCAACCGCAAGGCCTGATCCGCAGGCAGCCCGCCAAACTGGATAAGCACGAAGATATGCCGTTTTGGCACGGATGGCGTGTGCGCCGCCCGCGAAAATGTGGCGCTAAACCTCAAACGAGACGGCAACGCCGTCCACCCTCAGCACCCCAAGGAAGAAAACATGAAGTCCATCCTGCATCCGCTGCGTGCAGCGCTTGTTGCGCTCTGTGCCGTCTCGGCCGTTGCCGTCGCTCCCGCCGCCTTGGCGGCAGACTATCCCGCCCGCAGCGTGTCGCTGATCGTCGGCTACCCGGCCGGCGGCAGCCTGGACCTGACTGCCCGCCTGCTGGGCGAAGAGCTGGGCAAGCGCCTGGGCCAGACCGTGGTCGTGGAAAACGTGGGCGGCGCCGGCGGCACGATCGGCGCCCAACGCGTGGCGCGCGCGGCACCCGACGGCTATACGATCTTCCTGGGTTCCACCAATGAAATGGTGATCGCCCGCATGATCAACACCGCGGTCAAGTACGACAGCGCGAAGGATTTCACCGCCTTGGGGCTGGTGGCCTCGCAGCCGATGTTGCTGGCAGCCAGCAAGAACTCCGGCGTGAAGACCGCCGCCGACTATCTGAAGAAGCTGCGCGGCGCCGAGCCCGGCACGTTCAACTACGGATCGTCGGGCGTGGGCACCACGCTGCACCTGGCAGGCGAAATGATCAACCAGGCCACCGGCACCCGCGCTGAGCACGTGCCTTACCGCGGCGTGTCGCCGCTGGTGACCGACCTGATGAGCGGCCAGCTGGATTACGGCATGCTGGTGCTGTCTTCGGGCCTGCCGCAAGTGCGCAGCGGCAACATCGTGGCACTTGGCCTGACCGAGAACAAGCGTTCGCCGGCCGCGCCCGAGATTGCGCCGCTGGCCGCGACGCCGGGCTTCGAGTCCGTCGATATCAACCTGTGGTTCGCGCTGTATGGCCCTGCCGGCTTGCCCGAACCTGTCGTCGCCAAGCTGCGCGGCGTGCTGGACGAAACGCTGAAGTCCGAGGCGTTCCGCGCCAAGATGCAGGAAGCCGGCGGCGAAGTGGCCAAGCCGGGTGTCGATCTGGCCGCCTATCAGGCTGAAGAAACGAAGAAGTACGGCGCGCTGGTCAAGGCAGCGAAGATCGAAGCGCAATAAATCAGACCCAGTCATTTCAGGCTTTCATCAATCGCAAGACCAGGCAGACAAGCGGACATCATCATGGAATTCAAGCTTCCCGTTCCCGACCTGAGCGCCGAGCGCGCCGGCAACACCGATACGCCGGGCGTCTGGCATTTTGATTCGGGCGTGCCGGGCCGGGCGCTGATGGTGTCCGCGCTGGTGCACGGCAACGAACTGTGCGGCGCCTGGGCACTGAAGGACTTGCTGGCCGCCGGCGTGAAGCCGCGCCGCGGCAGCCTGACGCTGGCCTTCTGCAACCTGGACGCGTTCGACCGCTTCGACCACGCCAACCACGACGCCTCGCGTTTCGTGGCCGAAGACATGAACCGCGTCTGGAGTGCCGAGCGCCTGGATAACCCCACGACGCCCGACCGCCACCGTGGTGCTGCGCTGCGCCCCTGGGTGCAGCGCGCGGACTGGCTGCTGGACTTGCATTCCATGCATGAGCCGGGTGCGCCCTTGCTGCTGACCGGCGTCCTGCCGCGCAACATCGCGCTGGCGCGTCGCCTGAAGGCGCCGCAACACGTCATCGTGGACGCGGGCCACAAAGACGGCGTGCGTATGCGCGACTTCGCTCAGTTCGGCGACCCCGCGCGCGAAGATGCCTGCGCCTTGCTGATCGAATGCGGGTTCCACGGCGAGCTGGCCTCGCGCGATGTGGCGCGCGACATGGTGGCGCGCATGCTGGTGGAGTCCGGGGTGATCGATGCCGCCGACGTGCCGGCCGGCTGGCTGCTGCCGGACCCTGCCGCGCAGCGCGTGCTGGAAGTGACGAATGCGGTCGTCGCGCCCTCGATGGACCTGCGGTTCTCGGAGGCCTGGACGGGTCTGGAAACGCTGGCAAAGGCGGGATCCGTGATCGGCTGGGCGGATGGCCAGCCGATCGTGACGCCTTACGACGACTGCACGCTGATCATGCCGTCGCTACGCCAACTGAAGCCCGGCGTGACGGTGGTTCGCTTGGCGCGCGACTACGCGGGCTGATTGCCTTATATGGCTGACGGATGCTCGTCGGGCTGATTGCCGCTCATCGCTCGTGATGGATGCTCGTAGGATGGGTGTAGCGCGAGAGGATCGAGCCAAGCACCTGAATGCTCAGCGCGCGCAACCCATCAAGCAACGGTGAGTGTTTAGCCGGTTCAGCCACAACGCATCGGCTGCGTGATGGGTTGCGCGCGCTGGATAGTCGAGTCCTTGAATGAAGACTCTCGCGCTCCACCCATCCTACGGATTGCGCGATGAGGATCATCGTACGGATAGCGCGGTCGACACGACCGGTGCTATCGCGTTCGGCAGGATCCGCGCTATTTCTGCGGCGTGTAGCGCAGCTCATCCAGCTGATAGCCTTGCGCCGTCGCGGCGGCGAGCGCCTTGTCGAGTTCTTCCTTGGGCAGTTGCGGCGAACGCGACAGGATCCACAGGTACTTGCGGTCGGGCGTGCCGACCACGGACCAGCGGTATTCCGGGTCCAGGCCGATCACCCAGTAATCGCCTTTGAACGGCTTGACGAACGTCACTTCAAGCTTGGCGTTGTTGCTGCCTTCCACGACGGTCGCGGTGCCCGAGGCCGAATCCACATCGCCATCCTTCGTACGGCAACGGTTGTTCACGCCCACGGTGCCATCGGCATGCGCGGTGTATTCGGCAGTCGTGTCTCCCACGCAGTTGCGCTGGAAGAACATGGGGAAATTCGCGATTTCGTACCACATGCCGGCGTAACGTTTCAGGTCCACCGATTCCACGGTCTGCATGGCCGGCGGCGCGGCATGGGCGATTCCCGCCATGCTGGCTGCCAAGGCCAGCAAGAATGTTGCAGTGCGGCGCATGGAAAAAACCTCCTGAGTGACGGACGCGGTTTGCGGCGCCGGTCAGGCAGGCGCCGCAAACCAAAACCCTAACGATACGCCTTATTTGCGCGGGGCCTTCAGCGCCTCGTGGTAGCGCGCGACGTAGGTGGCGAAATCCACCGTGTCCGATTGCTCCAGGCGTTGCTGCTCCATCGCCGACTGCGCCGCCGCTTGCTCGTAGGCCGCCGCCAGGTCTGAGGGCAGCGCCTGCGCGCGCAGCGCCTCGGCGTGCTTGCGGCTTTGCTGCAGCGAATAGTCATGGAACGAGAGGCCGCTGCGCTTGAGCGATTCCAGCAGGCGGGCCGACGGCGTGGCATCCGGCGCGTCGAGCTTGGCGCGCTGCGCGGCCAGGGCCTCGGCGTAGGCGCTGCCGCCCAATGCGGAATCGAACAGCGCGGCGTACGGCGCGATCTGGTCCAGCAATTCGTGGCCCCATTGCGCCAGCGCCACGGGCTGGCCTTCACGGTCCAGCATCAGGCCGGGCTTGCGGCCTTCCTTGACGACGGTGGAGAAGTTGTCGGCGCTGCGCTGACAGTAGCCGTTGGCAGGGAAGAAGGGGCTGTCCGACGTTGTGCAATACAGCAGGAACGCATCCACGAAGCGGCTGGTGCTGGCGTCGATGCCCACGGGCGAATCCGGGTCGATATCCAGGCAGCGCACTTCCACGTATTGCACGCCGCGTTCGGCCAGGGCCGTGATGGGGCGTTCGCAGCGGCCGGTGGCGCGCTTGGGGCGAATGCTGGAGTAGTACTCGTTTTCGATCTGCAGCACGTTGGTGTTCAGCTGGATCCATTCGCCGTTGCGATGCGTGCCAAGCTTCTGGTAATCGGGCCAGGGCTGCGTCACCGCGTCGTACAGGCGGCCCAGGAACGTGTCCAGGTCGTTGTAGCAAAGCTTTAACTGCGACTGCGCCTTGTTCTGGTAACCCAGGTCGCTCATGCGCAGGCTGGTGGCGTAGGGCAGGTACAGGGTGTGGTCGCCCAGGCGCTCAAGCGGATGCTCGCGGCCGCGCAGGAAGTCGCTGGCCAGCGCGGGCGCCGCGCCAAACAGGTACATCAGCAGCCAGGAGTAACGCGTGAAGTTACGGATCAGTCCGATATAGCCGCGCGAACGGCGGTCTTGCACCGAGCCCGGCTGCGTGTCCAGCACGGACCACAGGTCTTCGGCCAACGAGAAGTTGTAGTGCACGCCGGCGATGCATTGCATCGTCTTGCCGTAGCGTTCAGCCAGGCCGCGGCGGTACACGTGCTTGAGCATGCCGGTATTGGACTTGCCGTACCAGGCGATGGGGATGTCCGCTTCGGCGGGCAGGGTGGCGGGCATGGACTGATTCCAGATCAGCTCATGGTCCAGCACGCTGTAGACGTGGCGGTGAGTGTTGGTCAGTTCGGCCAAGAGCGCGTCCACATCCGTGTGCGTGCCCGTGATCAGTTCAAGCAGCGATTCGGAGTAGTCGGTCGTGACGTGTTCGTTGGTCAGCGCCGAACCCAGGCCGGCCGGATGCGGGGTGCGGGCCAGGATGCCCTGCTCGTCCACGCGCAGGCCTTCTTTTTCGATGCCTCGCAGCGTCTGGGTCAGCAGCGAGCGGTTGGCCTCTAGGCGGGAGAGGCGGTTGGCGGCGGTATCAGTCACGGATTCTTCTCGTTTGGGTCTGTCGCGGGATTTTACGGGGTGCCGGCCTCCTGTGCCGAGGGAGCCAGTACTGGGCGCAGGGACAATGCCTGGGCCGTGCGCGCCAGCCACTCGTCCAGGTCAGCATAAACCGGATCGGAAATAGGGGCCGTTTCATTGAAGATCTCGTGCCAGGCGGTGTCGTACCAGCGCAGCGTCAGCAATTCAGCGGGGGCGCGCTGGGCGAACTGGCGGCTGCCTTCGGCGGCGACGATGGAGTCGTCGCCCGCCACCATCAGCAGAGTGCGACAGGGCAGCAGCCCGGCTTCGCGCAGCGATTCCTGGCCGGCGTCGTCCACGAAGCGCGCCAGCCTGCCCGTCATGCGGCGCCGCACCAGCGGGTCGGAACGGTAGGCCTTCACCACGGCGCGGTCGTGCGAGATGCGGGCCGGCGCCAAGCCGTGGGGAACCCGCAGGTCGGGGGCATGCAGTGACATCCAGGTGAGGGTGCGGCGCACCCACTGTGGCACGTGAACCACGAATGGCGGCGAACTCAGCACCAGGGCGTCCAGTTCCGCCATGCGGCGTAGCGCAATCCGCACCGCCACCAGCGCGCCCAGGCTGTGGGCCAGCAGGATCGGCGGACGGCCCTGGGCCTGGGTCCAGGCGCGCAGCCGGTCGACGGCGTCGGTGACGAGGTCTTCCTGGTGACTCAGCGTGGCGGGCGGGCCGCCCGAACGGCCATGGCCGCGATGGTCGTGCGCGCCCACGGCCCAGCCGCGGGCGGCCAGCCAGCGGGCCAGGCGGTCATAGCGCCCGGCGTGCTCGCTCAGCCCATGCATCAGATAGACGCTGGGCGTGCCTGGACCCGTGATCGGCGGGGGCACATTCGGGGCGGCAGGCCAGACATAATTCGCCAATGGGGTGCCGTCGGGCGCTGGGGTCATGGAAATCGGCGACAATTTCTGCATTCCTTGAAATGGATAGACCGTCCAGGTCCTCGGGTAATGACGATTTCATCGCTGTTTCGTTTCATGTTCAAGAAAGCCGGCTTCTTTGTGGGGTTGGCGCTGGTGCTGGCCGCCTGCTCGCCGCGTTACAACTGGCGGGAAGTCGATGTGGCAGACGGCCACGTGCGGGCGGCATTCCCGGACCGGGTCATGACGGACTCTCGCGACCTGCGCCTGGATACCCATACCTTGCGTTTTACCCTGGCGACCGCCACCGTGGGGGAAGCCGTGTTCGCGGTCGGGTCGGCCCCGTTGCCGCCGGAGATCGCGGCGGACCCGAGCGCCAAACAGGCGCTGGGCCGGGCGCTGATGGCTTCGCTATACGCCAACATGCAGGCCCCGCCACCCACGGAATGGCCGGCCTACGGGCAGGAAATCGAGGTACACGGCAAGGCTATGGGCAAGCCGGGGTGGCTGCAGGCCAAGGTCTGGGTGACCGACACCATGCTGATCGAGGCGGTGGCTGCAGGCACGCAGGAAAGCTTGCCGGCCGAACGGGCGCGCGAGTTCCTGCGGTCAGTGGTGATCAATCCGGCCAAGCCCATCAAGCCGTGACGGCGTCCAGCAAGCCCTGGCGCAACGCCGCGGCCACCGCGGCCCGCCGGCCGCGCACGCCCAGCTTGGCGCAGGCGTTGCGCAAATGGAAGTTCACCGTGCTTTCGCTGACGCCCAAGATGCGGGCGGTTTCCCAGCTGGTCTTGCCCGCGGCGGACCAGTACAGGCAGGCGGCCTGGCGGTCGGACAGCATTTTGGCGACCGGTGGCGCAGACAGCGAGGTCAGCGGAGAGATCGGCGGGTTCAGGGCGGACATGGGCTGGGACGTCACTTGCAGAGACGCCTGCAACAACGGGCGGTACGCGGACAAGCGGCGGATGGCGGTCATGGCGGCTGGGGGCGGGGACGCCCGGTAGTTAACATGTCGTCCCCATGCTGCGGCTCGCGCCGCCGGCAGGCAAGCATTGATGCCGCAGTGCATCAAACTCTTTATCTCTGACGGAATAGTCGTATGTTGGCCATCACCCAGTTCTACCTCTCAGCCATTGTGCTGATGCTGCCCCTGCTGTTCTGCGTGGGCATCGGGGTGTTCTGGGGCAAGCGCGACATTCCCTTCGGCGGTGCGTTCATCACCACGCTGGTGACGTCGGTGACCACGCCGGCCCTGGTGTTCCATACCTTCGTCACCACCCACCTGGACGACCGCGCGCTGGCCGACGTGGCCGCGGCCACGCTGCTGGCGCTGCTGCTGTGCGCGCTGGTCGCCGCGTTGCTGCTGAAGGTGTGCAAGCTGCCCGTGCGCACCTTGCTGCCCACGGCCTTCCTGCCCAACGCCGGCAACCTGGGCCTGCCGATTTCGCAATTGGCCTTCGGCGACGCCGGCCTGTCGGTGGCGGTGGCCTTCTTTGCGGTGAACTCGTTCGTCATGCACACGATCGCCGTGCGGCTGCTGCCCGGGGTGAACACCAAGGGCAGCTGGAAAAGCCCCATTCTGCTGGCGTCCGTGGTGGCGGTGGGGCTGCGCATGCTGCACATCCCCGTGCCGGAATGGCTGATCGAGACGGCCCGGATGCTGGGCGCGGTAACGGTGCCGCTGATGTTGCTGAGCCTGGGCCACGCCCTGGCGCTGATCCCGTCCAACGGTCTGCGCGACGGCGCCAAGGTGGGCGCGATCCGGTTAGGCGTTGGCCTGGCGGCGGGGCTGGCGGTGGTGTGGGCGCTGGATCTGGAGCCCGTCCTGGCGGGGGCGTTGACGCTGCAGATGGCGATGCCCTGCGCGGTGGTCAGCTACATGTACGCCAAGCGCTACACCCCGTTGGGCGACACCGCGGCGGGCGCGGTGCTGGTGTCCACGGTGGTGTTCCTGCTGCTGGCGCCGCTGATGCTGTGGTTCACCCGCGCCGGGGCATAGGCGCGGGCGTTCAACCCAGGGGCGCGTCAGGCCACGCCCGCCATCGTCCGCAGTTGCGCCATGAGCGCGTCGGGGATGTCCACGCCGTGCTTGACCGCTTCGTCGCGCAGCTTGCGGCGGCGGTCGCCGGGCAGGCGTACGCCATCGTCCTCCAGCATGGCGTCGACCAGCGTTTCGACGCGCTCCAGATAGGTGTTGTTGCCGGCCAGCGCGCCGGGGTCGATCGCCATGAAAGCCTGGCCCAGCCGGGCAGGGCCGCCCGCGTCGACGAAGAACGACTCCGTCTCGAAACCGAAGTGTGCGCCGGTCAGGGCGCAGGCCAGCAGTTCGACGATCAGCGCCAGCATCGCGCCCTTGACGCCGCCGGCGGGCCGCATGCTGCCCGCCAAGCCCGCCTTGGGGTCGGTCGTGGGTTGGCCGTCCGCGTCCAGCGCCCAGCCCAGCGGAATGGGCTGGTTGTCGCGCGCGGCGATCATCAGCTTGCCGCGCGCCACTTGCGACAGCGACAGGTCGATCACCAGGCGCGCGCCGTTACGGCGGGGAAAGACCGCGGCGATAGGGTTGGTGCCGAAGAGCGGCCGCTTGCCGCCCCAGGCGGGCATGGCGGCCGGCGAGTTGCTGAGCGCCAGCGCCACCAGCCCGGCATCGGCCAAGGCTTCCAGGTGGTAGCCGGCTTCACCGAAATGGTGGCTGTTGGCGACGCCGACGAAGGCGATGCCGTGTTCGCGGGCGCGGGTGGCGGCCTCTTCTACGGCCAGGGCGCAGGCCGGAAACGCCAGGCCCGAACCCGCATCGATCAGCGCGGCGCCACCGCGCTCGTGCACGATGCGCGGCACGGCCGAACCGATGGCGCGGCCCGCGCGCAGGTGGCCGGCGTAGAACGGCACGCGCGACAGGCCATGGGAACTGAGGCCCTGGCTTTCCGCGAAGACCAGCGCGCGGGCGGTGCTGTCGGCCATCGCCGGGTTGGCGCCAGCGGCGGCCAGGCCGGCCGCCGCCAGGTGTTGAAGTTCGTCCAGATAGATGTGAGCCATATCCTTCCTGTCAGGGGGGCGCGCCGCGTTCGGTGGGGGGCGCCGCCGGTAAAGCTATTGTCCCACCGGCCGGCGGGCTATGGCCGCGTTCGCAAGCAGTGCTAGAATTCTTTTCGCAGTACAGATTGCATTACCCATATTTCGGCGCCGATTTGCCTGATCCGCTTGCGGGCGCCTTCCAATAAATCCAGCTAAAGAGGTCCGTATGACCACTCCTGCCCAACATTTGGCCGGTGATTCGGCCAGCGGGTTCGTTCCCGCAACCGTCACGACTTCCGACTCCGTTGATCCCGGTTCCGTCGGTCTTGTCGCACCCACTTTCATCCGTTTCGATGAGCCGCTGCCGTTGCTTAGCGGCCAGTCGCTGGCCGCCTACGAACTTGCCGTGGAAACCTACGGCACGTTGAACGCCCAGCGCACCAACGCGGTCCTGATCTGCCATGCGCTCAATGCCTCGCACCACGTGGCGGGGCAAGCGGCGGACAACCCCAGCGACGTGGGGTGGTGGGACAACATGGTGGGCCCCGGCAAGCCGGTGGACACCAACATTTTCTTCGTGATCGGCGTCAACAACCTGGGCTCGTGCTTCGGGTCGACGGGCCCGGCCAGCATCAACCCCGCCACCGGTAAGCCCTGGGGCGCCGCATTCCCGGTGCTGACGGTGGAAGACTGGGTGCGCGCGCAGGCCCGCGTGGCAGATCACTTCGGCATCGAACGCTTCGCGGCGGTGATGGGCGGATCCCTGGGCGGCATGCAGGCCCTCAGCTGGGCCATCACCTTGCCCGATCGCGTGGCCAATTGCGTGGTGATCGCGAGCACGCCGCGCCTGTCGGCGCAGAACATCGGCTTCAATGAAGTCGCGCGCCGCGCCATCATCACCGACCCGGATTTCCACGGCGGCGACTACTACGCGCAAGACACCGTGCCGCGCCGCGGCCTGTCGGTGGCGCGCATGATCGGCCACATCACGTACCTGTCGGACGACGACATGGCCGAGAAATTCGGCCGCGCGCAACGTGCGCCCGCCGAGAACGGCGCGTACCACTACGGTTACGACGTCGAGTTCGAGGTGGAGTCGTACCTGCGCTATCAGGGCGAAAAATTCACCCGATACTTCGACGCCAACACCTATCTGCTGATCACGCGCGCACTGGACTATTTCGATCCGGCCCGCACGACCGGCGGCGATCTGGCGCGCGCGCTCGCGCCGGCCAAGTCCGACTTCCTGCTGGTGTCGTTTTCGACCGATTGGCGCTTTCCGCCCGAGCGTTCGCGCGAGATCGTGCGCGCGCTGCTGAAGAACGCCAGCCCCGTGACCTACGCCGAAATCGACGCGCCGCATGGCCACGACGCCTTCCTGCTGGAAGACGCGCGCTACCATGCCGTGGTTCGTGGCTATTACGAACGCATCGCGCGCGAGCTTGGGCTTGGCGGCGCTGCCGCCCCGACCGAAGGACGCTCCGAATGACCCCTGTGACCCCCCGCTATGCCCACAGCGCGCTGCGGCCCGACCTGGCGCGCATCGCCGGCTGGATCGAACCCGGCAGCCGCGTCCTGGACCTGGGCTGTGGCGACGGCGCGCTGTTGGCGCACCTGCGCGACCACCGCCAGGTGCGCGGCGCGGGCGTCGAACTGGACGACACCTGCGTGATCGCCTGCGTGCGCCGCGGGGTCGAAGTGATCCAGCAAAACCTGGAAGACGGCCTGGCGCTGTTCGACGACAAGCAGTTCGATACCGTCGTGCTGTCGCAGACTTTGCAGTCCATGCACCGCACCGAGCACATCCTGCGGGAAATGGCGCGCGTGGCGCGCTACGGCATCGTGTCGTTTCCCAACTTCGGCTATTGGCCGCATGGTTGGGCCATCCTGCGCGGCCGCATGCCGGTGACGGGCCAGATGCCCTACCAGTGGTACAACACGCCGAACATCCACCTGTGCACGCTGCGCGACTTTGAACAGTTGGCCGGCGTCGTGGACGTGCGCATCCTGGAACGCGCGACCTTCAACGAAGGCCGCGAGGTGAAGCTGTTCCCCAGCTGGCGCAGCACGCTGGCGGTGTACCGCTTCGCGTCCCCCTGACATTCCGACACCGATCGTCCTGACGGCGCGGACCGACTGGCCCTAAAATGCCGGGAAGCCCGCGGCGCAATGCCTGTTGCGCCGCGCCGGCTGAGTTTCAGGAGACCGTCATTACCGCTGTATCCAACGTCTACACCAGCCCCCGCGTGGCCCCCTTGCTGGTCCTGGGCTTTGCCAGCGGACTGCCGTTGGCCCTGACCAGCGGAACCTTGCAGGCCTGGGCCACCGTCGAAGGCGTGCCGCTGCAGGAAATCGGTTTCCTTACCCTGGTAGGCACCGCCTACACCATCAAATTCCTCTGGGCCCCGCTGGTCGACCGGTTTGTGCCGCCTTTGCTGGGGCGGCGCCGCGGCTGGATGCTGGTGACGCAATTGCTGTTGGCCGTGACCATCATGGCAATGGGCATGCTGTCGCCGTCGGCGGCGTTGATGCCGCTTGCCATGCTGGCCGTGCTGGTGGCCTTCCTGTCCGCCACGCAAGACATTGCGTTCGACGCCTATTGCACGGACGTGCTGCGCAAGGAGGAACGCGGCGCCGGCGCCGCCATCAAGGTAATGGGCTACCGGCTGGCCATGATCGCCTCCGGCGGGCTGGCGTTGATCCTGGCGGACCAGTGGATCGGCTGGGGCTACACCTATGTGCTGATGGGCGGCCTGATGCTGCTGTGCTCGGTGGCCACCTTGCTGGCGCCCGAACCCGAACACGTCGCCCGCGCGCCGCGCAGCCTGCGCGCGGCGGTCGGCGAACCGCTGCACGAATTCTTCACGCGGCGCGGTGCGCTGGCGGTGTTGCTGCTGATCGTGCTGTACAAGCTGGGCGATGCCTTCGCCGGTGCCTTGTCCACCACCTTCTTGATTCGCGGCGCGGGCTTCACGCCGACCGAAGTCGGCACGGTGAACAAGGTGCTGGGGCTGGCCGCCACCATCGTGGGCGCGCTGGCCGGTGGATCGCTGATGTCGCGCTGGGGCCTGTACCGGTCGCTGATGGTCTTCGGCCTGCTGCAGGCCGTATCGAACCTGGCGTACTGGCTGATCGCGATCAGCCCGAAGAACCTGTGGCTGATGGCGACGGGCGTCGGCATCGAGAACCTGTGCGGCGGGCTGGGCACCGCGTCTTTCGTCGGATTGCTGATGGCGCTGTGCCGCCAGCGGTTCTCGGCCACGCAATTCGCGCTGCTGTCGGCGCTGTCGGCGGTGGGCCGCACCTACCTGGCCGGACCGCTCACGCCGCCTCTGGTCGGATACATGGGTTGGCCGGGCTTTTTCCTGCTGACGGTGTTGATCGCATTGCCCGGCCTGGTGCTGCTGAAGGTCCTGCGCGGCACGATCGACACCATGGAACGGCAGGGCGACCAGGCATAAAACTACGCGCGCAACCCATCGAGCCGCCTACGCGCGATGGCGGACGCCGCCAAGAACGTCCTGGCGCAAGCCCCCAAACGCTGCACCCAGAATCGCCAAAACATCACCGCCCGATGGGTTGCGCGCGCTGGAAGGTTTGCTTCTCGTGGCGGTTTGCGCGCGCTTCACCCATCCTACGTCAGCCGGACGATCAGCACGTCGCTGGGCAGGGATTCCAGCAGCCGTTCGGCCACGCTGCCGATGGCGGTGCGCAGGATGCCGGTGCGGCCGTGGGTGCCTGTCACGACCAGATCGGACCGGTGGTTGAACGAGTATTCCGACAGCACGGTTTCGGGCTGGCCGGGTTCCAGCACGATGTTCGGGGTCAGGCCGGCCAGTTCCGGCGTGTCGGCCGTGAATTCCCGCGCGCTTTGCTCGGCGCCCTTGTAGAAGCTGCGCGTGATGGCGTCGTCGGGCACGGTCTTGCCCTGGAAGGGCACGTCATAGGCGTGGAACAGCGTCAGGTTGGCATCGGGCACCAGTTGCAGCGCCGCGCGCAGGGCCTGGCGCGAGCCGGGCGAGAAGTCGGTGGCGACCAGTACGTCGTGATAGGGCTTGCGCGGACGCGTCTTGACCACCAGCACGGGCTGGCGCGCCTGGCGGGCCAGCTTTTCGACGGTGGTGCCCAGCAGCAGGCGGCCCAGCGTCTCGTCACGGGCGGTGCCGGTGACGATCAGCGAGCAGCCGAAGCTGTCGGCGGTTTCCATGATGTGCGCCAGCGGATCCCCGGACACCACGACGACTTCAAACGGCACGTCGGCCGCGGCCAGGTCTTCGGCCAGCTCGCGTTCGGCCAGGGCCTTGTGGTCGGAGGACAGGCGCCGCCAGACCGGAGTGGTCAGGCGGGCCGACGTGGAATGGCTTTCCATGACGTGCAGGACGATCAGCTTGGTGTTGAGCGCTTTGGTGAGCTGCAGCGCGCGGTCCAGGGCGCGGTCGCCCCGCGCGCTCAGGTCGGTGGCCAACAGGATGGGGCCAGTTTGCTGTGTCATACGTTATCTCCCGGTTGACGCCAGGCTGTCGGCTCCCGCGTCCGCGTCGCCTGGCTGTTACCGCCCGTCAGGGCATGTCCCCATTGTCCCGCCGCGACGCGGGCCGGGGATTGATTGATATCAACGCACGGTCCAGCGTACGGGATGGGGCGCCCGCAGGCAATGCCGGCTTGCGCCAGATCAGGATCAATACAATGGGGCCTGCCGTATCCTGAGCCCGGCCCGTTCCGGCCCGATTACTGTCTTATCCCTGCCTTTCCCCATGTTCTCCGATATTTCACCCGCCTTGCTGCACACGCTGTACCTCGTCGCCATCGTGGCCGAAGCCATGACCGCGGCGCTGTCGGCGGGCCGGCGCGACATGGACTGGATGGGCGTCTGCATCATCGCCTGCGTGACGGCGCTGGGCGGCGGGTCGCTGCGCGACGTGCTGCTGGGGCACTACCCGCTGACCTGGGTCGTCCACCCCGAATACCTGTGGATGACGGGCGGCGCCGCCATCCTGACCGCGCTGATCGCACCCGTCATGCGGCGCCTGCGCAGCGTGTTCCTGCTGGCCGACGCGCTGGGACTGGTGGCGTTCACCGTCATCGGCTGCCAGGTGGCGCAGCTGATGCAGCTGCCGATCACGGTGGTGCTGATCAGCGGCATGATCACCGGTTGCGCAGGCGGGGTGCTGCGCGACGTGCTGTGCAACGAAGTGCCGCTGCTGTTCCGCAAGGAGCTGTACGCCAGCGTATCGGTCGTGACCGGGGCGCTGTACCTGGGCGGCCAGTCGCTGGGCCTGTCGGCCAATGCCGCGGTACCCCTGGCGCTGGCAGTCGGCCTGGCCTTGCGCCTGTTGGCCCTGCGCTTCAATTGGCAGATGCCGAAGTTCGTCTACCGCGACGATTGGCACTGAACCGCCCTCAAAGGCCTATCAGAGCGCGGTTTCGCCTCTGCAACAATATTCTTATTTGTGTTTCAATAGATTTCTAGTATCTTCTCGCTGTCTCATACATGCATCGCGCAGTACAAGGGGAGCCGATTGGACGTCAAAGCGCCCGCCACGATTCCGTATTTCCTTCAGGAACAGATTCGTGAGTTGATAGTGGATGGCACTATCCGGCCCGGGCAGCCCTTGCGGGAGCAAGAACTAGAGCAGCGTTTCGGCACCAGCCGCAGCCCCATCCGGGAAGCGCTGCGGCTGCTGGAACTGAGCGGCCTGGTCACGCATATCCAACGCAAGGGCTTCAGGGTCACCCTCTATACCGAAACGCAGATCCGCCACCTGTACATGTTGCGCGCGGAGCTGGAGGCGTATTGCATCCGCCAGTTGGCGGACATGCGCGACCTGGCGCCGCTGGTGGCTGAATTGCGCAGTTATGACGACGCCATTGCGGCGGCGGTGGCCAAGCGCGACATTCGCGCCTGCATCGCGGCCTCGCGCGAGTTCTATCTGGCGGGGGCCCGTTACACGGGCAATACGCCGCTGACCAGCATGCTCAGCAAGCTCTACGAACAGGTGGAGCCGCTGCGTTACCTGCTGGCCAGGCGCTCGATGGAAACCAACACCCTGCAGGTCTACACGCAGGGCATCACGCAAGCCCTGGCCGGCCGCGATTTCGAGCGCGCGGCCGAGCTGACGCGCAGCTATGTCGTGGAAGTGCTGCCCGGCATCCTGCAGTCGTACCGCGACGCGGCCGAACAGGCTGCCGAAGACCTGGCGCCGCGCTACGGCCGGGCCTGACCCGGTCCCCGCCCGGTTCAACACCGGCCGGCCGGGGGATTCAAACCCGGGCTGGCGTGCGGACCTCGATGCCCGCTTGTTCCAGTGCCTGGCGAATGCCGTCGGCGAACAGCAGCGCGTTGGGCTGGTCGCCATGGATGCAGAGCGTGTCGGCCTGGACGGGCACGTCGCGCCCGTCGATCGAACGCACCTTGCCCTCGCGCACCATCCCCAGCACTTGCGCCACCGCGCGGTCCAGGTCTTCGATCATGGCGCCGGCGCGCGTGCGCGGCGTCAGCGAACCATCGTCCTGGTAGGAGCGGTCGGCGAACACCTCGCTGGCGGCTGCAAGGCCGATGGCACGCGCCGCGTCGATCAGCTTGCTGCCCGCCAGTCCGTACAGGATCAGCGAGGCGTCCACATCCTTGACCGCCTGGCAGATGGCGCGCGACAGGCCCTCGTCGCGGGCGGCCATGTTGTACAGCGCGCCGTGCGCCTTCACATGATGCAGCCGAGCGCCTTGCGAGGCCGCCACGCCGGCCAGCGCACCGATCTGGTAGACCACGATGTCATACGCTTCGTCTGGCGTGATCTGGATGACGCGGCGGCCAAACCCCGCCAGGTCCTGCAGGCTGGGATGCGCGCCTAGCGCCACGCCCTGCTTCAACGCCGCCGCGACCGTCTTGCGCATGGTGGCGGGATCTCCACCGTGAAAGCCACAGGCAATGTTGGCGGAGCTGACGTATTGCAGCACCGCCGCGTCGTTGCCCATGGTCCAGGCGCCATAGCTTTCGCCCATGTCGCAGTTCATATCGATGCGGGAAGTCATTGCAGTTTCCTTGTTGCCGGGGCCAGCAGCGCGCGCAGGGGTTCCAGCGCCACTTGCAGTTGGGTGAATGCGTGTTCGCGCTCGCCGTCCAGGCGTTGCGCCTCGTCCAGTTCGATCAGCTGGAAGCGCAGGGCCTGGCCGGGCGCGCACTGCGCCAGCGCGGGCAGATCCACGGTGGCGATCTGCGCAATCTTGGGATAGCCGCCCGTGGTCTGCCGGTCGGCCATGAGGATGATGGCTTCGCCGCCTGCAGGCACCTGCACGGTGCCGAAACTGGCGGCTTCCGACAGCATCTGGCGTGGCGTGTCCATGGACAGCGCCGGGCCCAGCAAGCGATAGCCCATGCGGTCGGATTGAGGGCTGATGCGGAATTCCGCGTCGGTGAAAGCCTGCCGAGCTGCAGCCGAAAATGCGTCCCAGTGCGTGCCCGGCAGGAAACGGATGGCGCCGCGGCGCTGCCCGCGCAGCGTGCCGGGCAGATAGGCGCCGATATCCCATAGCGCCGACTGCAGCGCATCCAGGTCGTGTTCGGTGAGCGGCGCGCGCAGCGGGATCTGGTCGCCTTTGGCCAGCGCGCGGCCCTGGAATCCGCCGAAGCCGCTGCGCAGGTAGGTGGTTTCGCTGCCCATGACGGCGGCCAGCGCAAAACCGCCGTGCACCGCCAGATAGCCGCGCGCGCCCACGGCCGGGCGGGCGCCGAAAGCGAGGGTATCGCCCGCGTGCGCCACCAGCGGGCGGTGCACGGGGATGTCCTGGCCATTGAGGGTCGCGCCCAGGTTGGCACCAGCCAGCGCGAAGCATGCGGGCGCGTCAAAACGCAGCGTAGGGCCTATCAGGGTCATTTCCAGCGTGGCCGGGTCGCCCGCGTTGCCCGCCAGGGCGTTGGCCAGGCGGTGCGCGCGTTCGTCCATGGCGCCAGCGGCGGGGATGCCTTCATGCTGGTAGCCGTCGCGGCCGCGGTCCTGGAAGCTGGACAGCATGCCGGGCTTGATCACGGTCACGCTCATGGCCGGGCTTCCCGGATGCGGTCGAATTCCTGCGGGCTGATCGGCACGAATCGGACCGAATCACCGGGTTGAAGCAGGGAGGCGGGCTCGCGGGCGGGATCGAACAGCGTTAACGGCGTGGCGCCGATGATGTTCCAGCCGCCGGGCAGCCGGTTCGGGTAGATCACGGTCTGCCGGTTGGCCACCGCCACGGCGCCGGTGGGCACCGCAGTGCGTGGCGAGGGGCGGCGCGGGATATTCAGTTTTTCGTCGTGCACGCCCAGGTAGGCGTGGCCGGGCGCAAAGCCCAGCATGAACACCATGCTGCGGGGTTGGCTGTGCAGGGCGATGATGTCGTCTGGCGTCACGCCGGCCGCGCGCGCCACGTCGGGCAGGTCGGGGCCGTGCTCGCCGCCGTAGCAGACGGGAATGTCGATCTGGCGGCCGTCCAGGGCATCGGCCATGACGCCGTCGGCCAGCAAGGCGCCGATGCGGGCCGTCAGGCTGGCACAGGTGGGGCCGTTGCCCAGCCCGTCGGGCCGGTAATGCACCGCCACCGCGACGAACGAGGGCACCACATCGGTGACGCCGGGCAATCGCGCGTCGCGCAGTTTGCGCGCCGCGGCCAGACAGGTCCTGCCGATCGCGGCGTCGATCCGGTCACCGAAGGAAATGATCAGGCAGCGGTCGCCCTGAGGCAGGATGCGCCAAGGGGTTTCGGCCGAAGAAGGGGGTTCTGAAAGAGCGTTCAACGGCGCGAAACCTCTAGGGGAGGATTACTTGGCGAACAAGGAATCCATGTTCTTGAAGGCCTTGAATTCCAGCGCGTTGCCCGACGGATCCAGGAAGAACATCGTGGCCTGCTCGCCCACTTCGCCCTTGAAGCGGATGTAGGGCTCGATGACGAATTCGGTGCCTGCGTCGATCAGGCGCTTGGACATGGCTTCCCATTGTTCCATGGAAAGCACGGCGCCGAAATGGCGAACCGGCACGTTGTGCGAGTCCACTGCGCTGGTGGCCTTGTGGCCGCATTCGCTGGGCGCCAGGTGGGCGACGATCTGGTGGCCGTAGAAGTTGAAGTCGATCCATTCGGGCGAGCTGCGGCCCTCCGGACAGCCCAGCTTTTCGCCGTAGAAGGCGCGGGCTTCGGCCAGGTCGCGGACCGGGAAGGCCAGGTGGAACGGCGGCAGATTGGTTTGGGCGGTCATGAAAAACTCCGGGGCGTTCAAAAAAGGTGATGGCTTACGGCTGCCGCGGTGGCGGGCGACCTTTAGCACCAGGGCATAGTTTAGGTATTGTTTTTTTGATTGAAAAACGATATTTTTTGTGTCTTAGCATAAAAAATATTGATCGTGATCAAAGAGTTCAAAACCTTCATCGCCGTGGCGCGCGACGGGACGTTCACCGGCGCAGGCACCCATCTGGGCCTGACGCAGTCGGCGGTCAGCGCCCAGATCAAGCGCCTGGAGGAATATCTGGGCGTCGAGCTTTTCGACCGCGGGGCGCGGGCCGCCGTGCTGAACGTCCATGGCCGCGAGATGCTGGCGCAGGCCGAAGAGCTGGTCGCGATGGCCGAACGCATGGTCACGACGGCGGGGGCGGGGCAGGTCAGCGGGTCTTTGCGCATCGGCGCCATCGCCTCGGTGCAGCAGGACCTGCTGGTGGACGCGCTGGGGCGTTTCCGGGCCGTCTACCCGGAGGTGCGGGTGCGCATCGTGCCCGGCGTGTCGCTATCGCTGCTGGGGCAAGTGGATGCCGGCGAAGTGGATATGGCCGTGCTGATCCGCCCGCCGTTCACGCTGCCGCCCGAGCTGGGCTGGCACCGCCTGCTGAGCGAGCCCGTGATGCTGGCCGTGCCGGCATCCTTGCCGGACGCGCCGTGGCGCGAACTGCTGGCCGCGCAACCGTTCATCCGCTACGACCGGGCGTCGTTTGGCGGGCGGGTGGTGGATATTTTCTTGAAAAAACACCGACTGAACGTGCACGAAGCGGTGGAGCTGGATGAGATTGAGGCCATCGCCAACATGGTGCGCCACGGCCTGGGCGTGGCCCTGCTGCCGAAACTGCGGCGCCTGGACATGACGGGCCTGCGGCTCGTGCCGCTGGGCGAACAGGCCTTCCACCGCGAGATCGGCATCATCGGCCGCCTGCCGTTCGACGCGGGCAGCGTGCGCGAAAAAATGGCGGAATGCCTGATGGCGGCGGCGGCCGACTAGCGGCGCCGCTTTGCGGGTGCTGCGCCGATGGAGAATTCATCCGGCGTGGACGTAGGATGGGTGGAGCGCGAGATCATCCGGCCAAGAACCCGGATGCCTGGCGCGCGCAACCCATCAAGCGGCGCCGCATTTCTTATCTGATTCAGCCAGAACACAACCGCCGCTTGATGGGTTGCGCGCGTTCGAAAGCGGAGTCCTTGCATCAGGACTCCCGCGCTTCACCCATCCTACAGCCGGTCGCAGCGGACCGTGATGGGGTGGTTACGCAGCGTGGTCATCACCACGTCGTCAACCTGGCCTTCCACGTCGGTGATCACGTAGCCGATCTGGCCCTTGGTCTGCAGGGTCTGGCTGACGATGTTCAGGCCGTGTTGCGCCATCAGGTTGTCCAGCGTGCCGAGCGCGCCCGGGGCGTTGCGGTGCACGTGCAGGATGCGCGTGGCGCCGGCCGGCTCCAGGTAGGGCAGTTCGGGGAAGTTGACCGCGCCCTTGGTCGTGCCGGCCTGCATGAAGCGCACCAGCTTCTCGGCCACTTCGCGGCCGATGTTCTCTTGCGATTCCTGCGTGCTGCCGCCGATGTGCGGGGTCAGGATGACGTTGGGCAGGCCGATCAGCGGGCTGGCCAGCGGTTCGTCCGCGCCCTTGGGCTCGGTGGGGAACACGTCCAGCGCGGCGCCGGCCAGGTGGCCGGACTTCAAGGCGGCGTGCAGGGCGTCGATGTCCACCACCGTGCCGCGCGAGGCGTTGATCAGGATCGCGCCGCGCCGCATGCGGCCGATCGTTTCCGCGTTCATGATGTTTTCGGTGGACTTGCCGCCCGGCACGTGCAGCGTCACCACGTCCGCCTGCTCCAGCAGGTCGTTGAGCGTCCCGGCGGGGCGGGCGTTGCCCAGCGGCAGCTTGGCTTCCACGTCGTGATAGATGACGCGCATGCCAAGGCCTTCGGCCAGGGTGCTGATCTGCGAACCGATATTGCCGTAGCCCACAATGCCCAGCGTCTTGCCGCGGGTTTCAAAGGCGCCCGAGGCGCTTTTATCCCAGTGGCCCAGATGCACGCGCGCATTCTTTTCCGGAATCCGGCGCAGCAGCAGGATGGCTTCGCCCAGCACCAGCTCGGCGACCGAGCGGGTGTTGGAGAAGGGCGCGTTGAACACCGGGACGCCGCGCTGCATGGCGGAATCCAGGTCGACCTGGTTGGTGCCGATGCAGAAGCAGCCCACGACGCGCAGGTCCGGGCTGGACAGCAAGGCGGCGTCCAGGTGCGTGCGAGAACGGATCCCCGCCACGTGCACGCCACGCAGGGCTTCCTGCATTTGCGCCGGCGGCAGGGCCGCGGCGTGCGTGACGATGTCGGTGTAGCCGGCGGCTTCGAAGACCGCGCGGGCGCTCGGATGGATGTTCTCGAACAGGACGATTTTTGCCATGACTGCCAAGGGGTGGGTGAAGAATGCGTTTTATTTATTGTGGCGCATTTTTGCTGCAGTGCAAGGAGTAGCCATTGGGGCGGTGTGGATGAATTGTTTCAGCGGTACGCCTGGAAAACCTTGGCCTCGCCGCGCTTGTCCACCAACAGCACGTCGTGCGGCGTCTTGCGGCCGCCGTATTCGGGGCCGTCCATGCCGGGCGAGCCCAGCGGCATGCCGGGGGCGGCCAGGCCGGCGGCGTCGGGTTTTTCCAAGAGCAGGCGGCGCACGTCGCTGGCGGGCACGTGGCCTTCCAGCGCATAGCCGTCCACCACCGCGGTATGGCACGACCCGTAGTCGGCCATGCCCGCGTTGCGGCGGATGGGGCCGGTGTCCTGCACATCGTGCGTGGTCACGGCAAACCCGTTGTCGCGCATGTGCTTGACCCAGTCTTCGCAGCAGCCGCAGGTGGGCGTCTTCCAGACTTCGACCTTGGCGGGTGTTTGCGCGGTGGCGAAGGCGGGGGCGCAAAGGGCCGCGGCCAGGGCCAGGCGGCGCGTGATACGGGAAATGTTCATGAGGCTCCTTATGGATACAGGGGGCGTGGCGCCGGGTCAGAACCAGAACCGGACGCCCGCCATGACGGCTGTCTGGGACCGGCTGGCTCCGGCGTCCGACGCATAGCTGGCGGTCTGGCCAAACTTCCGTTCAAAGGAGACGCCGACGTAAGGGGCGAACTCCCGCGTGACCTCATAGCGTAGCCGCAAAGAGAGCGACCCTGTCGACAGGCCCGATCCGATGCCGCGTTCGGGGTCGCGCTTGCCGTACAGGCTGGCCTCGAGTTCCGGTGTGAAGATCAGGCGCTGGGTCAGCAGCAGGTCGTATTCGGCCTTCACCGCCAGCGCCGTGCGGCCGGACGCTCCCACATAGGCGGTGGTCTCCAGTTCGATGTTGTAGGGCAGCAGGCCTTCGATGCCGACGGCGGCCCAGTTGCGCTTGGGGCCGGTGCCGATGTCTCGGCGGGCGCCCACCTGCAGGTCCCAGAAGGGCGCTACGGCGTGGCTCCAGAAGGCTTCTACCTTGCCGTCCGAGCCGCCGCCGTTTTCGCGTTCGCCTTCGCTCTTGATAAGCAGGCGGTCGGTGGCCGAGCCGACCCAGAAGCGGCCGTCCCAGTCCAGGGCGTTTTCGCCGTCGCGGTTGCGCGTGACGCCGAACTTGTCGAACAGCACTTGCCAGGTGGACGCGTTGTCCATCATGTGGGGGTGGATGCCGTAGCTGTCGTAGCCGCGTTCGCCCGCGCCATCGCTCGTCGGCAGGCTGCCGATGGGCGGCGCGTCCGAGGCGGGGGCGGCGTCATGCCCCATCGCGGCGTGATCCATGGCGGCAGGCGCCGGCGCGGGGCTCATGGCGCCGTGATCCATGCCGGGCATGCTGGAATGGTCCATCGCGCCGTGGTCCATGGCCGCGGGTTGCGCGTGGGCGCCCGCGGCGCCCAGCGTCAGGGCAAGGGCGCAGGCGCCCAGCAGGTTGCGTTGCGTCGTCATCGCTTACTCCACCACGACCGCTCTGAACATGCCGGCCTCCATGTGATACAGCAGGTGGCAGTGGTAGGCCCAGTGCCCGCGTGCATCGGCGCTGACGCGGTAGCTCAGCCGTTGTGCCGGATTGAGGGTGATCGTGTGCTTGCGCACCTGGAAGGCGCCGTCGGGCGACTCCAGGTCGCTCCACAACCCGTGTAGATGGATCGGGTGCGTCATCATGGTGTCGTTGACCAGCACGAAGCGCACGCGTTCGCCATAGCGCAGCACGATGGGCTTGGCGTCCGAGAACTTCACGCCATTGAATGACCACATGTAGCGTTCCATGTTGCCCGTCAGGTGCAGTTCGATTTCGCGGGACGGCGCGCGGTTGTCCTCGGGTTCACGGATGGAATGCAGGTCTGCGTAGGTCAGCACGCGCCGGCCGTTGTCGCGCAACCCCACGCCCGGGTCATCCAGCCGCGTCGACACCACGTCGGGCAGCATGGAATTGCTGACGCCGCGCTCGGTCGGGTAGGGATGCTTGACCTCGACCATGCCGCCTTGCCCCGCGGGTGCAGCCCCGTGGCCGCCGTGGTCCATGCCGGGCATGCCGCCCATGTCATGCGCCATGCCCATATCCATCATGCCGAGCAATTGCACGCGGTCCAGCTCGGGAACGTCGGCCTGCATGCCGGCGCGCGGCGCCAGCGTGGCGCGGGCAAAGCCCGAACGGTCCATCGCCTGAGAGAAGATCGTGTAGGCGCGCTCGTCCTGCGGTTCGACGATCACGTCATAGGTTTCGGCCACGCCGATCCGGAATTCCTCCACGTCCACGGGGCGTACGTCCTGGCCGTCTGCGGCCACCACCGTCATCTTCAGGCCGGGGATGCGCACGTCGAAGTACGTCATCGCCGACCCGTTGATGAAGCGCAGCCGGATGCGTTCGCCCGGCTTGAACAACCCGGTCCAGTTGCCCGCGGGCGTGGCGCCGTTGGTCAGGTAGGTGTAGGTGGCGCCGGACACGTCCGCCAGGTCCGTCGGCGTCATGCGCATCTGTTCCCACATCAGCCGTTCAGAGAGCGCGCCGCGCCAGCCGCGCTCCTGCGCGTCCGCGGCCAGGCTCTGGACGCTGGGCTGGATGCGGTTGTAGTACTCGGGCATCACCTTGAGCTTGTTGAAGAGCCGCATCGGGTCTTCGTCCGTCCAGTCCGACAGTAGCACCGTGTAGTCGCGATCGGACGCGATGGGATCACGGCGGCGCGGATCGATGACGATGGCGCCGTACAGGCCGGTTTGCTCTTGGAAGCCCGAATGGCTGTGATACCAGTACGTACCGCTTTGGCGCACCGCGAAGCGGTAGGTAAACGTTTGTCCCGGATCGATGCCGGGAAAGCTCAGGCCCGGCACGCCGTCCATCTCGGTCGGCAGCAGGATGCCGTGCCAGTGGATGGAGGTCTGCTCGCGCAGCCGGTTGGTAACGTGCAGGGTCACCGTGTCGCCTTCGCGCCAACGCAGGAGGGGGGCGGGCAGTTGGCCGTTGACGGTGGTGCCGATGCGGGCGGCGCCCGTGAAGTTCACGGGTGTTTCGCCGATCTCCAGATGGAATTCGGAACCGCGCAATTCGTTGGCGGGCGCGGGCGAGGCCAACGCGGCGCGCCAGCCGCCAAGTGCGGCCAGCGCGCCGCCGGCGGCCAGGCCCTGCACGAAACGGCGGCGGGCAAGCGGGGGAAGGGTGCTCATGGAAGAAAGGCGTCGGGCATCAAAGCACCGACACCGCTCCCTTCATGCCGGCGCTGTAATGGCCCGGTTCCAGGCAGCCGAAGGACACCGTGCCCGCCTTGTCGAAGCGCCAGACGATCTGGCCGGTCTTGCCGGCGTCCAGCGACACCGCGTTCGCCTCTTCGTGGCGCATGCCGGGGTCTTTCATCATCATGTCGTAGTGCGCCTTCAGGTCGGCGTCGGTGCCCAGCACCAGCTCGTGGCGGATTTTTCCCGAATTGCGCACGTTGATGCGCACGGTCTCGCCCGCCTTGACCTCGATGCGGTCGGGCGTGAAGCGCATGGCGTCGGTCATGTCGACATCGATGGTGCGCGTGGCGCGGGCGGCGTCGCCCGGCTTGCCGATGGGCGTGGACGCGGCCGGCATGGACATGCCGTGGCCGGCGTGCTCGCCCGCGGCTTGCGCCGTGCCGGCGACCAGCAGGGCCAGCGCGGCGGTTTGGATGAAGCGGATCAGGGTGTCTTTCACGAGAATCCTTGGAAAGGGGGGATCGTGATGACACTGTAGGAAAGCCGGGGTGACCCGATTCTGTCGTCCGGATTACGGTTTTGTAATGTTCCCGGAGGCTGCCGACGGCACGGGCCCGCGCAACGTAATGCCCACGATCGTGCCGCGGGCATCGGACACCGCGTCCACGTCGCCGCCGTGCATGCGGGCGATGGCGCGCACGATGGCCAGGCCCAGGCCGTGGCCTTCGCTGCGCGGTGCGCGCGTCTGGCCCGACCGGAAGAAGCGGTCGAAAATGCGGGGCAGGTCGGTGGGTGGAATGGGCGCGCCGGGGTTCTGCACTTCCACCCGCGCGCCCGACGGCGACGCCGAGCAGCGCAACACGATGTCGTGCCCCGGGGGGGTGGCTTTGATGGCGTTGGAGATCAGGTTGGCCAGGGCGCGGCGCACCAGGCCGGAATTGGCGGTCACCGTGGCGTCGCCTTCGCAGCGCAGGCGCACGCCATGTTCCTCCAGCGTGGCTTCGTAGTATTCGGCCACGCGCCGGGCCTCGGCGGCGAGCGACACCGGGGCCAGGTCGGCGGCCAGTTCGCCGCGGTCCGCGCGCGCCAGGAACAGCATGTCGTTGACCAGCTTTTTCAGGTCTTCAAGCTCTTCCAGATTGGATTCCAGGGCGTCGCGCAATTCGGCCGCGTCTCGCGGCGACGACAGCATGACCTGGGCGCCGTTGATGAGCGTGGCCAGCGGCGTGCGCAGCTCGTGCGCGACGTCGGCGTTGAAACCTTCCATCTGCTGGTAGGCCGCCTGCAGGCGCTCCAGCGTGCGGTTGAACGAGCGCACCAGTTCGTACAGTTCGCGGTCGGTGTCTTCCAGCGGCAGGCGCCGCGCCAGATTGTCGGGCTGGATGCGCGCGGCCTGCTCCGACAGCCGGCGCGTGGGCGCCATGCTGCGGCGCACGGCCCAGGCGGCCAGCACTACTGTCGCGCCCACCCATAGCGCGCAGATCAGCACTAGGGCCGTGCCGTAGGCATACAGGAACTGCGAACTGGTGCGCGTGCTGACCGCCACGGTCAGTTGCGCGCCCGGCAGGATGCGGTCGTTCATGGCGACCCGCAGGCCTCGCATCCGTCCGCCGTCCGCCGCCTGCAGCACGACCTGCTTGCCGTCCACGGTGTCCAGCGTTTCCGGGGCAGGGCCGCCATAGACGGCCTTGCCCTGGGCGTCCACGATCCAGATGCCCAGCTGGCCCTGGCCGGCGCGCATCTCGTCAAACGTGGCGGCCAGGTCTTGCAGGCCGCTGGCGCTGTTCTGCATGTCGATCAGGTGGTCGATCAGTTCCAGCTTGCCGTTGACCTCGGTGATTTCCTGGCGCTCGACTTCGCGCTTGAGCGCCCAGAACAAGGTGGCGCCGGCCAGGCTGGAGACCAGCAGCGCGATGGCGCCCAGCAACAGGGTCAGCCGCGCCTGCATCGAACGCACGCGCGGCGGCTTCATTCGGGACGTGACTCCAGCACGTACCCCATGCCGCGCACGGTGTGCAGCAGCTTGGCGTCGAACGGGTCATCCAGTTTGCTGCGCAGGCGGCGTACCGCGACGTCGATGACGTTGGTGTCGCTGTCGAAGTTCATGTCCCAGACCTGTTCAGCCAGCGTGGTGCGCGACAGCACCTGGCCCTGGCGGCGCAGCAGCAGCGCCAGCAGGCTGAATTCCTTGGCGGTCAGGTCCAGCCGGCGGCCGCCGCGCTGGGCGCGCCGGCGCGCCAGATCCAGCTCCAGGTCGGCCAGGCGCAGCAAGGTGGGCTCTTGCGTCCGACCGCGGCGCAGCAGCGCCTGCACGCGCGCCAGCAATTCCGAAAACGCGAAGGGCTTGACCAGGTAGTCGTCGGCGCCGCCTTCCAGGCCGCGCACGCGGTCTTCCACCGCGTCGCGCGCAGTCAGCATCAGGATGGGGGTGTCTTTCTGCGCGCGGACGGACGCCAGGATGCCGAAGCCATCGACGCCCGGCAGCATCACATCCAGCACGATCAGGTCGTACTCGCCTTCCAGCGCCAGATGCAGGCCGTCCACGCCGTCGCGGGCAAGGTCCACGACATGGCTTTGTTCCGACAGCCCCTTCTTCAGGTAGTCGGCCAGTTTGGGTTCGTCTTCGATGACCAGGATGCGCATGGCCCGGAATTTACCATCCGCGCCGGACGGCGCGGAGGGTTCCAACGTGGCAACGTTTACGCGGGCTCGTCGATGGCGATGCGCTCGGCGGGGAAGCGCAGCGCGAAGACGCTGCCCTTGCCCGGTTCGCTGGTGATGAGCAGTTCGGCGTCGTGGCGCATGGCGATGTGCTTGGTGATCGCCAGGCCAAGGCCCGTGCCGCCCACGGCGCGCGAGCGGCCGCGGTCCACGCGGTAGAAGCGTTCGGTCAGGCGTGGCAGGTGGCGTGCGGGAATGCCGATGCCCGTGTCCTGCACGCTGTAGCGCGCGCCGCCGTCGGCTTCGCGTTCCCAGCGCACGGTGATCGTGCCGCCGTCGGGCGTGTAGCGCACGGCGTTGGTCAGCAGGTTCGACAGCGCGGAGGTCAGCTCGGTTTCGGCGCCCAGCACGTCCAGCGTGTCGTCGATGTGCCATTCCAGTACATGGCGTCCGCCCGACAGCGCTTCGATCTGCTGGCGCGCCTTCTGCAGCAGCGCGCCCATATTGATGGCGCGTGGGTCGCTGCCCGGCGACGATTCCAGCGTGGACAAGGTCAGCAGGTCTTCCACGATGGCCTGCATGCGCTGGGCCTGCTCGTGCATCATGTCGATGTACTGCGCCCGCTGCTCTTCGGGCAGCGCGTCGGCCGGCATGTCGCGCAGCGTTTCCAGGAACCCCGCCAGCACAGTCAGCGGCGTGCGCAGTTCGTGCGAGACGTTGGCCACGAAGTCGCGGCGCGTGGTTTCCAGGCGTTCGATCTGCGTGACGTCGCGGGTGATGAGCAGGCGCTGATTGCTGGCGTAGGCCGTCAACTGCATCATCATCAGGCGTTCCTGGCCGTTCTGGCCCAGGCGCACCAGGATCGGCTCGGGCCAGGCAGGCCGGTGCGCGTATTCCACGAACTCCGGCGCGCGCAGCAGGTTCAACAGGTTATGGCCGCGGTCGGCGGGCAGGCGCAGGCCCAGGTGCTGGCGCGCCATGCGGTTGCACCAGTCGATCTGGAAGTCCGCATTCAGAGTGACCGCGCCGTCCGGCAAGGCCTGGGCAGCGGCCAGCATGCCTTGCATGGTGTCGCGGGTTTCGGCCAGTTCGCGGGCACGGGCGCGGGTGTAGCGGTAGAGGGGGGCGAGGATGTCGTCCCAGGGCCCGACGGAGGCGGGGGGAGAGGTGTCCGGGTGGTTGGCCCATTGGGAGACCAGCGTCAGCCTCCAGCTGCGCCAAAGCAGCATGGCGGTCAGCGCGGCCGAAAACACTATCCAGCCCAACGGGTCTCCTATGAGCCATTGCGCCAGTAATGAAATCACCGCCCACAGGGCGACCAGGAAAAGTGTGCGCAGCCAGATCATCGTGCGGGAGTTTTACCGCGTCGGAAGCTGTGCCGTAAACCGGTAGCCGCTGCCGCGCACCGTTTCCACGTGCGCGTCGTGGCCGCTGGGTTCCAGCGCCTTGCGCAAGCGGCGGATATGGACGTCCACGGTGCGTTCTTCAACGAACACGTGGTCGCCCCAGACCTGGTCCAGCAGTTGCGAGCGCGAGAACACGCGCTCGGGGTGGGTCATGAAGAAGTGCAGCAGGCGGAATTCGGTGGGGCCGATCTGCAGCGACTGGCTGTTGCCGGACAGGCGATGCGTCACCGGATCCAGCTTCAGGCCGCCCACGTCGATCACGTCGTCGGTCAGCTGGGGCGCGCGGCGGCGCAGCACGGCCTTGATGCGGGCCATCAGCTCTTTGGGCGAGAAAGGCTTGGTGATGTAGTCGTCGGCGCCGGCCTCCAGGCCGTCCACCTTGTCCTGCTCGGAACCCTTGGCGGTCAGCATGATGACCGGGACGGCGCGGGTGCGCTCGTCGTTGCGCAGCTTGCGCGCCATGGCCAGGCCGGACGTGCCGGGCAGCATCCAATCCAGCAGGATCAGATCGGGGAGTTCGGCGCGGATCAAGGTCTGGGCCTGGTCGGCGTCGAAGGCGCGCAACACTTTGTGCCCCGCGAAAGACAGGTTGACGGCGATCAGTTCCTGGATTGCGGGTTCGTCTTCGACAACGAGGATAGTGCTGGACATGGCGAATTTGGCACACTTCGGAGCGCCGGCGCGGCGCGAACATTGCGATAGTATGGCCGCAATATTTCAGGTATGTGACCGCAGGGTGCTGCCGGGGCAGGTTCTCTGGCCGCCGCCGGGTGCCCGATAGGCTACCATTGAACGATATATCGGGAATTCACCATGCAAAACCCCTCCGAATCGCAACATTCCGCGGATTCCAATTCGCAATCCACGCATTTCGGCTTCCAAACGGTGCCGGAAGGCGAAAAAGCCCGCAAAGTCGCTGAAGTCTTCCATTCCGTTGCCCAGCGCTACGACGTCATGAACGATTTCATGTCCGCCGGCCTGCACCGTGTCTGGAAAGCCTTCACCATCGGCCGCGCGGCCATCCGCCCCGGCATGAAGGTGCTGGACATTGCCGGCGGCACGGGCGACCTGGCCAAGGCTTTTGCCAAGCGCGCCGGCCCCACGGGTGAAGTCTGGCTGACCGACATCAACGATTCCATGCTGCGCGTGGGCCGCGACCGCCTGACCGACGCGGGCCTGCTGCTTCCCACCGCCGTCTGCGACGCCGAGCGCCTGCCGTTTCCCACCGGGTACTTCGACCGCGTCAGCGTGGCCTTCGGCCTGCGCAACATGACCCACAAGGACCGCGCCCTGGCTGAAATGGCCCGCGTGCTCAAGCCGGGCGGCAAGCTGCTGGTGCTGGAGTTCTCGCGGGTGGCCAAGCCGCTGTCGCCCGCCTACGACTGGTATTCGTTCAACGTGCTGCCGTGGTTGGGCAAGAAGATCGCCAATGACGAAGCCAGCTACCGTTACCTGGCGGAATCCATCCGCATGCATCCCGACCAGGAAACCCTGGCCGACATGATGCGTACCGCCGGCCTGGACCGGGTGCAGTACTTCAACCTGACCGCCGGCATCGCCGCGCTGCACGAGGGCGTGCGCCTGGGCTGAACCCGGCCCGTCCATAGGATGTTTCGTCACCCCACGGGGAACTTGTGGGCTGGCGTCTTGTCCGTTATTCTTACGTCATTCAGATTACTGTAAGAAAAGTCGCGACTATGGTCCCGCTGTCCGTGGGACTCCCCGCTGCTCGGGGCAGCGGGGGCGCGAGTACGAGGGAGCAAACTCTATGACCAAATTCTGTTTTTCGCGGTTTGTCGCCGCGGCGCTCATCGCCATCTCCGGCGCGGCGTTGGTGACGGCGTCTTTTGACGCCGAAGCCCGTCGTGCAGGCGGCGGCAGCAGCGTCGGCCGTCAATCCTCCAATGTGACCCAGCAACGCCAGGCCACGACGC
>NZ_JBYOKH010000060.1:0-40129 GCF_057799415.1 Achromobacter sp. 18P8.1.1 | reverse complement strand
ACTGGGGCCGTTCTTTCTTGGGGCGCTGCAGCGGATCAGCTGCGGGCCGGCTTGTTCCCATGCGACACGCTGGGCGTATCGCGGAACAGCGACATATGCGTGTGCGTGGCCACCCAGGGCTCGCCCACGGCTTCGCGCGCGAACGACACGGTGGCGCGGCCGACGCGGTCAAACGGCTTGCCGTCCGGGTGATAGCCGGTCGAATCCCACACCGCCAGGCCCACGGCGAACAGGCGGTCCGGCGAGACGAAGCTCTGGACATCGTCCAGGCGCCAGATGAAATCATCGATCGTGAACCAGACATTGCGCCACTGCGTCTTTTCCGCGTGTTCGCGGCCGCTGACGAAGTTGGTATAGGTGCCGAAAGCAACGAAGTCGTCGGCGAACAGGTGGCGGGCAGCGGCGTAATCCACGGCTTGCACGTGGTCGGACAGTTCCTTGAACCAGGCGCGCACGGCGGCGGCGTCAGCGGCATCAACAGGAGCTAGGGCTTGCACAGACATGAAGATCTCTCCATTAAGGGGTCGTGAATTCAGGATACGAATCAAGGTGTAGCAGGAATGGGGGCGGCGAACCAGCAGGCCACCGCATGCCCGGCGGCGCGCGTTTCCAGCGGCGGCGCGGCCATGCGGCAGCGGTCGGCCGCCTGCGGGCAACGCGGGTGGTAGCGGCAGCCCGAGGGCGGCGACATCGGGCTGGGCGGCTCGCCCCGGGCCACGGCAAAGACCTGGCGGCGGGACGCGCCGCGTTCGGGTTCCGGCACCGCCGCCAGCAAGCCGCGCGTATAGGGGTGCAGCGGACGCTCGTAGATATCGTCGCGGGACCCGGTCTCGACCACCTGCCCCGCATACATGATGGCAATGCGATGCGAGACGTGCCGCACCACCGCCAGGTCATGCGCGATCAGCAGGAACGACAAGCCCAGCTCTTGCTGCAGGTCCTGGAACAGGTTGATGATCTGCGCGCGTACCGAGACATCCAGCGCCGACACGGGCTCGTCCGCCACGATCAGGTCCGGGCGGATCGCCAGCGCCCGCGCAATGCCCACGCGCTGGCGCTGCCCGCCGGAAAAGGCGTGCGGATAGCGCTCGGCCGCGTCGGCCGGCAGGCCGACCTGGTCGATCAGATCAGCCACCCGCCGGCGCAAGGCATCACGGCCGGCATTCCAGCCATGCACGATCAAGGGCTCGGCGATGGCCTCGAACACGGTGTGGCGCGGGTTCAGGCTGGTGGACGGGTCCTGGAAGACCAGCTGCATATGGCGGCGCAGCTCGCGCAGTTGGGACTTGCCCGCGTGCGTGATGTCTTCGCCCTTGAAATGGATGGAGCCGGCCGTCAGCGGCGTGCGGCGCAGCACCGCGCGACCCAGCGTCGTCTTGCCCGAGCCGGACTCGCCGACCAGGCCCAGCGTTTCGCCCCGCGCCACCTCCAGCGACACGCCGTCCACGGCGCGCGCCAGCACCGGCTTGCCGAACCAGCCCGCCGAACGCACGGGGTAATGCACGCGAAGGTCGCGCGCCTGCAACAGAGGGGAGGAATCAGTCATGGTCCTGCATCCAGACGGGCGCCGACGGCCGCACGCAGGCCGCCAGGCGACCATGGCCGATGTCGCGCAACGCGGGGCGTTGTGCGCACGCCGCATCGGCGCCGGGGCAACGCGGCGCGAAATCGCAATGGCTGCGGCGCAGCCGCAGGTCGGGCGGCACGCCGTCGATCGCGATCATGCGGTGGCGCGTATCGGTCAGGCGCGGGGTGGCGCGCAGCAAGCCTGCGGTATAGGGGTGCGCGGGTTCAGCGAACAGCGCGTCGGCATCGGCCAGTTCGACCAGCCGGCCGGCGTACATGACCGCCACGCGGTCCGCCACCTTGGCCACCACGCCCAGATCGTGCGTCACCAGCAGCATCGCCAGGCCCAAGCGTTGCTTCAGCTCGGCCAGCAAGTCCAGGATCTGCGCCTGGATGGTCACGTCCAACGCGGTCGTGGGTTCGTCGGCGATCAGGATCTGCGGGTCGCAGGCCAGCGCCATGGCGATCAGGATGCGTTGGCGCTGGCCGCCGGAGAACTCGTGCGGCAGGCGGTCCAGGCGCTCGGCCGGCTTGGGGATGCCGACCTGGCCCAGCAGTTCAATGATGCGGGCACGGCGCTGGACGCGGTCAAGCGCCGTGTGGCGCACCAGTACCTCGTCGATCTGCGTGCCGATGGCCAATAGCGGGTTCAGCGCGCTCATTGGGTCCTGGAACACCATGGCGATGCGATTGCCGCGCAAGTCTTCCAGCACGCGGGCCGGCGCCGCCAGCAGGTCTTGCCCGTCGAACAGCACCTGGCCGCCCGCCACCCGGCCGGGCAACGTCGTCAGGCCCATCAGGGCCAGCGCACAGGCGCTTTTGCCGGAGCCGCTTTCGCCCACCAGGGCCAGGGTTTCGCCTGCCCGCAGGTCGAACGACACCGAATCGACGGCGCACACGTTGCCATGGCGGGTCAAAAACTCGACGCTCAGGCCGCGCACGCTCAGCAATGGGGTTTCGCTCATCGACGCACCTTCGCAATCAAGCGGCGCGCGAAGTCCTTTTCGCGTTCGCGCGGATCCAGCGCCAGCCGCAGCCGGCTGGCCGCCACGTTGACGATCAGCACGGTCAGCGCGATTGACAGGCCGGGGAACGTCGCCAGCCACCACGCGCTGGTCAGGTAGTTGCGGCCATTGGCCACATCCAGCCCCCACGACACCGCCGGCGGCTGCACGCCCACGCCCAGGAACGACAAGGCGGCCTCGGCCAGCACCACGCGGGCGAACTCCAGCACCATCAGCGTGATCAGCGGCGCCGCCAGGTTGGGCAGGATGTGCCGCAGCAGGATGCGGCCGGCGCGCGCGCCCGCCATTTCGGCGCTTTCGATATAGGGCAGCTGGCGCACCGACAGCACCACGCTGCGGATCTGCCGCGCGTAGACCATCCAGCCATTCAAGGCCAGCGCCAGGATCACGGTGCCAGGGCCCGGCCCCAGGATCACCAGGATCACCAGCGACAGCAGCAGGCCGGGAAACGCCACGTGTACGTCGACCCAGCGCATCAGCGCCGCATCCACCCGCCCGCCGGCAAACCCCGCGACCAGCCCCACCAGCACGCCGAACGTGGCCGAAACCGCCACCACCGCCGCCCCGATCAGGATCGACAGCCGCGCCCCATGCAGGATGCGGCTGAGCACATCGCGGCCCAGGTTGTCGGTGCCCAGCACGTTGCTCCAGGTGCCGCGCGCCTCCCAGACCGGGGGGCGCAGCCGGGCGGACAGTTTGATCGCCGCCGGGTCGTAAGGCGCCAGCCAGGGCAGCACGACCGCCACCGCCGCCAGCAGCAACAGTAAAGATACAGCCAGTATCCAGCCACGCTGCCGGTCGGACAGCGCGCGCCAGCCTCGCGGCGCGACCGGCGGGGACGCCTCGGCAGCGTCGCCCATCCATGCGGGAACCGCGCTCATACCGCGATCCTCCGATCCAGCAGCCGGTACAGGATGTCCAGACAGAAATTGATGATCACGATCAGGAATGCAATGAAGAACACGACGGCTTGCAACAGCACCAGGTCCTGGCGCTCGATGGCCTGGACCGCGGTCTGGCCCAGGCCGGGCCAGGCGAATACGGTTTCCACCACGACGGTGTGCCCGGCCAGCATGCCGGCAAACTCCCAGCCCAGCAGCGCCACCGTGGGCACGGCGGCGTTGCGCAGGGCATGCACCAACACGATGCGGCCCGACCGCAGGCCCTTGGCCCGGGCGGTACGCACGTACAGCGAATTCAGTTCGTCGATCAGCGCCGAGCGCAGCATCATGGCGATGCGGCCAAGCGCCGGCAGCGCCAGCGTCAGCATCGGCAGCACGCCGCTGCCCGCCGCCTCCGCGCCCGAGGACGGCAGCCAGTTCAGCGTCACCGCAAACAGCAGGATCAACAGCAGGCCCAGCCAGAACTGCGGCAGCGACAGCCCAGCCAGGCTCAGCACCACCGAGATACGGTCGGCCCACTGCCCCGGGCGCAGCGCGGCGACGATCCCCAACGGCACCCCCGCCAAGATCGCCAGGCCCAGCGCGCCGGCGCACAGCGTCAGCGTGCTGGGCAGGCGTTCCAGCACAATGTCCATCGCGGGCCGTTGCTGCCAGATGGAATTGCCAAAATCGAACAAGGCGATATCGCGCAGGTAGTGCAGGTACTGCGACCAGATGGGGCCGTCCATGCCCAGCGCCTGCGCCAGCACCGCGCGGTCGGCGGCGGAGGCGTCCACCGGCAGCATCGCCTGGACCGGATCGCCCACCAGGCGCGTCACGATGAACACGATGGTGGTCACGCCCAGCACGACCAACAGGCCCTGCGCCAGGCGGCCCAGCAAAAAGCGCGGCAAGCCGCGCCCGGCAGAATTACTCGATGACACGGATGTCCTTCACCGGAATCAGGCCATCGACGCGCGGCGAAAAGTCAATGCGCTTGGACAAGCCGAAGATCTCGCCGCCTTCCAGCAGGAACACCAGATAGGCCTCGTCGCGGCCAATCTTCAGCGCCTTGGAATACAGCGCCTGGCGCTTGACGGGGTCGGCCTCCTGGCGCGCCTGGTCGATCAGGCCCTTCAATTCGGCATTGTCATTGGCCGCCGCCACGCCGCCCTCGGCGTAATAGGCGCTAAGCGTGCGGTCGGCATCCAGCAACTGGTTCGAATGGCTGCTGCTGATCTGCGCTTCGGTCGGCACGCGGTTCTTGTTGATGGCCTCCAGATACTCGGCCCAGGCCAGCACGCGGAAGTTGACCTTCAGGCCGGCCGCCTCCCAGTAGGCGGCGATGGTCTCGGCCAGTTCCTTGTCCTTGAGCCAGCGGCCCGACGGCGCGTACAGGTCGATGGTCTTGCCATAGACGCCGGCGGCCTTCAGCAGTTCGGTGGCGCGTGCGGGGTCATACGGATACGGCTGGATGCTGGCGTCGTAACCGAACCAGCCCGGCGCCAGCAACTGGCCGTGCGACACGGTCGCGTAGCCGCCATACAGGTCCTTGGCCAGCGATTCCTTGTCCACGGCGTAGTTCAGCGCCTGGCGCACGCGCACGTCGCGGGTCAGGCCCTTCAAGGCATTGAGCGACACGAAGGGCAAGTCGGTGCCTTGCAAGGTCACGGCCTTGGCGACCCGCTTGGTGTCCTCGGGCAGCACGTTGGTGATGAAGTCGAAGTCGCCCGCCCGCAGGCCCGACAGGCGCGTGCCGGGCTCGGCCACGAATCGGTAGGTGGCGCGGTCCACGTTGCCCACCGCAGACGGATTCCAATAGTTCGGGTTGCGCGACAACACGATGCGGTTGCCCTTGGCCCATTCCGTCAGCACGTAGGGGCCGCTGCCCACCGGTTTCTGACCCAGGCTGCCATCGGCCGCGGCCGACGGCGACACGATGGTCAGCCACGACAGGCGCGCGGGCAATGCCGGATCCGCGCCGTTGGTGTGCACGCGCACCGTCACGGCATCCACGGCCTCGGCGCGCTTGATGCCCAGGAAGAACGGACGCTGGCGCGACGCGGTCTTCGGGTCGACGATCCGGTTGATGCTGGCGGCCACCGCCGCGGCGTCAAGCGCCTGGCCATCGCTGAACTTGAGGTTCGGGCGCAACGTCACTTCCCACGTATCGGCGCCGGTCTGGCGCGGCAGCGCGGTGGCCAGCTGCGGCACCAGCTCGCCCTTGGGCGTGCGGGTCAGCAGCGTTTCGAAGATGTTGCGCGACACGGCGCGCTCGGAGCCGTCTTGCGCCGTCTGCGGGTCCAGCGTGGACGGTTCGGTACCCAGCGCCAAGGTGATGTCCGCCGCATGGGCGGCGGTGAAAACGGACGCAGACAGGACCAGGCCTAGATAGCGTTTGAGGCTCATTGCGCACTCCGGATCAAAGGGACATGCGCATCGGGGGCACCATGTCGCAGTCGGTAAATAAGGAATCCGGAGTTTGCCGCTAGAAATCAGAACGTGCCGTTCTAATCATATGTGCGGGAAATCGTTGACTCGGCTTTTACTGCCGTGAAAAGTCATAAGCCGCCAGGCGAGATAGCCGGGCTTTCCCACGCGCGGTGCGCGACGGCGGGTTCCAGGTAGCGCTCGACCTGCACCAGCGCCGTCTGGGCGCTGGGCCCTTGCGCCAGCCTCGACGTGCCGATGTCGGCCGTCAGCGTGTTCGGGTTGCCGTGCCGGTCCAGATCGCCGTCCGGGTCCGACCAGGCGCCGGTGGCCATCACCACCACGCCGGGCATCAGCCCCGTGTCCAGCTTCACGCCGGCCAGGCACGCGCCGCGCCCGTTGAAGACGCGCACGCGGTCTCCATCCCGGATCTGTCGCGCGGCCGCATCATCGGGATGCATCGCAATGGGTTCGCAGCCCTGGATCTTGCCCGCGCGCGACAAGGCCGCCGGGTCCAGCTGGCTGTGCAGCCGGTGGCGCGGCTGGTTCGTCAGCAAGTGCAGCGGCCATTGGTCCGCCGCCCTGGCGCCCAGCCACTCCGACGGCGCCAGCCACACCGGGTGCCCCGGGCAGTCCGCGTAGCCGAAGCCCGCCACTACCTGCGAATGCAGTTCGATCTTGCCCGAAGGCGTGCGCAACGGATGCGCCGCGGGATCGCGCCGGAACGCCTCGAACAACACGTACTGCGATTCGGGCGGTGGCAGCTCGGCATGGCCGCGCGCCCAGAATTCACCGAAGGGCGGCAGCGTCACCCCCTTGTCCGCGCACCCCGCGCGCATGCCTTCATACACGTGGCGGCACCAGCCCATTTCGTCGCGCCCTGCCGTGAACGCCTCGTGAAAGCCCGCGCGCCGCGCCAGGTCCGCAAAGATGTCGAAGTCGTTGCGGGCCTCGCCCTGCGGGGCCACGGCCCGATGCATGGCGAACACATAGGGGTCGCGGGTCGACCCGCCAACGTCGCAGCGTTCCAGCGACGTGGTGGCCGGCAGCACGATGTCTGCCCGGCGCGCCAACGGCGTCCACCAGGATTCATGCACGATCACCGTTTCGGGCTTGCGCCAGGCCTGCCGGAACCGGTTCTGGTCCTGGTGATGGTGGAACGGATTACCGCCCGCCCAATAAATCAGCTTCACGTCCGGATAGTGATGCCGCGCGCCGTTGAATTCATATTCGGCGCCCGGCGCCAGCAGCATGCCGGTGATGCGCGCGACCGGAATCGCCAATTGCGCGGGGTTCCTGGGCACCGGCACTTCCGGCCCCGGCACTTGCCGGCGCGGCTGGCCGATGCCGTTGAGCGACGCGTGGCCAAAGGCGAAGCCGCCGCCCGGCAGTCCGATCTGGCCGGCCAACGCCGCCAGGCCGATCACCGCCCAATAGGGTTGTTCGCCATGCTGCGCGCGTTGCAGCGACCACGCCGCCGTCAGCAGGCTGCGCTGGTTCGCGATGCTGCGCGCCAGCGCGGCAATGGTCTCGGCGGGCACGCCCGTAATGCCGGCCGCCCAGCATGCGTCCTTGGGCTGGCCATCGGTGGCGCCCGTCAAGTACGCGGCCCAGGCGTCGAACCCCACGCAATGCGTGTCCAGGAATGCCCTGTCGTACCGGTTTTCGGAAAGCAGCGTGTGGGCCATGCCCAGCATCAACGCCGTGTCGGTATTGGGCCGCACGGGAATCCAATCCGCGGCGACGCCTTCCGGGATATCGGCGCGCGTCGGGCTGACCACGACCAGCCGGATGCCGGCGTCCTGCGCGCGCGCGAGCCAGCCCGGCAGGTTGTGCAGGCCGGCGCCGCCGGAGGTGACCTGGCTGTTCTTTACCGGTATGCCGCCAAACGCCACGATGATGCGGGTGTGCTCCAGCACGCTTTCCCAATCGGTGACGTCGCCGCTGACCGGGCTGGTCGTGCCGATCACGTGGGGCAACAGAAACTGCGCCGCGCCCCAGCTGTAGTTGCCCACCTGATCCACGCAGCCGCCGCCCTGGAACAGGAAGCGGCGGATCAGGCTGCGTGCGTGGTGCACGCGCCCGGCAGAGGACCAGCCGTAAGAGCCGCCGAAGATGCCGGCCGGGCCCGATTGCTTGCGCACCCGCGCGAGTTCACCCGCCACCAGGTCCAGCGCGTGGTCCCAGGACACTTCCACGTACTCGTCGCCTTCGCGGTCTCGGTTGCCCGCCAGCCAGCCCTTGCGCACGGAGGGCCGCTGGATACGCAAGGGGGAATGCAGCATCTCCGCGATCGAACCCAGCATGGCGGAAGGCGCGCGGTCGGCGCCGAACGGTTCGCAGTCGACCACCCGGCCGTCTTCGACCACGGCGGTGAACGCGCCCCAATGCGCCAGCGAAGGGTGGCGGGTGCGGGTCAAGGCCGGCACCGCTTAAAGAACGGTGCGGTCCTGGACCAGGCGGATCCAGAATGCGGCGCCGTGGCTGATGGCTTTGTCATTGAAGTCGTACTGGGGCGTGTGCAGCCCGAACGACGGGCCGTTTCCGAAAAAGACGAACGCGCCGGGCTTTTTCTGAAGCATAAACGAGAAGTCTTCGCCACCCATTACCGGTTTCATGTTGTCCACCACGCGGTCAGGGCCTACCAGGCTACGCGCAATACGGACCGCGTGCGCCGTGTTTTCCGGGTGATTCAGCGTAACGGGATAGTCCCGCAGGTAATGGAGCTTCGCCGTGGCGCCGAAGGTGCCGGCAATGCCTGCCACCACGTCCTTCATGCGCGCCTCGACCATGTCCTGGATGTCCGGATTGAAGGTGCGCACCGTGCCACGCAACTGGGCCTTTTGCGGAATGACGTTGTCCGTCTCGCCGGCATGGAACATGGTGATCGATACGACGGCGCTTTCATGCGGATGCACGTTGCGCGACACGATCGTCTGCAAGGCATTGACGATCTGGGTGCCGACGATGACGGTGTCCACGCCCTCCTGCGGGCGTGATGCATGGCTGCCGCGGCCCTCGATATCGATCGTGAAGCGGTCGGATGCCGAGGTCACCGGCCCCACGGTCGTCGAAAACTTGCCCAGCGCCAGATTGGGCATGTTGTGCAAGCCATACACCTCGTCCACGTCGAAGCGCTCGAACAGGCCGTCATCGATCATGGCCTTGCCGCCCGCGCCGCCTTCCTCGGCCGGCTGGAAGATGAAGACCGCGGTGCCCGCAAAGTCGCGATCCACCGACAGATAACGAGCCGCGGCCAGCAAGGTGGCGCTATGGCCGTCGTGGCCGCAGGCGTGCATGATGCCGGTGTGGCGCGACTTGTGCGCGACGTCGTTGGCTTCGTGGATCGGCAAGGCATCCATATCGGCCCGCAGGCCCACATTGCGGCCGGGCCCGGGACGGCGGCCGGCAAGCAGGCCCACCACGCCGGTCTTGCCGATGCCCGTCTCGACGCGGTCAAAGCCGAATGCGCGCAGCTTCTCGGCGATGAAGGCCGAGGTTGCGTGCTCTTCGTAGCGCAACTCGGGCGCGGCGTGGAACTGGCGGCGCCACACGCCGGCCTCGGCGGCGACTTGTTCCAATACCCCGGCCTCGGCGGCGACTTGTTCCAATACCCCGGCCTCGGCGGCGACTTGTTCCAGCACGCCGGCTTCGCCGACGATCCCTTCCAACGTTCCTGCCACTTCGGCCATGCTGAATCCTTTATCCGCGGCGCACGCCGCGTCACGGCACGGCCGGCTAAAAAACAAGACGCGGATTATGGCAAGAAAGCCCCGCGCGCCAGAGGATCGATTCGCCATATCCACATAGCCAATGCAACTAAAGGCGGCGCGCTTGCTCCTGTAGCATCGCTCGTCCTGAAAAACCTCAACTGGTCGGTCTCATGCTCCCGTTTGGCAAGTCGGTAGTTCGTTGCGCGTTCGCGGCGGCAATCCTCCTCGGTCACCCCGCTTATGCAGGCCCCCAAGACAACACGGCGGTCGTCGCGTTGACGGAAGAGATGCCCAGCTTCGACGCCTACCTGAGCACGGCCCGCGAAGGCATCGTGGCCTCGCGCCAGTTGTACGACACGCTGATCGAACGCAATCTGGCCACCGGGCAGTACGAGCCGTCGCTGGCCACCGCCTGGCGCCGCATCGACGACAAAACCTGGGAGTTCGATCTTCGCCCCGGCGTGACGTTCCACAACGGCGACCCCTTCACCGCCGACGACGTGGTCTTCACGCTGCAGTACTACGCGCGCCCCGAATCCGGCGCCCGCTCGGCCAATTGGCTGGACTGGATCGCGTCGGTTGAAAAGGTCGGCGACCATCAGGTCCGCATCATTTCCAAGGCGCCCTTCCCGGCCGCACTGGAGTTCGTATCGGGCTCGCTGGCCATCTTCCCCAAGGCCTATTTCGAAAAGGTCGGACAGCAGGCCTTCGGCAAGCAGCCGGTGGGCACGGGCCCGTTCAAGCTGGCCGCTGCCCGCGGCAACGAATACGTGCTGGAGAAAAACAAGTCCTACTTCGGCGGCGCCAAGGGCGCGGCCAAGCTGGACCGCATCACCGTGCGTATCATCCCCGACGAGGCGACCCGTATTGCCGAGGTCATCGGCGGCAGCGTGGACTGGACCTGGAACCTGTCCGCCGACCAGATCCCGCAACTGCAGGCCGTCCCGACCCTCCAGGCGCAATTCGGCTCCACGCTGACCATCGCGACCATCCTGCTGGATGCGCGTGGCCGCGCCAGCGGCGAGAACAGCCCGCTCAAGGACGTTCGCGTGCGTCAGGCCATCAACCACGCCATCGACAGAAAGAAGATCGTCGACACGCTGCTGGGCGGCGAAGGCAAGCAACTGGCCACGCTGTGCCACCCGCTGCAGTTCGGCTGCGACGAGGCCGCGGCATCCGTCTATGACTACAACCCCGCGAAGGCGCGCGAACTGCTGGCCCAGGCCGGCTACCCCAAGGGCTTCAAGGTCAGCCTGTCGTCCTTCCGCGACCGCCCACGCGCCGAAGCCGTCAAGGCGTATCTGGCAGCGGTCGGCATCGACGCCAACCTGGAAATGCTGCAGTCCCGCGCCAGTTTCAGCAAGTGGCGCGAAGGCAAGCTGGACCTTTGGTATGGCGATTGGGGCTCGTCGTCGATGTTCGACACCTCGGCATCGCTTTCCGCGTTCTTCAACTTCAGCCCGCAGGACGGTTTTCACGACGCCGAACTGCGCGACATCCTGCAGCGCGCCGACAACGCCATCGACGAAGCCACGCGCCGCACGGAATATTCCCGCGCCATCAAGCTGGCCGCCGAACGCGCCTATTTCGTGCCCATGCACACCATCGTAGTGGGCTACGCCACCGACAAACGCCTGGCTTATCAGCCGTCGCCGGACGGAATCCCGCGCTTTTATCAGCTGGGCTGGTCGGCCAAGTAACCCGCCATGCTTTCTTTGCTGTTGCGGCGCGCCGGCCTGGCGGTGATGGTCGCGCTTACCGTCTCCCTGCTGTGCTTCGTCTTGTCCAACGTGGCTGTCGACCCTGCCCTGGCGCTGGCGGGCGACAGCCCTACAGAAGCGGACCTGCAGGCCCTGCGGGTACGTTATGCGCTGGACCGCCCCTTGCCCGAGCGCTATGCGGCCTACCTGGGGCGTCTCGCGGCGGGCGACCTCGGTACCTCGCAGCTGACGGGCGAACCCGTCTCCCGCATGCTGGCCGACCGGGTCGGGGTGACCGCCTTGCTGGCGTTGACGGCGATCCTGCTGGCGCTGGCGGTGGCGGTGCCCGCCGGTGTCATGGCGGCGGCCCATCGCGGCGGCTGGACCGACCGGGTCGTGTCCTTCGTCACCGCCGTGGTGCAAGCCATGCCCAGCTTCTGGGCCGCCCTGCTGCTGATCATCTTCTTCGGCGTCAAGCTGCGCTGGCTGCCGATATCCGGCAGCGGCACGTTGGCGCACTACGTCATGCCCACCATCGCCCTCAGCCTGTACGCGCTGCCTGCGCTGACCCGCCTGACCCGCAGCGGCATGGTGCAGGCGCTGGAATCCGATTACATCCGCACGGCGCGCGCCATGGGTCTGCCGGGGCGCGTCATCCTGTTCAAGAGCGCCCTGCGCAACGCGCTGCTGCCCGTGGTGTCGCTGGGCGCCCTGCAATTCGGCTTCATGCTGGGCGGCTCTATCGTCATCGAGTCCATCTTCGCCATCCATGGCATCGGGTACCTGGCCTGGCAATCCATGATCCGCGCCGACATGCCGGTCATCCAGGCCGTCGTCCTGATGATCTCCCTGACCTACATCGTGTTGACCTTCCTGTCCGACGTGCTGAACACCCTTCTGGATCCGCGCCTGAAGCGAGCGGCCTCGTGATGCCGCGCCGCCTGGGGTTCTACTGCGGTATCGCCATCATCGCCGCGCTGGCGTTCATCGCCCTGTTCGGACCGTCCCTGCTGACGAACGACCCGTTCACCCAGTCGCTGGGCCAGCGCCTGGCGCAGCCGTTCTGGCACGACAAGACACTGCCTGCGCACTGGCTAGGCACGGACCAATTGGGCCGGGATTATCTGGCGCGGCTCGTCTACGGCGCACGTATCTCGCTGGCCATCGGTTTTGCAGTGGTGATCGTCTCGGGTTTCATCGGCATCACATTGGGCCTCATCGCCGGCTACGCCGGCGGCGTGGCCGATGCGGTCATCAGCTTCATCATCAATACGCGGATCAGCATGCCCATCGTGCTGGCGGCGCTGGCGATCGTATCCGTTACCGGCAATTCGCTGACGACGGTGGTGCTGGTGCTGGGCCTGCTGCTGTGGGACCACTTCGCGGTGGTGGCGCGCAGTGCGGCCATGCAACTGCGCAACGCCGACTATGTCACCGCCGCGCGCGCCATGGGCTGTTCGCACCTGCACATCCTCGTGCGCGAGATCCTGCCCAACATCCGCGGCCCGCTGCTGGTGATCGCCACCGTGGAAATGGCGCATGCCATCCTGGTCGAAGCCGCGCTGTCTTTCCTGGGCCTGGGCGTGCCGGCCCCCTATCCGTCCTGGGGCCTGATGCTGTCCGAAGCCAAATCCTTCATGTTCTTCAGCCCGTGGCTGATCGCGCTGCCCGGCGCCGCGCTGCTCTTGCTGGTGCTGGGCATCAACCTGACGGGCGACGGCCTGCGCACCCGCCGGGAGGCATGATGCAGCGGCCCCCGACTCCTGCCGCCCCGGTGCTCGACGTGCGCAACCTGCACATCACCTTGCCGACCCGCGCGGGCACCCTGCAAGCCGTGCGCGGGATCGACCTGCGCATCGAGCGGGGGGCCACCCTGGGCCTGGTCGGCGAAAGCGGCTGCGGCAAATCGCTGACGGCGTTGAGCCTGCTGCGCCTGCTGCCGCGCGGCGCGCGCGTGCAGGCCGACCGCCTGGCATTCGACGGCGAAGACCTGCTGGCGGCCCCAGACCGGCGGATGAATGCGCTGCGCGGCGACCGCATCGCCATGGTGTTCCAGGAACCCATGACGGCGCTCAACCCCACGTTCACCATCGGCCAGCAGTTGATGACCGTCTACCGCAGCCACCGCCATGACGGCGGCGCCCGCGAACGCGCGCTGCATTTGCTGGACCGCGTCGGCATTTCGCAGCCCCAGGCCCGCCTGGGCCAGTATCCGCACGAGCTGTCCGGCGGCATGCGCCAGCGCGTCCTGATCGCGATGGCCTTGATGTGCGGCCCCGAGCTGATCGTGGCCGACGAGCCCACCACGGCGCTAGACGTCACGATCCAGAAGCAGATCCTGGAGCTGCTGAAGACGCTGCAACGCGAAATGGGGCTGGCTGTGCTGCTGATCACGCATGACCTGGGCGTGGTGTCCCACTACACCGACCACGTGTCCGTGATGTATGCCGGCCAGATCGTCGAGTCGGGCGCCACGTCGAAGGTGCTGGCGGCCCCCGGCCATCCGTACACCCAAGGCCTGCTGGACAGCATCCCGCAAGTTGCCCAGCGCTCTGGCGCGCAGCGCCTGCCCATCATTCCCGGCGTGGTGCCCGCGCTGACGCAGGCGCCAGAAGCCTGCGTCTTTGCACCCCGGTGCCGCCATGCCGCCGAGGTCTGCGCCGGACCGCCGCCCGCCCTGACGGCTTACCAAGACCAGCGCCTGCGGCGCTGCCACGCGCCATTCGAGGCCCGCCCATGAGCGTTCCCGCTGTCGTCCGCCTGGTGCAGGCTGACGCCCTCACCCGCCGCTATACCCATCGCGCGGCATTCTGGCGCCCGCCGACCGTGCACACCGCTCTGGACGCCGTGTCGCTGCATGTCGACGCGGGCGAAGCCGTAGGCATCGTGGGCGAATCGGGCTCCGGCAAAAGCACGCTGGCCTGGCTGTTGCTGGGCTTGGACACGCCCAGCGCGGGCTCGGTGCTGTTGGCCGGCCATCCTGTCGCCGGCTTGCCCCGCAAACGCATCGCCCGGATCGTGCAGCCGGTGTTCCAGGACCCATACGGGTCGCTGAACCCCAGCTACACCGTCGAACGCCTGCTGGCCCTGCCGCTGCGAATGCGTGCCGGTCGGGGCGACACCGTGGATATCGCGGCCGAAACCACCCGTTTGCTGGACCAGGTGGGCCTGCCCGCCCGCACGCGCGGCGCTTATCCGCACGCGCTGTCCGGCGGCCAGCGCCAACGCGTGGCCATCGCCCGCGCACTGGCCGTGCAGCCACAACTGCTGATCTGCGACGAACCCACCTCCGCACTCGACGTGTCCGTGCAGGCGCAGATCTTGAACCTGCTGCAGGACTTGCGGCAGGAACTGGGCTTGGCCTTGCTGTTGATCAGCCACAACCTGGGCGTCGTCGGCCATATGGTCGACCGGCTGTACGTGCTGCAGCAGGGCCAGGTCGTGGAAGCCGGCAACACGGCCCAAGTGTTCGACGCGCCCCGGCACCCTTATACGCAGCGCCTGTTCGCGTCGGTGCTGGAAGTGCGCGGGCGGCAGCCCTCTTGCGGCGCGTCGCCGGTCAACGCGTTTTCGCTGTCCGCTTGACCGTCGGCGCCCCGGCAACCGGCGCACCCAACATGCGCAGGCAGTCGTCCGAAACACTGCGCGCGAAATCGGTGCAATCCTTCAGCTTGGCCGCGATGGCGTCGTCAGCCACGCCATGCACGCCGGAATAGATCAGCAAGGCGGTGATCCTGGGTTGCGGCAACGGCCACAACCCGGCGGTCTTGCCGCCTTCCAGGATCCCCAGCAACTGGTCAAGAATGGCGTTCTTGTCGCGGTTCTGACGATCATGATGGTGGTGATTGCCATAAACGATGTCGTGCGTGCGGTAGGTATCCACGTAGGTCTGGATGCTGGCATGGATCCAGGCTTGCAGCTTGCCGACCCAATCGTCGCCCGCACAGGCATTCACGGCATCTTCCAGCACCTCCAGGTATTGGCGGGTGTACCGTTCGGCCAACGCGGCCAACATGTCGGTCTTGGCGGCGAAGTAGTGATAGAACGTGCCTTTGGCAACGTTCGCCTCTTCCACGATGCTGCTGATAGTGGTGGCTTCCACGCCGTTGGCCAGGAACAGCTTTTCGGCGGCCGCCATCAATTCCTCAAGCCGCACCTCCGCGGGCTTGGTCCGGGGCGGACGCGGCTCGGAAACAGGCAGCGGGGCGATGGCGCGGGTCGATCTCATTGAAGCATTCCAGGCGGCTGGCAAAGACGCCCAGTTTAAGGGAAACGGACGGGTGTCAAACCACCCGGTCTACTTGGACGGCCCATTGATCCGGGCGTAGCTAAGCAGGTCGGCCGCATAGCATTCGCAGGCGGCCGATTCCAGGCCGCGCCGGTCCAGCACGGCGATGTCGCCGCGGTGATAGGCGATCAGCTTGCGCTGTTGCAGCGCCGACGCCGCCACGGTCACGCCCACCCGGCGCACGCCCAGCATGTGGGCCAGGTACTCATGAGTCAGGTGGAAATGGTCTGCGTGGGCGCGGTCCTGGGTCATCAACAGCCACCGCGCCAGGCGGCCCTCGACCAGATGGGAATGCATGCAGGCGGCTGCCTGCGCCAGCTGCTGCAGGACAACCACCGTGTAACCGTTGATCAACTGGCGCAGTGCCTGGCTGGCGCCCAGTTCCTGCCGGAAGCGGTCGGCCGGCATACGCAAGGCGACCCCGCCGCCCTGCACCACCGCACGTAGTTGCGAGGTATCCGTGCCTAACGGCACGTCGACGCTCCACATGCCTTCGTTGCCGATCAACCCGACTTCCAGCGATGGGCCGCGCGCCAGCGGCAAGATCAGCGAGATATAGCTGCGCGTCGGGAAATAGACGTCGCCCATGCGCCCGCCGGGTTGCAGCAAGCATTGGCCAAAGACCAGCTCGACCGGTTCGAAGCGCCCGAGCAGCCGGTCCCGTTCGCGCCCGGGCAATGCGTCAAGCAAGCGATTGGGCACGTCTTCATGCGCGGATTGGACAGAAGGCACGATCAGTTTCCGGTTCGCCCCTTCAGGGGCGTACAGCCTCGGTGCGCCGGCTGAGCAGACGCGCGTATTCATCACGGACCACGGTGTAGCACTCGCACACGCGCGCCTCGAGCCCAACGCGATCGGTTACCTGGATGTGGCCGCGCCGGTAGCGGATCAGCCCCGCCGTCTGCAAGTGCCCGGCCGCCTCCGTCACCCCTTCGCGCCGCACGCCCAGCATGTTTGCAATCAGTTCCTGCGTCATCACGATCTCGTCGGACCGCAGCCGGTCCAGGCTCAGCAACAGCCAGCGGCAAAGCTGCTGGTCCAGCGAGTGGTGCCGGTTGCACACAGCCGTCTGCGCCATCTGCGTCAGCAGCGCCTGGGTGTATCGCAGCAATAGATGCTGCATGGCGCCGCCCCGGTCGAATTCGTCCTTCAGCGCCTGGCCCTTCAACTGGAAGGCCGAACCGGCGCTTTGCACGATGGCGCGGCTGGGGGTGGTTTCCCCGCCCATGAAGAGCGAGACGCCGACGATGCCCTCGTTTCCCACTACGGCGATTTCGGTGGATGCCCCGTCTTCCATGACGCACAAGAGCGACACGATGCAGTCGACGGGAAAGCAGACGTGCCGCATGCGGCCGCCCGGTTCGTACAACGCTTTGCCCAGCGGCATCGGCACGCGTTCAAGCAGCGGAAACAGGCGGGCCTGCTCGTCCGGGGGCAATGCCGCCAGCAGGTGGTTCTGGGTGGGATCGTGTGAGTCAGGCATGGCGGCTCCCTGCAACTAGCCCAATGCAGTCCCGCGAGTCGGGCGGGCGCAATCCGAAGGCGCTCCGACAGGCCTTACCCGTTCGGCAAGGGTAATCGGCAGGCGCTTGGTGCGCTGCCGAACAGAGTGCCTCCAGGGTAGCGCACTATTGCTCTGTCCCCCGGTTTGTCTTTCCCATCCTGGCGTCCAGGTATTTCTGCATCAGGGTCCGCGTGGAACTGTCATGGTTTTGCATGCCCGTCGTGCCGGCATCCAATTCATGAACGATGCGCAGCGCCAGCGTCTTGCCGAGTTCCACGCCCCACTGGTCAAAGGAATCGATGTTCCACGCCGCCCCTTGCGTAAAGGCGCTGTGTTCATACATCGCCACCAGCGCACCCAGCGTCCGCGGCGTCAGCCGGGTAGAGAGCAGCGTATTGCTTGGCCGGTTGCCTTCGACATGCCGGTGAGGCGCGGCCGCGGCGCCGTCATCGGCCAATGCCTGGCCGAACGCCAAAGCCTCGGCCTGCGCGAACATGTTGGCCAGCAATTCTTCGTGCTGACGGGGCGAAGCCGCAAGCGGCACCAGGAATCCGATGAAATCGCAGGGCACCATCTGGCTGCCCTGGTGCAGCAACTGGTGAAAGGAATGCTGGCCGTTCGTGCCGCAAGCGCCCCAGTACACGGGGCCGGTGTGCCCCGCCACGGGCTTGCCGTCCTGCGTCACGGACTTGCCGTTGCTTTCCATCATCAATTGCTGCACGTAAGACGGAAAACGCCGCAAATGGTGGTCGTAGGGCAGGACGGCCGCGGTGCGCGCGCCCAGGCAGTTGTTGTTCCAGATGGCCATCAACCCGTGCATGACCGGCAGGTTCCGCTCCAGGGGCGCGTTGCGGAAATGCGTGTCCATGTCGTGGCAGCCGGCCAGCATCTCGCCGAAAGCCTCCGGCCCCACCGCCACCATCAGCGCCAGGCCCATGGCCGAACACAGCGAATAGCGTCCGTTGACCCAGTCCCAGATCTCCAATACGCGGTCCCGCGCGATGCCGGATTGGATAGCTGCTTCGCGATTGCCCGTGACCGCCACGAAATGCGCCTGCAACGCGTCTTCGTCCTGCAGGGCCTGCATGCACCAGGCGCGCGCCGACGCCGCATTGTGGCGGGTTTCCGAGGTCTGCCAGCTTTTTGAACAGACAATGAACAGCGTTTCGCGCGGATCCAGGCCTCGCGTGGCCTGCGCGAAATCCGCACCGTCCACGTTCGACACAAAGCGCACAAGCAGGCCGGGCTGGGCGTAGTGTTCAAGCGCGGCGCAAGCCATTTCCACGCCGATCGCCGACCCGCCGATGCCCAGGTTGATCACATTGCGGATGGGCATGCCCGCGCCGCCCAGGCAGGCGCCGCTGCGCAACTGCATGGCCAGCGCCGCCATGCGGTGCAAGGTCTTCTGCACGTTCGGCCCGACATCGCGGCCGTCTACCTGCACGGCTTCCCCGGCCGGCATGCGCAACGCGACATGCAGCGCCGCCCGCCCTTCGCTGGCATTGATGGCGTCGCCATGGAACATGGCGTCGATCCGGGCCGGCAGCCGGCATTCCTTGGCCAGTTGCACCAGAAGCTCCACGGTCCTAGGGGTGACCCGGTTCTTGGAATAGTCCAGATACCAGCCTGCCGCCTCCAGCGTCAGACGCGCGCCACGCGACGGGTCTTCCATGAACAGTTGCCGCAGGGTTGCCGGGCGCATTTCTTCCAGATGGCCCGCCAGCGCCTGCCAGGCGTGCGTGGGTAGCGGTGTGGCCTGTGGCCCCGATTCCTGCATGTCCATCGACTTCCCCCTCCCGCCCGTCCGTCGGCCCGCACAAGGATGCCGCACGGTGCATTGCGATGCGGTCGGGCTCGGGTCGTTTATGGCATAGGCCGCGCCCCGCGTCCGTGCGGTAGCGCACAGAGCCGACGCGCGCGCTTGGTCACTCTATAGGCGGGAGGTCGCCACCCTGGCGACGCCTTTGCCCCGATGGATCACGTCCGACCGAGTATTGATGAAACCCATAGCCTGGCCTTCCCTGGAGGCCGCCCCCGAATGGATCGACCTGTTCGCTCGCAGCAAGCCCTCGCTTACCTCCGCCGAAAGCGAGCCGCCGTTGCGCGCCGAACTGTTCAATTCCCAGCAGATGGAAGCGCACGGCCAGGCGCTGGCGCATGTGCATGCGCTGGGCGCCTTTCGCGCGCAGGACAACCTGCTGCCCCGGCTGACGGAGAACCAGACGCTGCTGGCCCAGGCCTGTGCGCTGCTGATCGAATCCATGCAGCAAAGTCGCCAGATCACGCCGGCGGACGAATGGCTGCTGGACAACTTCTACCTGATCGAAGAGCAGATCCGACTGGCCAAGCGACATTTGCCCAAGGGGTACAGCCGCAGCCTGCCCAAACTGGCCGCGGGTCCCTCGCAGGGCCTTCCCCGGGTGTACGACATCGCGCTGGAGATGATTTCGCACAGCGATGCGCGGATTGACGCCGACGGGATCAGCGCGTTCGTGGCCGCTTATCAGCGCGTCGAACCCCTGCAGCTGGGCGAGCTTTGGGCCATCCCCATCATGATGCGCCTGGCCCTGATCGAGAACCTGCGGCGCGTGGCGATCCGCCTGGCCTACGCCAACATGAACCGGGGCTTGGCGGACACCTGGGCGGACGCCATGCGCAAGGCCGCGCAGGACGACCCCACCAGCCTGATTCTTGTCATCGCCAACATGGCGCGCTCGAATCCGCCCATAGACGGCGCCTTCGTGGCCGAACTGGCCCGCCGCCTGCAAGGCCATGGTCCGGCGCTGGCATTGCCGTTGACCTGGTTCGAGCAGCGCCTGGCCCAATCCAACCTGACCATCGAGCAGATGGTCGTGGCCGAAAACCAGCAGCAAGCGGCCGACCAGGTCTCCATCAGCAACAGCATCGGCAGCCTGCGCGCGCTGTCGAAGACGAACTGGAACGAATTCGTCGAAGCCATCAGCCTGGTGGAGCAGACATTGCGCCAGGACCCGGCCGGGTTCTACGCCGACATGGACTTCCCGACCCGGGACCGCTACCGCCATCGGGTGGAGCGCCTGGCCCGGAACTCCGATCGTTCCGAGATCGAATTGGCCACCATGGCGATCGACCTGGCGCGCACGGCGGCGCCAGACGCCCATGCCGACGCCCCCGCCGACCCGCGCCGGCGGCACGTGGGCTTCTATCTGATTGATCAAGGCCTGCCCGAACTGGTAAAGCTGGGCAAGGTCCGGCTGAGCGTGACGGACCGGTTGGCGCGCCTGTCGCCGGGCGCGGCGCTGGCCGGCTATGCGGCGGCGATCGTGCTGATGACGGGCGCCTTGTCCGCGCTGCTGGTGTTCGTGGCCCATTCGGCGGGCGCCCAGCCGTGGCCGCTGACCGCCTTGGCGGTGCTGTCACTGATCGGCACCAGCCATTTGTCGGTTGCCGTCATAAACTGGTCCCTGACCTGGCTGGTGCGCCCACAGCGCCTGCCGCGGATGGACTACGCCAAACGCATTCCGGACGCTGCCCGCTGCCTGGTGGCGGTACCGTCCATGCTGATCGACGCCGACGACGGCGAACAACTGGCCGAGTCGTTGGAGATCCGGTTTCTGGCGAACCCGGGCGACAACCTGAGCTTCTGCCTGCTGACGGATTTTGCGGACGCGGCCGCGGAACATCTGCCCGCGGACGCGTTGCTGCTGGAACGCGCCAAGACGCATGTCCAGGCGCTGAACCACAAATACCGGCGTTTGGGCCGAAGCCCCTTTTACCTATTGCACCGCCCTCGCCGCTGGAATGCCCACGAACAGGTCTGGATGGGCCAGGAAAGAAAGCGCGGCAAACTGGCCGACCTGAACGGCCTGCTGCGCGGCCAAGGCACGGGTGCGTTCTCCTGCGTGGTCGGCGACCTGGACGCGCTGGCCGCCGTGAAGTACGTCATTACGCTGGACACCGATACCGAGTTGCCTCGGGAAAGCGCCTGGAAGCTGATCGGCGCCATGGCGCATCCGCTGAACCAGGCCCAGTTCGATCCCGTCCGGCGTCGCGTGACGCGGGGCTACGGCATCCTGCAACCGCGCGTGGCGGTCAACCTGGCTGACCTGGCCGCCTCCGCCTATGCGCGGGTCAATGGCGGCGACGCCGGCATCGACCCCTACACCAACACCGTGTCGGACGTCTATCAGGACACTTTCAAGGAAGGGTCCTTCGTCGGCAAAGGCATCTATGACGTCGACGCGTTCGAGGCCGCGCTGAAGGACTGCTTCCCGGACAACCGCGTGCTGAGCCACGACCTGCTGGAGGGTTGCTACGCCCGTTCCGGCCTGCTGAGCGATGTGCAGTTGTTCGAAGGCCACCCCGCCCGCTATTCGGCCGATGTCAGCCGCCGCCATCGCTGGATACGGGGCGACTGGCAATTGCTGGGCTGGCTGTTCGGCCACCCGCCGCGCCCACCCGGCACGGCGGGCGGACCGCCTCTTGCCTGGCTGGCGCGTTGCAAGATCCTGGACAATCTGCGGCGCAGCCTCGTGTCGCCCAGCCTGGTGCTGTTGATGGCGCTGGGCTGGACCTTGCTGCCGTATCCCTGGCTGTGGACGGGGGCCGGGGTGATGGTCGTGTTCCTGCCCGCGCTATTCGCCTCCGCTCTGGGCGCCGTCAGGAAGGGCGACGATGTCTTGCTGGGGCAGCATCTGCTGGGCTGGGTCCCGTCAACGCTCAAGCAGTTCAGCCGGGCCGCATTTGCGTTCAGCGCCATGGCGCACGAGGCGCTTTACAACCTGGACGCCATTGGCCGCACACTGTACCGCCTGACGATATCGCACCGCCGCCTGCTGGAATGGAAGCCCTCCAGCGTCACCAACCGCGACGGCGCGGCCCGCTCGGGCCCGTGGCTGCTATCTGTATGGGGATCGCCGCTGCTGGCGCTGGCGATCGGCGCCTGCGTCCTGCGCTGGAACCCGTCGGCCTGGCCCGCGGCGTTCCCGGTGCTGGCCTTGTGGGCCTTGATGCCGGCAATTGCCTGGCGCCTGAGCCGGCCGCCCGTCGTCGCGAAAACCGCGCTGTCGCCCAGCCAGGACCAGTTCCTGCGCTTGCTGGCGCGCAAGACCTGGTCGTTCTTCGATGGGCACGGCGGGGCCGAAGACAACTGGCTGATCCCGGACAACGTGCAGGACCGGCCTGCGCCCACGACCGCGCACCGCACCTCGCCCACCAATCTGGGGCTGGCCCTGCTGTCGAACCTGGCCGCGCATGACTTCGGCTACTTGCAGGCGGGCCGCCTGATGGAACGCACGCAGGCCACCTTAAGCACGATGGGCAAGCTCGAGCGCTATCTGGGCCATTTCTATAACTGGTACGACACCCTCACGCTGGCCCCCTTGCACCCGCTGTACATCTCGACCGTGGACAGCGGCAACCTGGCCGGCCACCTGCTGACGCTGCGTCCCGGGCTGCTGGCGCTGGCCCAGGCTCCGATCCTGCATCCGCGCACCTTCGCGGGCCTGGCCGACGCCGCGGCCGTGTTGCGAGACAGCCTGCCGGCCAACGCCTTCTCCGCGCTGGACGTGCTGGACGCCGCGCTGCTGACGGCGCAGGAACCGGCCGGCCGCGCCGCGCCCAAGACGCTGGCGCAAATCCGGCAGCGCCTGGAGCACATCCGCCAACTGGGTTATGGGCTGCTGGAAGCCTTCGAGGCGCCCGCGTACTCTGAACCGCTATGGCATTGCCAGGCCATGTTGCGCCAATGCGAAGAGGCGCGCGATGAACTGGCCCTGCTGGCGCCCTGGCCCGAACGGCCCGCCGACGCCCCCTGGCAGGACATCCCGGCGTTGCAGGCCATGCCCACGCTGCAGCAGGTGGCCGATCAAGGCAGCGGCGTGCTGGCCGCCTTGCGGGCCCGCCTCTCCGAGCCCGGCACGACGCCGGACGAGCGTGCGTGGTTGCTGCAAACCGAGCTTGCCATCGTCCTGGCGGCGGACCGTGCCACCCAACGATGCGCCGCGCTGGAAAAACTGGCCGACACGCTGGCCGACATGGCGGTGGCGGAATACGGCTTCTTGTACGACAAGGGCAGCCGCCTGTTGGCCATCGGCTACAACCTGACCGAACGCCGGCGCGACGAAGGCCTGTACGACCTGCTGGCTTCCGAGGCGCGCCTGGGCAGCTTCGTAGCGATTGCGCAGGGGCAATTGCCGCAAGAGACGTGGTTCGCGCTGGGCCGGCAATTGAGCAATTCCCCGGGCGGGCCGGTGCTGCTCTCCTGGAGCGGGTCCATGTTCGAATACCTGATGCCCCGCCTCGTCATGCCCTCCTACCCCCAGACCCTGCTGGACCAGACCTGCCTGTCGGCGGTGCGCACGCAGATCGACTACGGCGACAAGCTGGGCATTCCGTGGGGCATGTCCGAAAGCGCCTACAACCTGTTCGATGTCGGCATGAACTACCAGTACCGCGCGTTCGGCGTGCCCGGGTTGGGACTGAAACGCGGCCTGGCCGATGACGTGGTGGTGGCCCCGTACGCGTCGATGCTGGCGCTGATGGTGGCGCCCGACGAGGCCTGCCGCAACCTGCAGCGGCTGGCCAAAGACCAGTTGATCGGGCGCTACGGGCTGTACGAGGCCATCGACTACACGCCGCGCCGTCAACCGCCCGGCAAGAATGGCACGATCGTGTACGCCTACATGGCCCATCATCAGGGCATGGGCTTCCTGTCGCTTGCCAGCGTCTTGCTGGGCCGAACGATGCAGGCCCGCTTCGAGGCCGATCCCTCGTTCCAGGCCACCATGCTGCTGCTTCAGGAACGCGTTCCGCGCGCCGCGGCCGCCTACGCCAAGGCCACCGAACTGTCGGTGATCCGCAGCACCCCGCCGGGCCAGGCCGAGGTGTCCGTGCGCGTGCTGGATACCGCCGACACGCCCATCCCCGAAGTCCAGTTGCTGTCCAACGGCCGCTACCACGTGATGGTCACCAATAGCGGCGCGGGCTCCAGCCGCTGGCGGGACCTGGCCGTCACGCGCTGGCGCGAAGACGGCACCTGCGACAACTGGGGCACGTTCTGCTATCTGCGCGACACGGACAGCGGCCACGTCTGGTCCACCTCCTATCAGCCGACCCTGCAGCGTCCCGACCACTACGAAGTGATCTTCTCGGAAGGCCGCGCAGAGTTCCGGCGCACCGACAATCAGATCGACACGCATACGGAAATCGTCGTGTCGCCCGAAGACGATATCGAATTGCGGCGCTGCCGCCTGACCAACCGCGGGCGCGAACGCCGCACGCTCGAGATCACCTGCTATGCCGAGGTCGTCATCGCCCCGGCCATGGCCGACGAATTGCATCCGGCCTTCAGCAACCTGTTCATCCAGACCGAGATCGTGCCGTCGGAACGCGCCATCCTCAGCACGCGGCGCGGCCGCAGTCCGGAAGACAATCCGCCGTGGATGTTCCAGCTGCTGGCCATCCACGGCGGCGACCCGGGGCGCGCGTCTTATGAAACGGACCGGGCGCAATTCCTGGGGCGCGGCCGCTCCGTGGCCAATCCGCTGGCGATGGACTCGGCAGCCCCCCTGTCGGGCAGCCAGGGTTCCGTGCTGGACCCGGTGTCGGCCATCCGCTGCACCATCACGCTGGAACCCGAGGAAACCGCCGTCGTCGATCTGGTGCAGGGCGTGGGCGACAGCCGCAGCGCCTGCATGAACCTGATCAGCAAGTACCAGGACCGCCATCTGGCGGATCGCGCCCTGGAGTTGGCCTGGACCCATGCGCAGGTGCTGGTGCGCCAGTTGAACGCGACCGAAGCCGACGCCCAGTTGTACGCGCGCTTGGCCAACGCCATCGTCTACCAGAACCCCACGCTGCGGGCCGACGCGGCCACGCTCGTCAAGAACCGCCGCGGGCAGTCCGGCCTGTGGGGCTACGCCATCTCGGGCGACCTGCCCATCGTGCTGCTGCGCATCAAGGACCCGGCCAATTTCGAATTGGTGCGCCAATTGGTGCAGGCCCACGCCTACTGGCGGCAAAAAGGCGTCATCGTGGACCTGGTGATCTGGAACGAAGACACCGGCACCTACCGCCAGGCCCTGCAGGACCGCATGATGGGGCTGATTTCTGCCGGAGTGGAATCACACATCATCGACCGCCCGGGCGGCATCTTCGTGCGTCCTGGCGACCAGATCTCGGAAGAAGACCGCACGCTGTTGCTGGCCGTCTCTCGCGTGTCGCTCAGCGACGCCCAGGGCACACTGGCCAACCAGGTCAACCGCCTGGCGCTGCCGGAAACCCGTGTCGCGCCGCTCGTGATATCGGCCGCGCCCTTGCCGGCCTCGGTCGACGTCCCGCCGGCTGCCGCGCCCGCGCCGCTGCTGCACGCCAACGGCTTGGGCGGCTTCACGGCCGACGGCGAGGAATACGTCATCACCACCACATGCGACCAGCGCACGCCTGCGCCCTGGGTCAACGTCATTGCCAATGCCGCGATCGGCACCGTGGTCTCGGAAAGCGGGCAGGCCTATAGCTGGGCGGGCAACGCCCATGAGTTCCGCCTGACGCCCTGGCACAACGACGGCGTCACCGACGCCTGCGGCGAAGCCTTCTATCTGCGCGACGAGATCAGCGGCCATTACTGGTCGGCCGCGCCTTACCCGGCCGGTGGGGAATCGGCCTACGTCACCCGCCACGGATTCGGCTACACGGTCTTCGAACATGTGGAGGATGGCATCGAATCCGAATTGCGCGTTCACGTCGCCCACGAATCGCCCGTCAAGTTCTATATTCTGACGCTACGCAACCGGTCCGGGCGCCGCCGTCGCCTGTCGGCCACCGGGTATGTGGAATGGCTGCTGGGCGACCTGCGCGCGAAATCCGCGATGCACGTCACCACCGAGATCGACGCCGACACCGGCGCCCTCTTCGCCCGCAACAGCTTCAATGCCGACTATTCCGGGCACGTGGCCTATTTCGACACCAACAGCACCACCCGCACCATGACGGGCGACCGCAAGGAATTCATCGGCAGGAACGGCACGCTGCGCCACCCGCAAGCGCTGCGCCGCAGTCGCTTGTCGGGCCGATGCGGCGCCGCACTGGACCCTTGCGCCGCAATCCAGGTGCCCGCCACCTTGGACGACGGGCAGGACACGCAGATCCTGTTTCAGCTGGGCGCGTCGTCCGAGGGCGCCGATCACGCCCGGCACTTGGTGCGCCGGTATCGGGAAACGGGGGCCGCCGCCCACGAAGCGCAGGCCGTCCGGCAATACTGGCGCGACACGCTGGACGTCGTGCGTATCGACACACCGGACGCCACCGTGAATACGCTTGCCAACGGCTGGCTGCTCTACCAGACGCTGGCCTGCCGGCTGTGGGCACGCAGTGGCCATTACCAATCGGGCGGCGCGTACGGCTTTCGGGACCAATTGCAGGACGTGATGGCGCTGGCGATCGCGCGCCCCGAGTTGACGCGCGCCCACCTGCTGCGCAGCGCGGCCCAGCAATTCGTGCAAGGCGATGTGCTGCATTGGTGGCACCCGCCTTCCAACCGGGGCGTCCGCACCCGTTGTTCCGACGATTATCTGTGGCTGCCGTTCGCCACCAGCCACTACGTGGACGTCACCGGCGATGTGGGCGTACTGGAAGAAAACGTGGGCTTCATCGAAGGGCGCCCTCTGAATCCCGGCGAATCGTCCAACTACGACCACCCCACCCCGTCCCGGGAATCCGCCAGCCTCTACGTGCACTGCACGCGCGCCCTCACGCACGCGTTGAACGCCTTGGGCGCGCACGGGCTGCCGCGCATCGGGTCGTGCGACTGGAACGATGGCATGGACAAGGTGGGCGATGCCGGCCGCGGCGTCAGTGTCTGGCTGGGCTTCTTCCTGCATGACACCCTGAACCGCTTCGCCCCGCTGGCCCGCGCGCGGGCGGACCTGCCGTTCGCCGCGTTCTGCGAATCGACGGCGCGGCAATTGGCGAAGGATCTTGAACAGGCCGGTTGGGACGGCAACTGGTATCGCCGGGCCTATTTCGACGACGGCGCCCCGCTCGGGTCCGCTGAAAATCTCGAATGCCAGATCGATTCCATTTCGCAAAGCTGGGCTGTCCTGTCCGGCGTGGCCAGCCCGGACCGCGCGCGCTCGGCGATGCAAGCCGTGGACGACCGGCTGGTGGACGACGAGCTTGGCCTGATCCGCCTGCTGACGCCCCCCTTCGACAAGGCGCCGATGAATCCCGGGTACATCCGCGGCTACGTGCCGGGGGTGCGCGAAAACGGCGGCCAATACACCCACGCCGCCATCTGGACGGCGATGGCCTTCTGCGAACTGCGGGACGAAGCGCGCATCGGCCGCCTGCTTCCCATGCTGAATCCCATCAACCATGCCGATACGCCGGCGGGCGCCGCTACCTACAAGGTGGAACCCTATGTCATGGCTGCCGACATCTACACCACGCCCGGCCAGTTGGGGCGCGGCGGCTGGACCTGGTACACGGGATCGTCCGGGCTGATGTACCGGCTGATCCTGGAGTCGGTGCTGGGCATGCGCCTGCGCGGCGACACGCTCAGCTTCCGCCCCTGCCTGCCCCCGGACTGGAACGGCTTCACGCTGCAATACCGCTTCGGCGGCGCGACCTACGCCGTCACCGCCACGCGGGTAGCGGCTGCGGCGGGGCCGTTGCGGGTCACCCTGGATGGCGTCGATCAGGAGGACGGCATGGTCCGCTTGCGCGACGATGGGCAGGTGCGTCAGGTGCGCATCGAACTGCCCGCCGGGCCTTAGCGGCCTCGCCCGCCCAGCCTCGCGCTCCCACTCATCCAAGCGGGAGCGCGGCTGGCCCAATGCCTAGTGGTTTTCCCTCAAATCCGGCAAAAACGGGCGGTTCCCGATTCCCAAGCGGAATTCCGTCCGGTACATTTCGTCCAGTGGCCTGACCACTGGACCATCAGGCACCTGAACAAGGTTTCTGCATCCCTTCGACCCCGCGCAAGACACGAGCGCCCCAGACCCATTACGCTCTACCCCCCGAACACTCCATCCCACGCCACAATGACTTCCCTTCAGGCCGTAGCCTCGACCCGCCTCTACCGCATGATTGCCGACCAGATCGCCGCGCGCATCAAGGCGGGCGATTTCCCTGCGGGCGGCAGATTGCCCGCCGAGCGCGAGCTGGCCGAGCAACTGCAAGTCAGCCGGGCGTCGGTGCGCGAGGCCCTGATTGCGCTGGAAATCGAAGGTTATGTGGATGTGCGCGTGGGCACCGGCGTGTTCGTGTGCCCGCCGCGCGAAGACGGCAACTATCAGGACGCGCCCCAGGCCCCCGCGGCAGACAGCGTCGAAGCCACCGACATCGGCCCCTTCGACCTTCTGGAAACGCGCCTGCTGATCGAACCGGAATGCGCCGCGTTGGCTGCGCAGAAGGCGTCGCCCGCGCAGATCGCGGCGATCCGCGTCGCGCACGAAGGCATGTCGCTGACCGAGTCGCCCAGCGTGCACGACCGCGCCTTCCACAGCGCCATCGGCGCGGCCTGCGGCAACGCGGCCCTGGCCGCGGCCATCTCGCACATCTGGCACCTCAGCACGCTCAGCCCGGTGTTCCACCGGCTGGAAGAGCACTTCGTGACCACCAAGGTGTGGAGCGAAGCGCAGAAAGAACACGAACGCATCCTCGCGGCCATTGTCGACCGCGATCCCATCCGCGCGCGTCACGCCATGCACGACCATCTGGTCGGCATCCTGGCGCGTCTGCGGGAAGACTTCGGCAACGTTGGGATTCGATGATTTGATGACCCGCTAAGCACCCGGCCTGGCGCTCCAGGCCCCTCCCCTTACCGACCGTGCATGCACCGCCGGCGCGAAAAGCGCCGCCTGCGGCAAGGGGAGCGGCTTGCCCGCGATTCCGCATGACCCTGCAGTTCCGCAGTCCCTGCCAGACCAGCAAGACCCGCAGGACCCGTACGTCAAATACTTAAAACATATCAAGGTGAAAACATGCAGCTGACCCGTACCGTGAAGCTAGTGAGCGCGGCGCTATTGGCGCTAGGCGCCCACGCCGCCCAGGCCAACAAGGCTGACAACTCCCTCAACATCGCCTTCGACGCGGCGCCCGCCACGCTGGACGCCTACAAGGAATCGGACCGTCCCGGCCTGGCGCTGGCGCGTATGGTCTTCTCGGGGTTGCTGCAAAAGAACCAGGACACGGGCGAATTCGGCCCGGCCATCGCCACGGGCTACAAGTTCGTCGACGACACCACCATCGAACTGCCCATCCGCCGCGACGTGAAGTTCCACGACGGATCGCTGCTGACCATCGACGACGTGCTGTACACGCTGAACCTGGTGTCTTCCGACGCCTACAAGGCCCGCTTCCAGAACCAGGTCGCGTGGATCGCCAAGGCGGAAAAAGCCGGCGAGGACACGGTGCGCATCAAGATGAAGACGCCCTACCCGCTGGCGCTGGAAATGCTGTCGGAAAACCTGCCGATCTATCCGCGCAAGTATTACGAGGCCAACCAGTCCGACATGGGCGCCAAGCCCATCGGCACGGGCCCCTACCGCCTGACCGAAAGCCAGCCCGGCAGCCGCTACGTGTACGAACGCTACGATGACTACTTCGGCCCCAAGCCGGCCGTGAAAAAGCTGGTGGTGCGCGTGCTGCCCGACGCCAACACCCAGTACGCCGAACTGCTGTCCGGCGGCCTGGACTGGATCTGGCGCGTGCCGCCGGACGTGGCCCGCCGCATGGAGAAGACGCCTACCGTCACGGTCAAGAGCAGCAGCATCATGCGCATCAGCTATATCTCCCTGAACCCGCGTTTCGACGACGGCAAGTCGCCGCTGGCCAAGCAGGAAGTGCGCCAGGCCATCAACTACGCCATCGACCGCGAAGCGATCCGCAAAGCGCTGGTGGGCGGCGCGTCCAAGGTCATCAACGCGGCCTGCAACCCGGCCCAGTTCGGTTGCGCCGCCGACGTGCAGGCCTACAAGTTCGACCCGGCCCGCGCCAAGCAACTGCTGGCGTCCGCCGGCTACCCCAACGGCATCACGCTGGACCTGGTGATCTCGGCGCCGCCGCGCAGCATCCTGGACGCGGCCGCTGCCCAGATGGCGCAAGCCGGCATCAAGCTGAACCTGGTCGAACAGCAGTACGGCACCGCGATGACCAACTGGCGCGACGGCAAGATCGCCATGCTGTCGTCCAACTGGGGCTCGTACGGCATCGCGGACGCGGCGCTGTCCACCAGCAATTTCTTCCGCGGCGGCCCGGACGACCAGGCCCGCAACCCCGAGGTGATCAAGTATCTGGAAGCGGCCGACACGTCGGTAGACCGCGACCTGCGCGCCAAGAACTACGCGGCCGCGCAGAAGATCGTGGCCGACCAGGCGTACTGGGTACCGCTGTGGAACCACTCGCTGAACGCCGTGCAGGCCAAGGACTTGAACTTCTCGGTCGACGGAGACGAGTTCCCGCGTTTCTACAAGGCCACCTGGAACTGATCCGGGCGGCCGGCGCGCCGCGCTTATTGCCTGTCCGGCCGGGCCGCTTCGGCGTCCCGGCGGGGCGGCACGCGCCGGTGCGCCGGCGCACCGTGACAAAGGTTGACCCATGATTGCATTCCTGTTTCGCCGCTTGCTGGTCGCCGCCTTGCTGGTGGTGTTCGTGTCGCTGATCAGCTTCTCGCTGGTATTCGCCTCGGGCAATCCGGCAGCGCGCCTGGCCGGTGAAGGCAGCGCGGCGGATGCCGCCCGCCTGTCGGCACAGCACGGCTTTTCCGATCCGATCCTGGTGCAGTACGGCCGGTGGCTGGCCGGGGTCGTGCGCGGTGATTTCGGCGACAGCCTGTACTTCAGCCGCCCGGTGGCCGAATTGCTGGGCCAGCACTTCCCAGCCACCGCCAAGCTGGGCCTGGCCGCGATGGCGTTCGCGCTGCTGCTGGCGATACCGCTGGGCGTGCTGGCGGGGTTGCGCAAGGGCTCGCTTGCCGACCGCGCCACCATGCTGCTGTCGGCCTGCGCGCAAGCCATGCCGCCGTTCTGCCTGGCGTTCCTGCTGATCATCGTCTTCAGCGTGCGCAACCAATGGCTGCCGGCCTCGGGGTTCGACACCTGGAAGCACTACGTAATGCCCGTCGTCGCGCTGGGGCTGTTCGCCATGCCCGCGATGCTGCGCCTGATGAAATCCGAGATGGAGACGGTGCTGGCCACCGACTACATCCGCACCGCGCGCGCCATGGGCCTGGCCGGCCCCAGCGTGGTGCTGAAGTACGCGCTGCGCAACGCCTTGCGGCCGCTGGTGTCGCTGGCGGCCGCCCAGATGGGCACCTTGCTGGCCGGCTCGGTCGTCATCGAAACCGTCTTCGCCATCAATGGCGCCGGGCTGCTGGCCTGGACGTCCATCCTGCGCGGTGACTTCCCCACGATGCAGGCGCTGATCCTGATCTTTGCGCTGATCTACATCGTCCTGACCCTGGCCGCCGACCTGATCAACGGTTGGCTGGACCCCCGCGTGCGAGCCGCCTCATGAGCACCGTCCTGTCTTCTTCCCTGCCCGCCGCGCCGCGCGGCGACCGCCTGGCCCGTGCCGGCCGCCGCTTCGGCCTGATCGTGCTGGCGCTGCTGGTGCTGGCCGGCCTGATCGGCCCCTACCTGATCCCGCACGACCCGTACTCGCAGGACCTGCTGGCCCGGCTGCAGGAACCCGTCTGGGGCGAAGGCGGCGACTGGAACCACATCCTGGGCACCGACCAGCTGGGTCGCGACGTCTTGGCCCGCGCCCTGTACGGCGTGCGCGTCTCGGCGCTGATCGGCCTGTCCGTCGCGCTGATGGGCGGGCTGATCGGCACGACGCTGGGCGTCGTGGCCGGCTACTTCGGCGGCGCCGTCGACCGCGTCGTGTCGTTCCTGATCACCGCGCGCCTGGCGTTGCCCATCATCCTGGTGGCGCTGGCCGTGGTGTCGGTGGTGGGCGCGTCCCTGACCGTGGTGGTGCTGGTGCTGGGTCTGCTGCTGTGGGAACGCTATGCGCTGGTCGCGCGCACCATGGCCGCGGGTTTGCGCAATGCCGAATTCGTCACCGCGTCGCGCCTGCAGGGCTGCACGCACCTGCAGATCATCTGGCGAGACATCCTGCCCAACCTGGTCGGCAACCTGCTCATCATCGGCACAGTGGACGCCGCCATGGCGATCACGCTGGAAGCCTCGCTGTCGTTCCTGGGCCTGGGCGTGCCGGCGCCGATGCCCTCGCTGGGCCTGATGATCGCCGAGGGCAAGGAAAACATGCTGTTCCAGCCGTCCCTGGTGGTGATCCCCAGCATCGTGCTGTTCGTGCTGGTCCTGTGCGTGAACCGCGCGGGCGAGACGCTGCGCGCCATCCAAATGAAGAAGGGCTGACGCCATGACGCCGACCGTCTCCCCCCTGCTGCAGGTCCAGGGCCTGCACATCGACATCCACACCCCCACGCACACCAAGCACGTCGTGCGCGCGGTGGACTTCAGCCTGGAACGCGGCAAGACGCTGTGCATAGTCGGCGAATCGGGCTGCGGCAAATCCTTGACCGCCTTGGCGCTGCTGGACCTGCTGCCCGCCGCCGCCCGCCGCCGCGTGGCGAAGCTGGAATTCGCCGGCCAGGACCTGTCCACGCTGAAACCGCGCCAACTGGCGGCGCTACGTGGCGCGCGCATCGCGATGATCTTCCAGGATCCCATGACGTCGCTGAACCCGGTGTTCCCGATCGGCACGCAGCTGGTCGACGTGCTGCGCCGTCACAAGCCCGTCAGCCGCCGGCAAGCCGTCGAACGCGCCGAATACCTGTTGCGCCGGGTCGGCATCACGAACCCGCAAGACCGCATGAAGCAGTACCCGTTCGAACTGTCGGGCGGCCTGCGCCAACGCGTGATGATCGCCATGGCGCTGATGTGCGGCCCGGAACTGCTGATCGCCGACGAACCGACCACCGCGCTGGACGTGACGGTGCAGGCCGAACTGCTGGACCTGCTGCGTGACATCCAGACGGAATTCGGGCTGGGCATGGTGTTCATTTCCCACGATATGGGGCTGGTCGCGCGCATCGCGGACCACGTCATCGTCATGTACGCGGGCGACATCGTCGAAGGCGGCAGCGTGCGCGACGTGCTGGAGCGCCCCAGCCACCCCTACACGGCCATGCTGCTGAACTGCATTCCTCAGCCCGGCCGCACCGCCCCCCGAACCGACCTGCCCACCATCGCCGGCGCCGTGCCATCGCTGGACACGGCCATCCGGGGATGCGCATTTCGCGAACGTTGCCCGGTGGCCGAAGCGCGGTGCGCGCAGCCGTTGACGGCGCGTGTGCAGGGCGGGCACCGCTGCCTCTGCGTCAAACCCGGCGCCATGCGTCTTGGAGCCCCGGCATGAACCCGACATCCGCCAGCATCAGCCTGAATGGCCTGTGCTTCCAGTATGGCCGCGCCAGCCTGTTCTCGCGCCGCCCCGCGCCGCGCATCCTGCACGACATCGACCTGCACGTGCCCGCCGGCCAGACCATCGGTCTCGTCGGCGAGTCCGGCAGCGGCAAGTCCACCATTGCCAAACTGATGCTGGGCCTGCTGGCCCCCACCCAGGGCCAGGCGCTGCTGGACGGCCAGCCGCTGGCTGCCATGCCGGCGCGCGCCCGCGCCCGCCGTATCCAGATGGTGTTCCAGGACCCGTATTCCTCGCTGAACCCGCGCCGCACCATCAACGAGATCCTGACGGCCCCGCTGCGGGTCCACGGCATGGGCAACGCGTCGACGCAGGCTGCCGCCGTGCGCCGGATGATGGACGCGGTGGGGCTGGTGCCGGCATTCGCGGCCCGCTATCCGCGCGAACTGTCCGGCGGGCAGCGCCAACGGGTAGCCATCGCCCGCGCGCTGATGCTCGAACCCCAGTTGCTGATCTGCGACGAACCCACGTCGGCGCTGGACGTCTCGGTGCAGGCGCAGATCCTGAATCTGCTGATGGAGCTGCAGCGCGAACGCGGCCTGGGCTACCTGTTCATCAGCCACAACCTGGCGGTCGTGCAGCATATCGCCGACCAGATCGTGGTGCTGCAAGGCGGCCGAGTGGTCGAACGCGGCAATGCGGACCAGGTGTATTTCGCGCCTACCCACCCCTATACGCGGCAACTGATCGGCGCAACATTGGCCGTGCCGCTAGTCCAGGAGCTGGCGGCATGAACCCGACGCCCCACTTCCTGCTGGTCGGCAACGACGAGAAAGTCACCTGGGACGACGGCCGGATCCGCTTCCTGCCCCCCGGCCGCGACACGCTCAGCATCTTCGATGCCGCAGCCAACCCCGCCGCGCCCGTGCTGGTCGCCACCCTGGCCTTGCCCAATTCGCTGTTCGGCCCGCCGGTCAACCTGGGCGTGACCCCAGACCAGCGGCTGGCGCTGATCGCCGACTCCATGGCCTGGCCGGAACGCGCCGACGGCGCCGGCTGGCAGCCGGCAGCGGGCCGCGATCTGCATGTGATCGACCTTGCCGCCACCCCGCCCGCCTTGCTGCAAACACTGCAGATCGGTTTGCAGCCGTCCGGCCTGTCGATCAACCGTGCGGGGACGCTGGCGCTGGTCGCCAACAAGGCCGGCCGCTCGGTGTCGGTATTAAAAATCGCCGACGGCCGGGTGCAAGCCTGCGGCGACGTCGACGTCGGCACGCCGGTCGTCGCCGTCTCGTTTTCGGCCGACGGCCGCCGCGCTTTTGTCGTCAAGACCGACACGCACCGCCTGGGCGTGCTGCACATCGATGAAAGCGGCCCCGTCCCACGCGTCACGCACGACCCGTCCGAAGACCTGACCACCGGGCTGGTGCCCTTCAACCTGGTTGTGTCGCCGGACGGCGCGCTGGCGCTCGTGGTGGACATGGGCAGCCCGACCGCGTCGGACGGCCATGCGGATTCCGTCAGCGTGGTCGACCTGCTTGCCACCCCGCCCCGCGTGATCGACCGCGTGATGGTCGAAGACGGCCCCGAGGGCATCGCGATCAGTCCCGATGGCCGTCATGCCGCCGTCGCCATCGTGCAGGGGTCGAACAACCCGTCTTCCGACTGGTTCCACCATCCGCGCGGCCAGATCGTGCTGCTGCGCATCGACGGCCAACGCGTCACGCGCGCGGGCGCCGTCGAGGTCGGCGCGTTGCCCGAGGGCGTGGCGTTCAGCCCCGACAGCCGCTACCTGTACGTGGGCAACTTCCTGGACGCGACCTTGCAGGTGCTGGCCGTGGACGACCACGGCCTGACCGACACCGGCACCCGCATCCCCTTGCCCGGCCACCCCGCATCCATGCGGGCGCAATCCTACTGAGCGGGGCCGCACCCCGCCGCCGATCCATCCTTATCCATCCCTTCCTTTCGCATCCGGAGCTACCCCATGATCCACGCCACTAAGAAATTCAACACCCTGCTCGGCGGCGCCCTGCTTGCCATGGCGGGCCTGGCGCCGCTGTCCGCCCATGCGCTGGACATCAAGCTGGGCCACGTGCTGGCCCCCAGCCACAGCTGGAACAAGGCCGCCGAGGGCTTCGCCGCCGAGGTCAAGGAAAAGACCGCCGGCCGCGTCAACTTCGTGTTGTTCCCCAGCGGCCAGCTGGGCAATGAGAAAACCATGCTGGAAGGCCTGCAGATCGGCAGCCAGGGCGCGGCCATCATCGGCTCGGGTTCGCTGCAGCCGATCGAACCCAAGTTCGGCGTGGTGGAACTGCCCTACACGTGGTCGACCTCGCAGCAAGCCTACAAGGCGTATGACGGCGAACTGGGCGAGGCCCTGGCCAAGCTGGCCGACAAGAAGAACCTGACCATCATTTCCTGGTGGGAAAACGGCTTTCGCCACGTGACCAACAACCGCGGCCCCGTGGCCAAGCCCGCCGACCTGGCCGGCCTGAAAACCCGCGTCACGCCCGACAAGATGCGCCTGGACACCTTCACCGCGCTGGGCGCCAACCCGGCGCCGCTGGCGTTCGGCGAACTGTATTCGGCGTTGCAGCAAAAGGTGTTCGACGCGCAGGAAAACCCCCTGTCCATTATCTACACCTCGTCCTTCTTCGAAGTGCAGAAGTACCTGTCGCTGACCGGCCACGTCTGGGGTCCGGCCAACCTGATCATCTCCAAGCCGGTCTGGAACCGCCTCTCGGCCGACGACAAGAAAATCGTGCAAGCCGCGGCGGACAAGTGGCGCGATGCTCAGCGCAAGATGATCACCGACGGCGACCAGCAGTTCGTGGCCCAGCTGAAAGAGAAAGGCATGCAGGTCAACGAGGTCGACAAGGCCGCGTTCGCCGCCGCCGTGCAACCCGTCTGGAAGACCTATTCGGTCACCTACGGCCCCGAGCTGATGGCCATCGTGCAGAAGTACCGCGAGGCCCAGTGATGCTGAACCGACTGTCCGCCGTCCTGTCGGGCATCAGCAAGGCCTTCGCCGCCCTGGCGGTGGCCTTGCTGGCGATCCTGATCACCTACGTGGTGTTCGCCCGCTTCGTCACGCACACCACGCCCCATTGGGCCGAGGAACTGCCGCGTCTGGTGCTGGTGTGGTCCGCCTTCATCGGCGGGGTCGCCTGCAGCTACGAACGGTCGCACCTGATGGCCGGCCTGCTGCCCTTCGTGGTGCGCAACCCCCGCGTGCTGAACGCGTTCGAGCGCATCAACCAGGTGCTGGTCATCGTCGGGCTGGTGGCGCTGGGCTACGCCGGCTGGCAACTGGCCGAGCTGACGATGGACCAGACGCTGCCCGCGCTGGACGTGTCCGCCGGCACGGTCTACCTGGCGCTGCCGTTCGCCTGCGCCGTCACCGTGGTGGTGCATCTGGCGCAACTGTTCTCTCCCGCTCCCGCCGCGGCAAAGGAATAACAAGATGTCTTCGGGTGCTATTTTCCTGATGGGCGTGTTCACGATCACGGTGCTGATCGACATGCCCATCGCCTTCGGCCTGGTGCTGTCCTGCCTGGCCTATCTGGCGATCTACGACTCCGCGCCCATGATGGTCGCGGCGCAGCAGTACGTCGTGGGGCTGGACAGCTTCACGCTGCTGGCGATCCCGCTCTTTATCCTGGCCGCCCAGCTGATGAACGGCGCGGGCCTGACCCAGCGCATCGTGCGCCTGTGCGCCGCCATCGTGGGCGACATCAAGGGCGGTCTGGCGGTCGTGGCCGTGCTGGCCTGCCTGATGTTCGGGGCGCTGTCCGGTTCGGGCGTGGCCGACGTGGTGGCCATCGGCAGCCTGCTGTTGCCGGCGATGGCGCGCAGCGGCTACGACAAGGGCTTTTCCTGCGCCCTCGTCGGCAGCGCCGGCGCCACTTCCACCATCATCCCGCCCAGCATCGTGCTGATCGTCTACGGCACCATCACCGACACCTCGGTGGGCAAGCTGTTCGTGGCCGGCATCATCCCGGGCATCCTGCTGGGCCTGTCGCTGATCGGCGTGGCCATCTGGCAATCGCGCAAGCACAACTGGGCCGGCGGCCAGCCGTTCTCGTGGGGCGAGCTGCGCGCCGCCGCCATCGACGCCCTGCCCGCGCTGATGGTGCCGGTGCTGATCATCGGCGGCATCCGCTTCGGCATCTTCACCGCCACCGAAGCCGCCTCCAGCGCCATCGTCTACGCCTTGCTGATCGGCTTCTTCTATTACCGCACGCTCAGCCTGAAGTCGCTGTGGGACAACCTGAAGTCCACGGGCGAAAGCAGCGCGTCCATCCTGCTGATCATCGGCGCCTCGGGCCTGTTCGCCTGGGTGCTGGTGGCTGAACAGGTGCCGCAGGCGCTGTCCACCCTGCTGGTGGAATGGACCGACAGCAAGACGGCCGTGCTGCTGGTGCTGACGGTGGTCCTGCTGCTGCTGGGCACTTTCATGGAGGCGATTCCGGTCATCATCATCGTGGCCCCCGTCGTGATGCCCGTGCTGGCACACTACAACATCGATCCGGTGCATTTCGGCATCCTGCTGTCCATCAACATGGCGATCGGCGCCAATACGCCGCCCGTCGGCGTCGACCTGATGGCCGCATGCAAGATCGGCGGCATCAACATGATGCAGACCCTGCGTCCGCTGTCGTGGATGATGCTGGCGATGACCGCCGTCATGCTGCTGCTGACCTTTGTCCCTGAACTGGTGCTGTTCCTGCCGAGGCACGTGCAATGACCCATTCCCCCTCTCTCCGCCGACCCGCGGCGCTGCGCCGCAGCTGGATGTTCGTCCCGGGCCTGGACGCGGCCGCCCAGGCGGCGGGCCTGGCCAGCGGCACCGATGCACTGGTCGCCGACCTGGAAGAATTCACCGCCAAGGTCGAACGCCCCGCAGCGCGCCCGCGCATCGCTGCCCTGTTCGCCGAATGCCGCGCCCAGGGCGTGGTGGCGGCCGTGCGCATCAACAAGCTGGAAGACGACGGCCTGGCCGACCTGCGCGGCGTGATGCCGGGCGCGCCCGATGCGGTGTTCCTGCCGCACGCGGAAAGCGCCGCCCAGATCGTCGCGCTGGACCAGGCCATCACCGCCCTTGAGGCCGAACTGGGCCTGCCGCCGGGCAGCACCGAGATCGTGCCCACGCTGGAATCGGCGCTGGGCCTGGTGCGCGCCTATGACATCCTGACCGCCAGCCCGCGCGTGTCCGCCTGCCTGCTGGCGGCCGAAGACCTGACGGCCAGCCTGGGCGCCGGACGCGGCAAGGACGGCATCGAACTGCACGCCGTGCGCGCGCGCTTCCTGGTGGACTGCACGGCTGCCGGCTGCGTGCCGATCGACTGCCCGTTCAATTACCGCGACCTGCCCGCGCTGGAAACCGACCTGCGCTGGGCGCGCCGCCTGGGCCTGAAGTCCAAGTGCGCGACCGTGGCCGACCAGGTGCCGCTGATCCATGCGGTGTTCACGCCCGCGGCCGACGAGATCGACGCCGCCCGCGACTGCGTGGCCCGTTTCGAGGCGCAGCGCGCCGGCCGCCACGATGCCGAACGCATCGATCCCCCCGTTTACAACACCGCGCGCCGCCTGCTGGCGCGCCATGACCAATTCGAACGATGGGCCGCCGAGCGCCGTGCGCAGGCCGTCCCGCAACAAGGAGACTCCGCATGACGTCAGCCGCTTTACCCGAACGCAATGGCGGTCAGATCCTGATGCAGCAATTGCGCATCCATGGCGCGCGCCGCGTGTTCATGATCCCCGGCGAAAGCTATCTGCCCTGCATCGACGCGCTGAACGAGCACACCGATGCCATCGAGCCTATCGTCTGCCGCCAGGAAAGTGGCGCAGCCTATATGGCCGAGGCCTACGGCAAGCTGACCGGCGAGCCCGGCATCTGCTTTGTGACGCGCGGCCCGGGCGCCACCAACGCCAGCATCGGCGTGCACACCGCCTACCAGGACTCCACGCCGATGATCCTGTTCGTGGGCCAGGTGGGCAACGACTTCATGGAGCGCGAAGCCTTCCAGGAAATCGACTATCGCCGCATGTTCGGCCAGATGGCCAAGTGGGTCGCGCAGATCGACCGCACCGACCGCATCCCCGAATACCTCTCGCGCGCGTTCGCAATCGCCACCAGCGGCCGCCCCGGCCCGGTCGTGCTGGCGTTGCCGGAAGACACGTTGTGGGGCACCGCCCGCGTGGCGGACCTGCCGCGCTACCCGCGCGTGCACAGCCACCCCGGCGCCGCCGACCTGGCCCGCATGACGCAGTTGCTGGATGCGGCCGAACGGCCGTTCCTGCTGCTGGGCGGCAACGGCTGGCATCAGACCGCCATCGACCAGATCGCCGGTTTCGCCGAGCGCTTCGAACTGCCGGTGGGCACCGCCTGGCGCCGCCTGGAATGCTTTGACCAGCGCCACCCCAACGCCGCCGGCCACGTGGGCTGGGCCATGACGCCCGCGCTGCGCCAACGCCTGCGCGACGCCGATCTGGTGCTGGCCGTGGGCACGCGCCTGGGCGAAGCCACCACCGAAGGCTATACCGTCATTGAAAGCCCGCTGCCGCGCCAGAAGCTGATCCACGTCTACCCCGACGCCGCCGAACTGGGCCGCGTGTTCTCGCCCACCCAGGCCATCGTGGCCGACGTGG
>NZ_JBYOKH010000059.1:0-41160 GCF_057799415.1 Achromobacter sp. 18P8.1.1 | reverse complement strand
CGGCGCGCCTCGGAGGTCGACGCCGACATCCTGCTGGCAAGCCAGGGCTACCTGTTTTGCGCGCCGGAGAACCTGGCCAGCCTGAGCGGCGAAATGAAGGAATGCTTCGACCGCAACTACTACGCCGTGCTCGACCGGATCCAGGGCCTGCCCTACGGCTGCGCGATCAGCGCGGGCAGCGACGGCTCAGGCGCCGCACGGCAAGTTGAACGGATTTGCACCGGCTGGCGGCTGAAGGCTGTGGCGCCGGCGCTGATCGTCAACATGGGTGCGCAGACGGCCGAACAGATCTGGGCAGAGAAGACGGTGCGCGAGGAAGACCTGGCCAGGTGCGAGGAATTGGGGGGATTGCTGGCGGGAATGGTGCTGATGGGGGGATGATGGGTTACGCGCGGTCGCCGTGCCAAAAAGAAAAAGCCCTTCGGCATGCCGAAGGGCTTTTTGCTTGCAGGCGGATATCGCTTAGACGGCGGCCGTCACGACGATTTCGACCTTGAAGTCCGGGTTGGCCAGGCGGGCTTCGACCGTGGCGCGCGGAGGCGAATTACCGTCGGCGACCCATGCGTCCCATGCCTTGTTCATGCCGTCGAATTCCTTCATGTTGGCCACATAGATCTGGGCCATCAGGATCTTGGTCTTGTCGGTGCCGGCTTCGGCCAGCAGGCGATCGATCGTCGCCAGCACTTGCTCGGTCTGGCCGGTGATGTCCAGCTTGGCATCGTCAGGCACCTGGCCTGCCAGGTACGCGACGCCGTTGTACACGGCCATGTCCGACAGGCGCTTGGCGACGTGGAAGCGCTTGATGCTGCTCATGAATATTCCCCTAGAGTCGAGTTGAGTGGGTGGATCAATACAAGGAAACCAGCAATTTACCCCGAGCCGCCCTCAGGCGGGGGGCAGCTGGAACACCTGGCGCAGATATGCCAGGTAGGCGGGATCGTCGCACATGGTCTTTTCAGGCGCGTCGGACACCTTGGCCACGGGCTGGCCGTTGCAGCGGACCATCTTCATGACGATCTGCAGCGGTTCATGGCCGAGGTCGTTGGTCAGGTTGGTGCCGATGCCGAACGACACCTTGCAACGCCCGGCAAACTGGCGGGCCAGTTCGATCGCGCGCGGGAACGTCAGCGAATCCGAGAACACCAGGGTCTTGGCGCGGGGGTCCACGCGATTCTTCCGGTAGTGTTCCAGCAGACGCTCGCCCCAGACGAAGGGGTCGCCGGAGTCGTGGCGCGCGCCGTCGAAAAGCTTGCAGAAATACATATCGAAGTCGCGCAGGAAGGCATCCATGCCGTAGACGTCGGACAGCGCGATGCCCAGGTCGCCGCGGTATTCCTTGGCCCAGACTTCCAGCGCGTACACCTGGGAATCGCGCAGGCGCGGGCCGAGGGCCTGGCAGGCCTGCAGGTATTCATGGCCCATCGTGCCCAGCGGCAGCACTTCGTGCTGCTTGGCCAGCAGCACGTTGCTGGTGCCGGCAAAGTGCGGCCCCATCTGCGCCTTCATGGTGGACACGACTTCCTGGTGCCAGACTTTCGAGAAGCGGCGGCGCGTGCCGTATTCGGCCACGCGGAAATCGGCCAGCGCGGGGTCGTCCAGCACCAGGTGCATCTTGGACTGCAAGCGCTGGCGGCCTTCTTCCCAGTCGGGATTCTTGCGCGTGTTGCGGAAGTAGACCTCGTTGACGATGGCCAGCACCGGGATCTCGAACAGGATCGTGTGCAGCCACGGGCCCTTGACCTCGATCGAGATCTCGCCGGGCGCGTCGCCTTCGCTGATGTGGATGCAGCGCTCGGGCATGTGGAACAGCCCAAGGAAATCAACGAAGTCGCTCTTGATGAAACGCAAGCCGCCCAGGTAATCCAGTTCGTCCTGCGTGAAGCGCAACTGGCACAATTGGTGCACTTCTTCGCGGATTTCATCCAGATAGGGGCGCAAGTCGGCGCCCACGGTGCGGCACTTGTAACGGTACTCGACCTGTGCAGCGGGGAATTGATGCAGCACCACTTGCATCATGCTGAATTTGTACAGATCGGTGTCGAGCAGCGAAGTGATTATCATGATTGCGCGTATCGTTTCGCGACACCATAGCATAGAGGACAGGGGGTTCAGGGCGATGGGCCACGATGTCAATACGGGTATTACCGGCACATCCCGCCCGCATTGGGTAAAATCCGGGCAACAAGACACAAAAGCCGCCGATCCCGGAGTTCCTGAATGACCCACGTTGTCACCGAAAACTGTATTAAGTGCAAGTACACCGATTGCGTTGATGTGTGCCCGGTGGACTGTTTTCGTGAGGGTCCGAACTTCCTCGTGATCGATCCGGACGAATGCATCGACTGCGCCGTCTGCATCCCGGAATGCCCGGCCAATGCGATCTACGCCGAAGAAGACGTGCCGGAAGACCAACTGAATTTCATCGCGCTGAACGCCGAACTCTCTCCCGAGTTCGCCAGCATCAGCCGCGCCAAGAAGCCCCTGCCGGACGCCGACGACTGGAACGGCAAGCAGGACAAGCTGCAATACCTGGAAAAATAATCCGCGACGGCCGGCTGCCGCATGGCGGCCGGCATCGTGCGATGCCCCGATGACCGACGACTCCAAATACACGCGCCAGACCGTAACCCAGATCCATACCTGGGTGCCCGACAAGCTGTTCTCGGTGCGCGTGACGCGCGACGATGCGTATACGTTCCTGCCGGGCCAGTTCGCCCGGGTCGGTTTACCCGGGGCGGACGACCCAGACGGCCCGCCCACCCTGTGGCGCGCCTATTCCATGGTGTCGGCCCCGCACGAGTCCGGGTTGGAGTTCTATTCCATCGTGGTCCCCGACGGCCTGTTCAGCCCGCGCATGGCGCAGCTGCAGCCGGGCGACGCGCTGTACGTGGAAAAAACGCCCTACGGCTTCTTGACGCTGGAACGCTTCGCCCCGGGCGGCGACCTCTGGCTGCTGGCCTCCGGCACCGGGCTGTCCGCCTACCTGTCCATCCTGCGCGACCCCGCCACCTGGCGCGCCTACCGCCGCATCATCCTGGTGCATGGCGTGCGCACCGCGGCGGAGCTGGCCTACCGCGAAGAGATCGAGTCCTGGGGCACACGGCCCGAGCTGGCCGAGCTGTTCGCGGCCGACCCGCAAAAGCTCGTCTACCTGCCCATCGCGACCCGCGAAGCCCTGCCGGGTATGCCCCAGGCGCGTCTTACCACGCTGATCGCCGATGGCCAGCTGGAACGGCTGGCCGGGCAGCCGCTGGACCCCGAACACGCCAAGATCATGCTTTGCGGCAACCCCGAGATGCTGGCGGATGCCCGCAAGCTGCTGGGTGAACGCGGCTTCAAGCCGGGCCGCCGGGGCATCCCCGGCAACCTGGCGGTTGAGAATTACTGGTGATTCCGCACGACCCGGCTTAGTGCATAAATCCTCCGTTTGGGCTCTGGCCGGGGCAGGAAAACGCCCTAAACTGGTGCTTAATGGGATGACGGGTCTCTTTTTAGCAACAGAATCCCGGTCTTTGCGGCAGTTTCTTCAGGCTGATTGGATATATCTTTAGTCCTCGGCGCAATAATCGGGGCACACGCACGACCCAGAAGGACTTCCCCCAAATGCTGTACCAATTGCACGAAATGCAGCGCGCCTTCCTGACTCCGTTCGCTGCATTCACGGATGCCGGTTCCCAGCTGTTCTCCAGCCCCTACAGTCCCCTCGCCTACACCCCGATTTCCCGCCAGATGGCGGCCGGGTACGAGTTGATGACGCGGATCGGCAAGGAATATCAGAAGCCCGCCTGGAATCTTCCCGAGACTCAGATCAACGGCAAGTCCGTTCGCGTCACCGAAACCCTGGCGCTGGATAAGCCCTTCTGCCGCCTGGTGCACTTCCACCGCGACGTGCGCGCCGCCGGCCGCGACGACCCGAAGGTGCTGCTGGTTGCCCCGCTGTCCGGCCACCACGCCACGCTGCTGCGCGATACCGTGCGCGCCCTCCTGCCCAACCATGACGTCTACGTCACGGACTGGGTCGACGCCCGCATGGTGCCGCTGTCGGCGGGCCCGTTCCACTTGAACGACTACGTGCGCTATGTGCAGGATTTCATCCGGCACCTGGGCCCGGACGTGCACGTAATCTCGGTCTGCCAGCCCACCGTGCCGGTGCTGGCCGCCGTGTCGCTGATGGCGACCGCCAACGATCCCTGCCAGCCGCGCAGCATGGTGATGATGGGTGGCCCCATCGATCCGCGCCAGTCGCCCACGCAGGTGAACCGCCTGGCCACGACCAAGCCTTATTCGTGGTTTGAAAGCCAGGTGATCCACCCGGTCCCGCCCCGTTATCCGGGCGCCGGCCGCAAGGTCTACCCGGGCTTCCTGCAGCATGCCGGGTTCATGGCCATGAATCCCGACCGCCACATGAAGTCGCACTACGAGTTCTACCTGGACTTGCTGCGCGGCGACGACAGCGACGCCGAAGCGCATCGCCGCTTCTACGACGAATACAACGCCGTGCTGGACATGCCGGCCGAGTTCTACCTGGATACGATCCGCATGGTGTTCCAGGACTTCGCGCTGCCCAGCGGCACCTGGGAAGTGGACGGCCAGACCGTGCGCCCGGCCGATATCAAGCAGGTCGCCCTCTTCACCATCGAAGGCGAGCTGGACGATATTTCGGGCCAGGGACAGACGCGCGCAGCGATCAAGCTGTGCAAGAACATCCCGGCCGAGCGCAAGATGCACTACACCGCCCCCAACTGCGGCCATTACGGGATTTTCTCGGGCCGCCGATGGCGCGAAATGATCTGTCCTAAAATTGCCGAATTCATCCGGCAATCGGCTTGACGACGGCGTAACGCCGTCCGGCAGGTGACGCGCGGGCCCGGCCCGCGCGCCCTCAAGCCAGATCCGTATTCCACGGGGCCCGAGTGGCCCCTTTTTCTTTTATTGGCCTTACATGTCCTGTCGCTCACTTGCCGACCGCATCGACGCCTTGCTGCCCCAGACGCAATGCACCAAGTGCGGCTATGACGGCTGCCGGCCCTATGCCGACGCCATTGCCGAGGGCGCAGCCCCGATCAACCGCTGCCCGCCGGGCGGTGACGAAGGCATCACCGCGCTGGCCGCCCTGCTGCAGACCCCCGTCCTGCCGTTGGACCTGGAACGCGGCGAACCCGGCCCGCTGCTGGTCGCGCGCATCGACGAATCCCATTGCATCGGCTGTACGCTGTGTATCCAGGCCTGTCCGGTCGACGCCATCGTGGGCGCGAACAAGCATATGCACACGGTGCTGGCCGACTGGTGCACGGGTTGCGACCTGTGCGTGGCGCCCTGTCCGGTGGATTGCATCCAGATGGTCCCCGCCGGACGCGCCTGGAGCGCGCAGGACGCCGCTGTCAGCCGGCAGCGCCATCGCAGCCACCTGGCGCGCACCGAACGCCTGGCGGCCGACAACGCGCGCCTGATGGCGCCGGAAGCTCCCGCTCAGGCGTCTCCCGTTCAGGCCGCCGCCACTGACGCGCAAAGCGAAGACCGCAAGCGCTCCGCCATTGAATCCGCGCTGGCCCGCGCCCGGGCCCGCCGCAATCCGACGCAGTCATGAACGCAGCCAAACGCCGTGAGATCTTCGCCCGCCTGCAGGCGGCCAACCCCCACCCCACCACCGAACTGGAATACGACACCCCGTTCCAATTGCTGATCGCAGTGCTGCTGTCGGCGCAGGCGACCGACAAGTCGGTCAACATCGCCACGCGCAAGTTCTTCCCGCAGTACGGCACGCCCCAGGCCCTGCTGGACCTGGGCGAAGAAGGCCTGTCCGACTACATCAAGACGATCGGCCTGTACCGCACCAAGGCCAAGAACACGATCGCCACCTGTCGGATCCTGATCGAGCACCATGGCGGCGAAGTGCCGCAGACCCGCGAAGCGCTGGAGTCGCTGCCCGGCGTGGGCCGCAAGACGGCCAACGTGGTGCTGAACACCGCGTTCGGCCAACCGACCATGGCCGTGGACACGCACATCTTCCGTGTGTCCAACCGCACCGGCATTGCGCCCGGCAAGAACGTCCTGGAAGTCGAAGACAAACTGGTGAAGTTCGTGCCGCGTGAATACATGCAGGACGCCCATCACTGGCTGATCCTGCAGGGCCGCTACGTCTGCGTGGCGCGCAAACCCAAATGCCCGCAATGCGGCATTTCCGACCTGTGCGAATTCAAGCAGAAAACGCCTGCGTAAATGGGTCGTTCCGATTATTGCGGAATCATTTCATCGCGTGAAAAACCGGGTTTTCCCTCGCTGAAATTTGCATAAGGCGTTGATAAGAATCAACGCCTATTTGCTGCAACGCATTGGATAAGAAAAGGGTTTTCCCGCCTTGTGCGCCAAGTATTGTCGGCCTGTTGACAATTCAACATGCCGCACTGCAAAACCTATGTAAAACCCTCATGGAATTTTGATAAAGAGGTCCGCATACTCGCCGGCAACTCATCGGAAAACAACGAACAATCGTTGTATTTCACGACCCCGCGGGGGGCCTGCCGAAATCACGGCGGGTTGAGACCATAAAAATCAACGCCGGTGCAGCGGACATGGATGACACAATCCTGGAGACAAAAGGCCTCACCAAGGAGTTCCGCGGATTCGTCGCGGTCAATGGGGTCGATTTGCGTATCAAGCGGGGCGAGATTCATGCCTTGATCGGGCCTAACGGCGCGGGCAAGACGACTTGCTTCAACCTGCTTACCAAGTTCTTATCTCCCACGTCGGGAACGATCAAGTTCAACGGCATCGACATCACCGGCGATCGCCCCGCGCAGATCGCGCGGCGCGGCGTTATCCGCTCGTTCCAGATTTCGGCGGTGTTTCCCCACCTGACCGTGCTTGAAAACGTGCGGATCGGCTTGCAGCGCAAGACCGGCCTGTCGTTCCATTTCTGGCAAAGCGACAAACGCCTGGCGGCGCTGAACGAGCCTGCCCGCGCGCTGCTGGAACAGGTGGACCTGGGCGCCTTCGCGAACGAGACCACGGTGAACCTGCCGTATGGCCGCAAGCGCGCGCTGGAAATCGCGACGACCCTGGCGATGGAACCCGAACTGATGCTGCTGGACGAGCCCACCCAGGGCATGGGCCACGAAGACGTGGACCGCGTCACGCAGCTGATCAAGCGCGTGAGCGCCGGGCGCACCATCCTGATGGTCGAACACAACATGAACGTCGTGTCCTCCATTGCCAACACCATCACCGTGCTGGCGCGCGGCTCGGTGCTGGCCGAGGGCACGTACGCCGAAGTCTCGCGCCACCCGGCCGTGATGCAAGCCTACATGGGCACCACCGACGGCGAACTTCAAGGAGCGCACGCATGAGCACCCCGGCACTGGAAATCTCGGGCTTGCAAGCCTGGTACGGGGAATCGCACATCCTGCACGGCGTGGATATGCGCGTGGGGCAAGGCGAAGTCGTCACGCTGCTGGGCCGCAACGGCGCCGGCCGCACCACGACGCTGCGGGCCATTCTGGGCCTGACCGGATCGCGCAAGGGTTCGGTGCGCATCCACGGCACCGAAGCCATCGACCTGCCCACCTACAAGATCGCCCATCTGGGCGTGGGCTATTGCCCTGAAGAACGCGGCATCTTCGCCAGCCTGTCTTGCGAAGAAAACCTGCTGCTGCCCCCTGTCGTGGGCTCGCTGGGCGGCGGCATGTCGCTGGCCGAGATCTACGACATGTTCCCCAACCTGCAAGAGCGCCGGAATTCGCCCGGCACCCGCTTGTCGGGCGGCGAACAGCAAATGCTGGCGGTGGCGCGCATCCTGCGCACCGGCGCCAACCTGCTGCTGCTGGACGAAATCTCCGAAGGCCTGGCGCCGGTCATCGTGCAGGCGCTGGCCCGCATGATCACGACGCTCAAGCAGCGCGGCTACACCATCGTCATGGTGGAGCAGAACTTCCGCTTCGCGGCTCCCCTGGCCGATCGCTTCTATGTCATGGAGCACGGCCAGATCGTCGAGCATTTCGAAGCGGCAGAACTTTCAGAAAAACAGGACACGCTCAACGAATTGCTGGGCGTCTAAAACAACCTGTCATCCGCCGGAACCCCGGCAACACTACACCGTAGGGAAGAGGAGTCATCCCATGAAGCTGCACACTATCACTGCTGCACTGGCCATGGCGGGCCTGGGATTTGCAGGGGCGACCGCCCATGCGCAAGGTATCTCCGACGATGTCATCCGCATCGGCTTCATCACCGACATGTCGGGTGTGTATTCCGACATCGACGGCAAGGCTGGTCTGGACGCGATCCGCATGGCGATCGAAGACGCCGGCGGCTCGATCAACGGCAAGAAGATTGAAGTCGTCTCGGCCGACCACCAGAACAAGGCCGACGTCGCGTCGGCCCGCGTGCGCGAATGGTTCGACGAACAGAAGGTCGACGTCATTATCGCCGGCACGAACTCGTCGACCAGCCTGGCCATGGCCGGCGTGGCCGCAGCCAAGAAGAAGCCCTTCATGGCCATCGGCGCGGGCGCTTCGGACCTGACCAACGCGCAATGCTCCCCCTACACCGTGCACTATGCGTACGACACCGTGGCCCTGGCGCGCGGCACCGGTTCCGCCGTCGTGAAGGATGGCGGCAAGAGCTGGTTCTTCCTGACCGCCGACTACGCCTTCGGCCATGCGCTGGAGCGTGACACCATGGCGGTCGTCAAGGCCGCCGGCGGTGATGTGAGAGGCCAGGTGCGGGCGCCGCTGGGCGCCTCGGACTTCTCGTCCTTCCTGCTGCAAGCGCAAGCCTCCAAGGCGCAGATCCTGGGTCTGGCCAACGCGGGCGGCGACACCATCAACGCGATCAAAGCCGCCAATGAATTCGGCGTGACCAAGACCATGAAGATGGCGGGCCTGCTGGTCTTCATAAACGACGTGCACGCGCTGGGCCTGCAGGCCACGCAGGGCATGTACTTGACCGACGGCTGGTACTGGGACCAATCCGACGCTTCGCGCGCCTGGTCCAAGAAGTTCGAAGCCAAGGTCGGCCGCAAGCCGTCCATGCTGCAGGCCGGCGACTATTCCGCCCTCACCTTCTATCTGAACGCGGTCAAGGCCACCGGCACGGACGACGGCGATGCCGTCATGAAGTGGATGAAGTCCAACAAGATCAACGACTTCTTCGCCCAGGGCGGCTACGTGCGCGAAGACGGCCGCATGATCCACGACATGTACCTGATGCAGGTCAAGACCCCGGCCGAATCCAAGGCTCCGTGGGACTACTACAAGGTCGTGGCGACGCTGCCGGGCGACGAGGTCTACACCAAGTTGTCCGAGTCCACCTGCAAGCTGGTCAAGAAGTAATCACCGGCTTATGTGACCCCGAGGTGCGGCCAGGCGCAAGCCGCCGCCGCACCTTGCATTTGCTCGCTTCCATCCGTACGCGCAGGATTTTCACAAGATGACTGACCTTTTCGGCATCCCTATACAGGCCTTGTTCGGCCAGCTATTACTGGGCCTGGTCAACGGTTCCTTCTATGCCATGTTGTCGCTCGGGCTGGCCGTTATCTTCGGGCTGCTGAACGTCATCAACTTCGCGCACGGCGCGCTTTACATGCTGGGCGCGTTCGTCGCCTGGATGGGGCTGTCGTACCTGGGGTTGAACTACTGGGTCATGCTGATCCTGGCGCCGTTGGTCGTCGGGCTATTCGGCATCCTGATCGAGAAATTGCTGCTCAAGCACCTGTACAAACTCGATCACCTGTACGGCCTGCTGCTGACTTTCGGGCTGACGCTGCTGATCGAGGGGCTGTTCCGCAGCTTCTACGGCGTGTCGGGCCAACCCTATCCCACGCCGGAGGCCTTGCGCGGCGCGACCAATCTGGGCTTCATGATCCTGCCGAACTATCGCGGCTGGGTCGTAGGGGCGTCGGTGGTCGTGTGCCTGGCCACCTGGTTCGTGATCGAACGCACCCGCCTGGGCGCCCTGCTGCGTGCCGGCACCGAAAACCCGCGCCTGGTCGAGGCGTTCGGCGTGAACGTGCCCCGCATGATCACGCTGACCTACGGCTTCGGCGTGGCGCTGGCGGGCTTTGCCGGCGTGCTGGCTGCGCCCGTCCTGCAGATTTCCCCGCTGATGGGGTCCAACCTCATCATCGTCGTGTTCGCCGTGGTCGTGATCGGGGGCATGGGGTCCATCATGGGCGCCATCGTGACCGGTCTGGGCCTGGGCGTGATTGAAGGACTGACCAAGGTGTTCTGGCCCGAAGCCTCCAGCACCGTGGTGTTCATCATCATGGCCATCGTTCTGTTGATCCGCCCGGCCGGGCTGTTCGGAAAAGAAAAATGAATCGTCAACTCCTGGGCTATGCGGTCCTGGCCGTCGTGGTGGCCGCTCTACCCTTTCTCGGGGTGTATCCGATCTTCGCCATGAAGATCATGTGCTACGCGCTTTTCGCCTGCGCGTTCAACCTGCTGCTGGGCTTTACCGGGTTGCTGTCCTTCGGGCATGCCGCCTTCCTGGGCAGCGCGGCGTATGCCGCCGGCCATGCGATGAAGGTCTGGGGCTTCCCCACCGAAATCGGCCTGCTGTTCGGCGTAGGCGTGGCGGCGCTGCTGGGCCTGGCAATGGGCGCCATCGCCATCCGGCGCAGCGGCATCTACTTCGCCATGATCACCCTGGCATTGGCGCAGATGGTGTTCTTCTTCTTCCTGCAGGCCAAGTTCACCGGCGGCGAAGACGGTCTGCAAAGCGTGCCGCGCGGCACCTTGCTGGGGCTGGTCGACCTGTCCAAGGACATCAACCTGTACTACCTGGTGATGGCCATCTTCATCATCGGCTACTTCATCATCTGGCGCACGGTGAACTCGCCCTTCGGGCAAGTGCTGCAGGCGCTGCGCGAAAACGAGCCGCGCGCCATCTCGCTGGGCTACGACGTCGACCGCTTCAAGCTGCTGGCCTTCGTGCTGTCGGCCGCGCTGGCCGGCCTGGCGGGCGCCACCAAGACGCTGGTGTTCGTGTCGGCCACCCTGTCGGACGCCACCTGGCAGATGTCGGGGCTGGTCATCCTGATGACGCTGATCGGCGGGCTCGGTACCTTGACGGGCCCGATCCTGGGCGCCTTCATCGTGGTGCTGCTGGAGAACAAGGTGGGCGATTTCGGCCAGATGATGGCCAACCTGACCGGCGTGGACTGGTTCCTGCGCCTGGGTGAATCCGTCACCATCGTGATCGGCCTGATCTTCGTGATCTGCGTGCTGGCCTTCCGCCGCGGCATCGTGGGCGAATTCGGCGCCTTCATCGAACGCCGGCGCGCCGCCCGCGCCTGACCGGCACGCGCTTGCCACCCGAACGGGGCCGCACCATGCGGCCCCGTTTGCGTTTGGCCTGCGGCCAAGCACCCGTACAATAAAACGCACCCCATCACACAGGTGCCTGACCATGCGCAACCCGCATCCGCTCGCCCCCGTCATCGGCGCCCTGGCGCTGGCTGCGGCCCTCCTGGCCCCGGCCGCCCAAGCGGCGTCGCCCGCCCCCACCTGCGAAGTCAACCGGCCCATCCGCTTCAGCGGCCTGAACTGGGAGTCCAACCTGGTGCTGGCCGGCATTGAACGCTATGTGCTGGAACACGGCTACGGCTGCAAGACCACGGTCGAAATCGGCGAAACGCTGCCCATGCTGGCGGCGCTGCAACGTGGCGACGTCGACGTGACGCCCGAAGTGTGGCCCGGCCAGATCGAGGGCGCCTGGAAAAAGGCGCTGGCCAGCGGCAAGGTCCTGGGCGTGGGTCACGTATATGACGCCGGCGAAGGCTGGTATGTGCCCCGCTACACCGTCGAACGCCACCCGGAGCTGAAGGCCGCGTCCGATCTGGCACGCTTCAAGAACGTGTTCACTGACCCCGAAGACCCGGGCCGCGGCCGCATTTACGGCTGCCCCGCCGGCTGGGCCTGCGGCACCCTGAACGACAACTTGCTGCGCGCCCTGAAACTGGACAAGGACTACTCGCTGTTCGCGCCCGGCTCGGGCGCGGCGCAGAAGGCGGCCATCGTGTCGGCCTACAAGCGCAAGCGCGACATCGTCTTCTACTACTGGACTCCTACGTCGCTGGTGGGCGCGCTGGACCTGGTGAAGCTGGAGCTGCCCGCCTTCGACCAGGCGGCCTACACCTGCATGACCGATCCCAAGTGCGCCGATCCGGTCGCCACCGAGTTCAAGCCCAACCCCGTTGTCACGGGCGTGAACGCGGCGTTCGCCAAGGAAGCGCCCCGGATCGCCGAGTTCCTGGGCAAGCTGACCGTACCCGACGACGCCATCAACGCCACCCTGGGCTGGCTGGAGAACGAGGGCAAGGAACCCGAGGATGCGGCGCGCTATTTCCTGAAGCAGTACGGCCCCGTCTGGCGGCAATGGATGCCGGCGGAAGCCGCCGATCGCGTCCAGGCAGCGCTTGCGCGCGAGTGACGGACCGAGCGCAGCCGCCGCCTCATGTATCCTGGCGTTTCGGCGCCGAAGAAGCGCCTACCCGATTCAAGCAAAGGAAGATGAACATGGATGCCCTGTACTGGCACGACGGTCACTGGACCACCGAGAACCCCAAACTGCTCGGCCCCGCCGACCACGCCTTCTGGATGGCCAGCATGGTCTTTGACGGCGCGCGCGCGTTCCGCGGCCTGACGCCCGACCTGGACCTGCACTGCCAGCGCGTCGTGCGCTCGGCTGAAAAGATGCTGATGAAGCCGCAAATCGGTTGGGAAGCGATCCAGAAGCTGTGCCTGGAAGCCGTGGCCAAGTTCCCGGCGGGCACCGAGCTCTACATCAAGCCGATGTTCTACTGCGCCGACGGCTTCCTGCTGCCGGATGCCGACAAGACCCAATTCGTGCTGCACGTGTTCAAGGTGCCGATGCCCGGCGAGCAAGGTTTCTCGGCCTGCTTCTCCAGCTTTGCGCGTTCCTGGCCCAATATGGCGCCCACCGACGCCAAGGCGTCGTGCCTGTACCCCAACGGCCAGCGCGCCATCCGCGAAGCCGCGGAAAAGGGATTCGACAACGCCATCATGCTGGACGGCGCGGGCAACATCGCCGAATTCGCCACCAGCAACCTGTGGCTGGCCAAGAACGGCGTGGTGTCCACGCCTGTGGACAACGGCACGTTCCTGAACGGCATCACGCGCCGCCGCGTCCTGGCCTTGCTGAAGGCAGACGGCGTCGAAGTGCAGGAACGCAGCCTGACCCGCGCCGACGTCGAAGAGGCCGACGAAGTCTTCTCGTCCGGCAACTACGGCAAGGTGGTGCACGTGAACCGCGTGGAAGGCCGTGCGCTGGAATACGGCCCGCTGGCCCGCCGCGCGCACAAGCTGTACATGGACTACGCGGAAAGCACCGGCAGCCGCTGAACCGGCGCCGCCCCCTCTCGCACACCCTCGACGCTGCCCGCCCTTTCGCGGGCAGTGTCGTATTCAAGCGATGCCCGACGATGCAGACACGACGCGACTTTCTGCGCAACAGCGCAACCCTGGCAGGCGCCGGCAGTGCGCTGGCGCTGCTGCCGGCCTCCATCCGCCGCGCGCTGGCGATTCCCGCCAACCACCGCACCGGCACGATCCGCGATGTCGAACACATCGTGATCTTCATGCAGGAGAACCGCTCGTTCGACCATTATTTCGGCGGGTTGGCGGGTGTGCGCGGCTTTGGCGACCGCTTTCCCATCCCGGTGCCGGACAGTCCCGAGGCCCGCCATCGCACCGTCTGGGCGCAATACAACGACAAGCCCGACGAAGGCGCCCCGCGCACCGTACTGCCCTATCACCTGGACACGCGTGAAGCCTTCGAGACCTTGCGCATCGCCAGCACGCCGCACACCTGGTCCAACGCCCAGGATGCCTGGGAAGCCGGCCGCATGGGCCGCTGGCCCGCGGCCAAGAAGAACCATTCGATGGCGTACTACACCGAGGCCGACATGCCTTTCCAGTACGCCATGGCGCGCGCCTTCACCGTCTGTGACGCCTACCACTGCTCATTCACCGGCGGCACCAATACGAACCGGCTGTTCGTGTGGAGCGGCACGAACGATGGCGCCGGACGCGGCAATGGCCCGGCGCTGGGCAACGTCTACAACAAGCTCAAGGGCGGAGACCCCGCCCGCGCATACACGTGGACCACCTATCCGGAACGGCTGGAAGCCGCCGGCGTCAGCTGGCGCATCTACCAGGATATGGCGGACAACTACTCGCTGAATCCCACGGCCGGGTTCAAGGCCTATCGCGATGCCTACCACGGGGTGCCGGGATCGCTTGCCGCGCTGAAGGAAAAGGCGCTGACGACCCGTAGCCTGGACCGGTTGCGCCAGGACGTGCTGGACGGCACGCTGCCGCAGGTGTCGTGGATCTGCGCCACCAAGGCGGGATCCGAACACCCCAGCCCGTCCAGCCCCGCGCAAGGCGCGGACTATACGGCCCGCGTCCTGGATGCGCTGACCGCCAATCCCGAGGTCTGGAGCAAGACCGTCCTGCTGCTGATGTTCGATGAGAACGACGGCTTCTTCGATCACATGCCGCCGCCCGCACCTCCTTCGCGCGACGCCACGGGCGCACTGGCCGGCGCGTCCACCGTGGACACCCGCGGCGAATACCACGAGCTCATCACCGGGGTGGAAAAGGACGACACGCCGGCGCATCTGCACGGCGTCTACGGGCTGGGGCCGCGTGTGCCCATGTACGTGCTCTCGCCGTGGACCAAGGGCGGCTGGGTCAATTCGCAAGTGTTCGACCACACGTCGGTGCTGCGTTTCGTCGAGCAGCGCTTCGGCGTGGCCGAGCCGAATATCTCGCCCTGGCGCCGCGCCGTCTGCGGCGACCTGACGTCGATCTTCGATTTTGCCAACCCGGATGGCGCCGACCTGCTGCGCGACTTTCCCGCCACGGCCGAGCGGGCTGCGCAAGCCTCCGCGCTGCCCGGCACCGTGACGCCCCCTGCTCCCGCGCAACCGACGCTGGCTCGCCAGCAATCCGGCACGCGTCCCTCTCGCGCACTGCCTTATGCGCTGCATACCCACGCGCGGGTGGACGGCGACCGCGTCACGCTGCAATTCGAGAACGTCGGCGCGGCCGCCGCGGTGCTGCATGTCTACGACCGGCTGCATCTGGACCGCGGCCCGCGCCGCTACACCGTGGAAGCCGGCAAGCGGCTGGAAGGTGAATGGCTGACGGCCGGCGATGACGGCCGCTACGACCTGTGGGTGCTGGGGCCGAACGGGTTCCATCGCCATTGCACGGGGCGCGCGGTAGCCGGGGCGGTGCCGCCCTTGGAAGTCACCGCCACCTACGCCGGACCCGGCGCGTCCCTGCGGCTGACGGTGCAGAACCCCGGCCCCGAACCGCGCACGTTCCGTGTCGAGGCCAATGCCTACCGCCACCCGCCACAAACCGGCGCCGCATTGGCGCCCGGCGAATCCGTCGAACTGTCGTGGGACATGACCCGAACAGGCGGCTGGTATGACGTCACCGTGCATGTCCCCGACGACCTCGCCTGTACGCGCCGGCTGGCCGGACGCATTGAAACCGGCGCCCCTTCCACGTCCGACCCAGAAATGGGCCAGGAGCTGAACCTGCAATGGACACCCCAAGCGTGAAACCCCCGGCCCCCTACGAAAACGCCGTGACATTCCAGTTCGGCGACTCGCCCGAGCTGGCCGACGAACTGCTGGCGCTGGTGCTGGCCGGCACCAAGACGGCGACCTGCGGCGCTCTGCATCACTTCAACGACAAGGAGCCCGTGCCCGCGGCCGGGCGGCGCGACGTGGTGCTGGACGGCAAGGGCCGGCCCGCTTGCGTCATCGAGACCACCCATGTGCTGATCCAGCGCTTTGACCAGGTGGACGAAGCCTTCGCGCTGGCCGAGGGCGAAGGCCCGTACGATGCCTGGCGCGACGCGCACATCGGCTACTTCGAGCGCAACGGTGGCTATGCGCCGGACATGATGCTGGTCTGCGAACGCTTCCGCGTGGTCGAGGTGTTCGACAGATAAAAAAAGCCGGGCACCTGTCGGTGTCCGGCTTTTTCGGGATCGGCTTGGGGTGCCCGCTCAGTCTTTTTCCGCGCCCTTGCCCAGGCCAAGGTAGCTTTCGATGACCTTCGGATCGCCGGCCAGTTCGCGCGCCGGGCCGTGCAGGATCACTTCGCCGGTTTCCAGCACGTAGCCGTAGTCGGCCACTTGCAGGGCCGCGCGGGCGTTCTGCTCGACCAGCAGGATCGCCACGCCGGTTTCGCGCAGGCGCGCGATGATGTGGAAGATCTCGCGCACGATGCGCGGCGCCAGGCCCAGGCTGGGTTCGTCCAGCATCAGCAGCGTGGGCTTGGCCATCAGCGCACGGCCGACAGCCAGCATCTGGCGTTCGCCGCCGGACAAGGTGCCGGCCTGTTGGGCGCGGCGTTCACGCAGCCGCGGAAACAGGTCAAACACTTCGTTCAACGTGTCGCGCCAGCCGGCCTCGCGCGCCCGATAGCGGCGAAAGCCTCCCAACAGCAGGTTGTCTTCCACGGACATGGTGCCGAACAGTTCGCGGCGTTCGGGCACCAGCGACATGCCGGCCGCCACGCGGCGCTCCACCTGCCAGGTCGACACGTCGGTACCGGCGTACTGCACGGTGCCGGCGGAATGGCCGGTCTGCGGCAAAGAACCCATCATGGCGTTCAGCATGGTGGATTTGCCGGCGCCGTTGGCGCCGATCACGGTCACAATACTGCCGGCGGGCACGGTCAGGGAGGCGCCCACCAGCGCACCCACCTTGCCGTAGCGGGCCGACAGGTTGCTGACTTCCAGGACGGGGGTTTGCGTGGCGCTCATTGCACACCTCCGGCCGACACGGGCTTGGCCTGATCCGCTTCGGGCAGGTCGTCGTCGATGCCGCCCAGATAGGCTTCCAGCACCGCCGGGTTCTTTTGCACATCGGCCGGCACGCCTTCGGCCAGCTTGGTGCCGAAATCCATCACCACGAGGTGGTTGGTCAGGCGCATCACAAAATCCATATCGTGTTCGACGAGCAGAATGCTCATGCCTTCCGCGCGCAGTTGTTCCAGCACGCGCGCCAAGTCCTGCTTTTCCTTGTAGCGCAGGCCGGCGGCGGGTTCGTCCAGCAGCAACAGCACAGGATCGGACGCCAGGGCGCGCGCGATTTCCAGGATGCGTTGCTGGCCCAGTGCCAGGTTGCCCGCCTGCTCGTACAGGTACTCGCCCAGGCCCACCCGCTTGATCTGCTCGGCAGCCTCGTGCAGCAACTGCGCCTCGCGGGCGCGGTCCGAATGCAAGGCGCCCGCCAGCACGCCGACGTCGGAGCGCAAGTGCGCGCCCAGCGCCACGTTTTCCAGCACGGTCATGCCGGGCAGCAGTTGCACGTGCTGGAAGGTGCGGCCGACGCCCAGCTTGGCGATTTCGCGCGCCGAGCGGTTGTCGATGCGCTGGCCCATGAACGTGACCTTGCCGCGCGTCACCGGCAGTACGCCGCTGATCAGGTTGAAGGTCGTGCTCTTGCCGGCGCCGTTGGGGCCGATCAGGCCCATGATTTCGCCCGAACTGACCTTGAAGGTGATGTCGTTGACCGCGACCAGACCACCGAATTCCTTGCGGATGGCGTCCACTTCCAGCACGACCTGCCCCGCTTGCGGACGCTCGCGCGTCGGCAAGGCGGGCGCGGGCGCCGGCGGCGCCAGATTGCGACGCGAACCGTCGGCCCCGGTAACGCTGCCCCACCAGCCCGCCAGGATCGGCCACAGGCCGTTGCGGGCGTATTGCAGCATCAGAATCAGCAGCACGCCGAAAACGATCATTTCGAAGTTGGCGTTGGTATCCAGCAGCTTGGGCAGCAGGTTCTGCAACTGGTCCTTCAGCACCAGGATGACGCTGGAACCGAGCAAGGCGCCCCAGACGTAACCCGCACCGCCCACCACCGCCATGAACAGGTATTCAATGCCGTAGTTCAGGCCGAAGGGGCTGGGGCTGACGGCGCGCTGCATGTGCGCGTAGAGCCAGCCCGAAATGCAGGCCAGCAGTGCCGCCCAGACGAAGATCACGACCTTGTACGCGGCCGTGTTCACGCCCATGGATTCGGCCATGCCTGCGCCGCTTTTCAGCGCGCGGATGGCGCGGCCCGGACGCGAGTTCAGCAGATTCCGCGTGGCCCACAGCGCCAGCAGCACGAACACCCAGATCAGGTAATAGATGTGCCGGCCGCTGGCCAGCGAAATGCCGAAAACGCTGAGGGGTTCGATGCCGGCGATGCCGTCGTGCTTGCCCAGCCAATCGATATTGCCGAACAGGAAATACAGCGACAGGCCCCAGGCGATGGTGCCCAACGGCAGATAGTGGCCCGACAGGCGCAACGTGATCGCGCCCAGCAGATACGCCACGACGGCGGTGATGACCAGGCCGACGGGCAACGCCAGCCAGGGCGATACGTCGTACTGCGTGGTCAGGAAGGCGGTGGTGTAAGCACCCAGGCCAACGAACGCCGCCTGGCCGAAGGACGTCAGGCCGCCCACGCCGGTCAAGAGCACCAGCCCCAGCACGACCAGGCTCGCCAGGCCGATGTAATTGAGTTGCGTCACCCAGAATTCGGGCGTGACCGGCACCAACGGCAGGCCCGCCAGGACGACGATGAATACGGCAAGCAAAATGCGGTTCATGACGTTTATTCCTCTTCGTCCACGTGATGGGTGCTGAACGAACGCCACACCAGAACCGGGATAATCAGGGTAAAGACAATCACTTCCTTATAGGCGCTGGCCCAGAAGGACGAGAACGACTCCAGCACGCCGACCAGCAGCGAACCCGCCGCGGCGATGGGGTAGCTGGCCAGGCCGCCGATGATGGCGCCCACGAAGCCCTTCAAGCCGATCAGGAAGCCCGTGTCGTAGTAGACGGTGGTGATGGGCGCGATCAGCATGCCGGACATGGCGCCGATACCCACCGCCAGCGTGAACGTCAGGCTGCCGGACATGGTGGTGCTGATGCCGACCAGCCGCGCGCCGCGGCGGTTGACGGCGGTGGCGCGCAACGCGCGGCCATACAGCGTCTTGCCGAAGAACAGCCACAGGGCCACGATCAGCAGCGCGCAGGTCGCCACCACGAACAGGCTTTGCGCGGACCAGACCATGAAGCCCAGATCCACCTGGCCGCTGACGAACGCCGGCGTGCGCCAGCCTTCGGCGCCAAAAAACACCAGTGCCAGGCCCATCAAGGCAAAGTGCACGGCCACGGAGACGATCAGCAACACCAGCACGGTGGCTTCGGCCAACGGCTGGTAGACGATGCGGTAAACCATCGGGCCCATCGGGATCACCAGCAACAGCGTCAGCAGCATGTTCAGCCACAGCGAGTTGTCCGGTCCGGTATAGCTCTTGGTCACCCAGAACAGCGCCAGCGGCAGGACGACACAGGTGACCAGCGATTTGGGCAGGCCGGCGAAGCTGCGGGTGCGCACGGCGCGCAGCAGTTCAAGCGCCAGGCAGACGGCGCCCAGCAGCGGCAGCAGATAGGCGGTGCCGGGCACCTTGCCGTCCACCAGCATGGCGAGCGTCAAGGCGCCAAACGCCACGAACTCGCCCTGGGGAATGAAAATGACGCGCGTAACGGCGAAAACCAGCACCAGAGCCATGCCCAACAGGGCATAGATAGCGCCGTTGACGACACCGTCTTGCAGCAGGATCAGCGCAATTGAGGAATCCATCGAACAACTACCTTGTGATTTCTTGCTGATACGACACACCGGCCGGAAAGGCCGGTGCGAAGCATTGCTCGGGTGCCGCAAGACAAGCGCCAGCGACTGGCGCCTGCCTTACGTCGCGCACCCGTGGATCGGGCAATCCTGGGGAATTACAGGCCGGGCTGATAGACCCACTTGCCGCCTTCGACCTTGACGATGACGCGCGAACGCTCGTCAAAGCCGGCGTGGTCGGTGGGCGACATGTTGAACACGCCTTGCGAGGCGGCCAGATCCTTCACGCCTTCCAGCGCGTCGCGCATGGCGACGCGGAATTCCGGCGTGCCAGGCTTGGCGCCCGACTTCAACGCCACCGGCAATGCCGCCACGACCAGTTGGCCGGCATCCCACATGTGGCCGCCGAACGTGTTGGTCGAGCCGGCGCCGTTGGCCTTCTCGTAGGTCTCGACGTAGGCCAGGGCCGACTTCTTGACCGGGTTGGAATCAGGCAACTGGGCCGCCACCAGCAGCGGGCCGGCCGGCAGGAGCATGCCGTCGCAGTCCTTGCCGCAGACGCGCAGCACGTCGTTGTTGGCGGCGCCGTGGGTCTGATAGATGGTGCCGCCGTAGTTGCGGGCCTTCAGTTCTTTCTGCGGCAGGGCCGACGGGGTGCCGGCGCCGGCGATCAGGATGGCGTCGGGCTTTGCGCCGACCAGCTTCAGGACCTGGCCCGTCACGCTGGTGTCGGTGCGGCTGTATTTTTCAATGGCGACGATCTCGATGCCCTTGGCCTTGGCGGCCTTTTGCATCACGTCCAGCCAGCCGTCGCCGTAGGCGTCGGCAAAGCCGATGAAGCCCAGCGTCTTGACCTTGGACTTGGCCATGGCGTCAGCCAGGGCGCCGGCCATCAGCGCATCGTTCTGCGGGGTCTTGAAGACCCAGCGGCGCTTCTCGTCCACCGGCTCGACGATCTTGGCGCTGGCGGCCACGCTGATCATCGGCACCTTGGCTTCGGCGGCCACGTCCACCATGGCGAGCGAGCCCGGCGTCACGGACGTGCCGATCAGCACGTCGACCTTGTCGTCGGAGGCCAACTTGCGCGAGTTCTTGACGGCTTGCGTCGTGTCGGTGGCGTCGTCCAGGACGATCCATTCGATCTTCTGGCCGGCCACTTCCTTGGGCAGCAATGCCACGGTGTTGCGCTCGGGGATCCCCAGCGACGCGGCGGGGCCGGTGCTGGATACCGTCACGCCCACCTTGACCTGTGCGCTCGCCAGGAGCGGCAGAGTCAGGGCGAAAGCGGCAGCCGCCGCGGACAAGCCGAAGTGCTTGCGCATATTTTTGTCTCCTGTGGTGGCTCTTATGTGCCTCGATTGAGGCGAAGCGAGCCTAGTTAAAGTTATACAGAAAAAAATATTATATGGTTAAAACAGTATCAGATGACTTCCCACAACTACGGTAAATCCCTGATGTGCTACGGAAACCTTGTTTTAGCAAACGCATTCGTTAATGGCGAACTTGTACTAGAAAAACTTTCGGCGCGTCAGTTGGGGGATTCCCTGTGCCGCCAGCCTAGCGTCCCAGCATCGGCCAGACGCGTTCAACACGCGAGGCCACCCACGCCGCCACCACGGCCTTGACCAGATCGCCCGGCAGGAACACCGCCACCGCCGTCGCCGCCTTGGGCAGCCCCATCTTGGTCACCGACGCCAGCCACGGCACGCCAAAGGCATACACCACCGCGATGCCGCCCACGACGCATGCGGCCACATAACCCGCCAACACCGTCCAGGAGCTCGTGGCGCGGCCCGCCAGACGGCGCGCCAGCCAGCCCGTCACGAAGGCGCCCGCTACCATCCCGACCAGAAACCCGCCGGTGGGGCCGAAGAAGGCGCCCAGACCGCCCCGGCCGCCCGGCAGCACCGGCAGGCCGATCGCCGCCAGCGCCAGATACAGCAGGCAGGCCAGCGCGCCGCGCAGCGGCCCCAGCATCGCGCCGGCCAGCATGGCGCCCAGCGTCTGCAAGGTGATGGGCACCGGAATGCCGGGCAGTGGAATCGGCGGCATCAGGCTCAAGACGACGATCAGCGCCGCGAACAGCGCGATCAGCACGGTGTTATTGGATTTCATGGTTTCCCCTCTAAGGAATCAAGGCTGTGCGCGCCGCCCTCAGGGGCTGCGCGCGTCGATGGCTTCGGCGACTTCCTGGGCGCGCTTCAACGTCAGCACGATCAGCGGCACGATCAAGGCGACCGGGTGGGCGCCAAGCCCGCGGGCGGCTTGCGCTTCGCGGATCTCCTGGAAATTGCGCCAGATCTCGGGGACGAAGCGCAAGGCCAGCGCCAAGGCCAGTGCGACCTTGCCGGCATCCGCGAGGCCGATGCGTTCAAACGGCATCAGCGCGCGTTCGCAGACGGCGATCAGGTCCGAGGTGCGGGTGGCCAGCGTGACCGCCAGCGCCAGCCCCACCATCGCCCCGATGCGCAACACCACGGCCAGCGCCTCGACCCAGCCTTGAAACCATCCGGTGAACAGCGCGACAGCCAGCAGCACCCAGAGCAGCCCCCGCACCTGGCGCAAGACGGCGGCCGCAGCGACGCCCGTGGATCCGACCAGCGCTGCCGCCGCGGCAAATGCCAAAGCCAGCCAGCGCGGGTCGCGCAGCATGAACAGCCCTGCCCCGGCTCCGATCAACGCCGCGAGCTTCAGCCAGGCCGGCAGCCGGTGCAACGGCGACCGGCCGGCGACGTATAGCGGTTCCATCATGCGCAATGCTCCCGGTACCAGCGCAGGGCGGCGCCCGGCGTGTCGTCGGCGGCGATGCCCCCGTCGCGCACGACCAGCACGCGGTCGAAGTCTTCCAGCAGTTCCAGATCGTGGCTGACGACAATGGCGTCGTGAGGCAGCCCGGCAATGGCGTTGCGCACCCGGTTGCGGTTGCGCAGGTCCAGCTGGGTGGTGGGCTCGTCGAAGACGATCAGCGCCGGCTCCATCACCAGGACGGCCGCCAAGGCCACAAGCTGGCGCTCGCCGCCCGACAACGTGTGGCTGGTGCGGTCGGCCAGATGGCCCACGCCCAGCGCGCCCAATTGGGATTCGATGCGGCTTTCGCGCCGCGCCTTGTCGGGTTCCAGGCGCTTCAGGCCGAACGCCAGGTCTTCCCGCACGATGGGAAAGACAATCTGGTTCTCGGGGTTCTGGAACACGAAGCCGACCCGCTGGCGCACGGCCTTCAGGTCCCGGCGCGTATCCAGCCCATCCACCCGCACGCTGCCCGCGGAAGGCAGCACCAGGCCGTTGACCAGGCGCGCCAGGGTGCTCTTGCCGGCGCCGTTGGGGCCGACGATGCCGATGCGGCGTTCGGCCAGGGTCAGGCTCACCCCGCGCAACACTTCCGCCTGGGGCGTGGACACTACCGCCTGGTCAAACTCGATTAACATGGGGCGGGATTATGCCCGAACCATTTCGGGCATCGGGACTCCAAGAGCTCATATGGAAAAAGTACGCAAATCCGACGCCGAATGGCGCGCACAGCTTTCCCCCGAAGAATACGTGGTCACCCGGGAAAAGGGTACCGAACGCGCATTCACCGGGCGTTACTGGAATACCACCACGCCCGGCATCTACCGCTGCGTGGGCTGTGGCACGGCCCTGTTCGCATCCGACACCAAATTCGACGCCGGCTGTGGCTGGCCCAGCTACTTCCAGCCGCTGGACCCGGAACTGGTTCGCGAAGAGCGCGACACCACCCACGGGATGGTGCGCACCGAAGTGCTGTGCAACGTCTGCGATTCGCACCTGGGCCACGTCTTCCCCGACGGCCCCGAGCCCACCGGGCTGCGCTATTGCATCAACTCCCTGTCGATGACGTTTGAACCCATAGAAGACTGAATGAAGAAGTTTCTGTTCGACCTGTTTCCGCTGTTCCTGTTCTTCATCGCCTACCGGTACACGGACATCTTCATTGCCACGGGCGTCGCGATGGCGGCGGCCGTGCTGCAGATCATCTGGCTGAAAGCCACGGGCCGCCCCACCGAGGCCATGCACTGGATCAACCTGACGGTCATCCTGGTCTTCGGCGGCGCCACGATCTGGCTGCACAGCGACGTCTTCATCAAATGGAAGCCCACGGTGCTGTATTGGCTGTTCGGCGGCGCGCTGCTGTTCGCCCGCCTGCTATTTGGCCGCAACCTGATCCGCCGGCTGATGGAAAAGCAGATCCAGTTGCCCGACGCGGCCTGGGACAAGCTGAACCTGGTCTGGGCCGGCTTCTTCCTGATCGCGGGCGCGCTGAACCTGTATGTGGCGTTCTCCGGCCATTTCACCGAATCGCAATGGGTCAGCTTCAAGGCCTTCGGCCTGATGGGCCTGATGGTCGTTTTCGTAATTGGCCAATCGGTATGGCTGGGCAAACACATCCAGACCGACGAAAACGCCGGCTCCGGCACCCCGCCGGGCAAGCCCTGATCCGCCAGACGGCCCTTCCTATCGGTGCGCCCGCCCCCGGGCGGCGCGCCGGAACTTACCCCTTGCCGCCATGTCAGACACCACCGACCGCATCGCCCTGATCCGGGAGCGCCTAGCCGCCCTGGAACCCCTCACTTTGGACATTCTGGACGACTCGCATTTGCATGCCGGCCACGAAGGCAGTAAAAACGGCGCCGGCCACTATCGCGTGCACATCGTTGCGTCTTGCTTTGCAGGGCTCTCCGCCGTGGCGCGACATAGGCTGGTGTATCATCATTTGCAAGATTTGATCCCCTATCCGATTCATGCGCTTGCGCTAGATGCCCAGGCTCCCAAATAGAAAGTCAAAGGATATTCATGAAACGCATCGTCATGCTGGCTGCGGCCTGCGTCATCGCCGTGCCTGCTTTCGCGCAAAACGTGGCAACCGTCAACGGTAAGGCCATTCCGCAAAAGAACCTGGATCAATTCGTCAAGCTGCTGGTCAGCCAAGGCGCAACCGATTCGCCGCAACTGCGCGAACAGGTCAAGCAAGAAATGATCAACCGCCAGATCTTCGTGCAAGCTGCCGAATCCAGCGGTATCGCCAAGCAGGCCGATGTTCAGACCGAAGTCGAACTGGCCCGCCAAGGCATCCTGGTGCGCGCCCTGATGGCCGACTACCTGGCCAAGAATCCGGTGTCGGAAGCCAAGGTCACGGCGGAATACGACAAGATCAAGAAGGAACAAGCTGGCAAGATGGAATACAAGGTCCGTCACATCCTCGTCGAAGACGAGAAGACGGCCAATGACCTGCTGGCCCAGATCAAGAGCAACAAGAGCAAGTTCGACGACCTGGCCAAGAAGAACTCGAAGGACCCCGGCAGCGCCGAAAAGGGTGGCGATCTGGGTTGGGCTCCCCCGACCAACTACGTCCAGCCGTTCGCGCAAGCCGTGACCCAGCTGAAGAAGGGCCAACTGGTCGACAAGCCGGTGCAAACCCAGTTCGGCTGGCACATCATCATGGTTGACGACACCCGCCCGGTGGAATTCCCGCCGCTGGATCAAGTGCGTCCGCAACTGGAAGAAATGCTGCGCCAGCAAACCCTGGCCGACTACCAGAAGCAACTGCGCGACAAGGCCAAGATTCAGTAAGCCTCTCGCCAGACAAGAAAACTGCCCGCCGATGCGGGCAGTTTTTTTGCCTCCAGCCTCCCTGAAGCAAAAAAAGCTGCGCGCCCAAGGCGTGCAGCTTTTTCGTTTTGCAGGGAAGACAGGAGTGGGGCCTGGGCCTAGGACATGCCCAGCAAGGCCTTTAGCGCGTCTTCGTCCAGCACCGTCACGCCCAGCTCCTGGGCCTTGGTGAGCTTGCTGCCGGCCTCCTCGCCTGCGACCAGGTATGCCGTCTTCTTGGATACCGAGCCGCTGACCTTGCCGCCGGCCGCCTGGATGTGCATCGAAGCCTCTTCGCGCGTCCAGTTGGGCAGCGTGCCCGTCAACACAAAGGTCTTGCCCGCCAACGTCGTGCCTTGCGGCACGGCTTCGGCCACCGGGTTCACGCCCTGCGCCTTCAGTTGTTCGATCACGTCGCGGTTGTGCTGCTCGGCAAAGAAGCGGCGAATGGAAGCCGCAACCACCGGGCCCACGTCCGGCACGGATGACAAGGCCTCTTCGTCGGCATCCATGATGGCGTCGATGCTGCCGAAATGCCGCGCGACGTCCCGTGCGGTCGTTTCGCCCACGTGGCGAATGCCCAACGCGAACAGCAAACGGCCCAAACCAGGCTCCCGGGCCTTTTCAATGGCGGCCACCAGGTTGTCGGCGGATTTCTGGCCCATGCGGTCCAGCCCCACCAGTTCCAGCGGACGCAGGCTGTACAGGTCGGCCAGCGTCTTCACGCGGCCGCTATCGACCAACTGGTCCACCAGTTTTTCGCCCAGGCCTTCGATGTCCAGCGCCTTGCGGCTGGCAGCGTGCCACAGGGTCTGCTTGCGCTGCGCGCCGCAGAACAAGCCGCCGGTGCAGCGCGCGATGGTTTCGTCTTCCAGCCTTTCGATGGCCGAACCGCAGACCGGGCAGGCCGTCGGCATGACGAATTCCCGGGCGTCGTCCGGCCGCTTTTCAAGCACAGGCCCCAACACCTCGGGAATCACGTCGCCAGCGCGGCGCACGATGACGGTGTCGCCGATTCGCACGTCCTTGCGGCGGATCTCGTCTTCGTTGTGCAGCGTGGCATTGGTGACGGTGACACCGCCCACGAACACGGGCTTCAGGCGAGCTACCGGGGTGATTGCACCGGTGCGCCCTACCTGTACTTCGATATCCAGCAGGGTCGTCGTGGCCTCTTCGGCGGCGAACTTGTGCGCCAGCGCAAAGCGCGGGGCGCGCGCCACGAAACCCAGTACCTTCTGGGCCGGCAGCGAATCCACCTTGTAGACCACGCCGTCGATGTCGTAGGGCAAAGTCGCGCGCATCGCGCCCACCTTGGCGTAGAACGCCATCAGCCCTTCGGCGCCGGTGGCCCGGTGGTTGTGCATCAGATTGACCGGCAAGCCAAGCTCGTGCAGCCAGGCCAGCATCGCGCCGTGCGATTTTTCCGGAAGCACCGAGGCCTGGCCGGCGCCGGCAGAAGTCTCATCGAACTGGCCGTTCTGCGCGCCGGGCAGGCCCTGGACCTCTCCCCAGCCATACGCAAAAAAGCGCAGCGGCCGCTTGGCCGTGATGCGCGGGTCCAGCTGGCGCAGGCTGCCGGCGGCGGCGTTGCGCGGGTTGACGAACACTTTCTCGTCGCGTTTGGCCTGGGCCACATTCAACTTTTCGAAGTCGGCGCGGTTCATCAGCACTTCGCCGCGCACTTCCAGCACCTTCGGGGCAGCGCCCTTCAACTGCAGCGGAATCGCCTTGATCGTGCGGATGTTGGAGGTGACGTCCTCGCCCGTCTGGCCGTCGCCGCGCGTGGCGGCCTGCACCAGGCGGCCGTCTTCGTAGCGCAGGCTGATCGCCAGGCCATCGAGTTTCAATTCACAGAAATAATCGGCTTGTTGCGCCGGGCCCAAGAGGCCCGCGCCTCGCAGCGTATCCGTCACGCGGCGATCGAAGGCCGTGACCTCTTCCTCGTCGAATGCGTTGTTCAACGACAGCATCGGCACCACATGGCGCACGCTACCGAACGCCGAGACCGGGGCGGCCCCCACGCGTTGCGTGGGCGACTCCGGCGTGACCAGCTCGGGGTGCTCGGCCTCCAGCGCTTCCAGCTGGCGCATCAGCCCGTCGTACTGGGCATCCGAGATCGAGGGTTCGTCGTAGACGTAATAGCGGACGTTGTGCTGTTCAAGCTCTGCGCGCAAGCGCGCCGCGGCCTGGGCCGCGGATTCCCCACCAGACGTGCCGCTCATTTACGCAAACACCCGTTGAGCGCGCTCGCTTCCGGCGGGCAAGCCCGCTTGTTCGAGCTGTTCGAACAGCACTTGCAGCCGTTCGTCGATGACCGTTTCCGAACCGTCGGCCAGCGGTTTGCCCTGGTCGTCGACCAGTTCGGCGCGCAGGCGCGCGGCCAGGTCGCGGCCCACATCCACCATGCGACCAAAGGCGCGGCTGTCTGCCGGCGCGCAGGGCACGTCCAGCAGCAGGTACAGGCGTTCGACACCACCCATGCCGGCGTCAAAGGCAGCCCCGTCGGCACGCGACAGCGTGAAGCGGGTCACGCCGTTTTCGGCGGGCCAGGCCAGGCGGTTGCCGTCCGCAACGAAACCCGTGTCGCGGGCGACGGACAGGACTTCAGCGGCCGGCTGGGCCGCGCCCAGCATCAGGGTCAGGCCGACCTGGGTATCCAGGGCGGCGCAGGTATCGTCCAGGCGGGCGCCCTGTTCCAGCACGGCTTGCTGGTCCGGGCCCTCGATCGTGGCGTCGAAGCGTTCGGCCATGTCCTGGGCGCGAGCCCAGGCTTGCGACCATTCGATGGCGGTCAGCGGACCGCTGCGGTTGGCCAGCAGCACGGCCAATTGCATGGAGGCATAGGTCTCGCCGGCATGGACCCGCGCGCGATGACGGCGCTGGTCGGTTTCGGCGAACACGCGCATGGGCTTGCGGCCCACGTGCCGCAGGCTTTGCATGTACGGCAGCAGGTCGGCGCCGCGCACCGGTTCGGCGAAGTTGATCTCGATGACCACTTCGCAGGCGGGATCAGGTTCCTCGGCATCGTCGGCATCGCTGCCCGGATCCACGGGCGCAGGCTGGCCTTGCGTGCGCGGCGCATCGCCGCCCATGCCAGGTTCGCGACGCGAAGTCGCCGCCGAAGCCGTCGCCGTGGCGCTGGCCGCAGCGCCTCCGCCCAGGAGCGGATCCTGCTCGGAGGTGGGGAAATGGCTCTGCATCTTGCGCCGGACGCGCCGGTCCTGCCACCAGTTGAACCCCAGCACCAGCAGTATCAGCAAGACGCCCAGGGCAATCAGCCCGATCTGCAAATCACTCATGTGTAAATCCCGCGCCAACAGTGCGGCGCCTTTCTGAATATTGGGTTTATGCCGCTTCGGAGGCCATCATTTGCACGGCCGAATCTATATCTACCGCAACGATACGCGAAACCCCTTGCTCTTGCATGGTTACCCCGATCAGTTGCTTGGCCATCTGCATGGCGATCTTGTTGTGCGAGATGAACAGGAACTGGGTTTGCTCGCTCATGCTGGCAACCAGGTTCGCATAGCGTTCGGTGTTGGCGTCGTCCAGCGGGGCGTCCACCTCGTCCAGCAGGCAGAACGGCGCCGGGTTCAGCTTGAACAGCGCGAACACCAGCGCGGTCGCGGTCAGCGCTTTCTCGCCGCCCGACAGCAGGTGAATCGTGCTGTTGCGCTTGCCCGGAGGCTGGGCCATCACCTGCACGCCTGCGTCCAGGATTTCCTCGCCCGTCATGCTGAGCTTCGCCTCGCCCCCGCCGAACAGCTTGGGGAAGAGCTCGCCGAAGTGGCCGTTCACGATATTGAACGTTTCTTGCAGCAGCTCGCGGGTTTCGCGGTCGATCTTGCGGATGGCGTCTTCCAGGGTCTCGATGGCGGTCATCAAGTCCTGGTGCTGCGAATCCAGGAAGCCCTTGCGTTCGCGCGAGGTGTTCAATTCGTCCAGCGCCGCCAGGTTGACGGAGCCCAGCGATTCGATCTGGCGCGAAATGCGCCCCACTTCCTGCTGCAGCCAGCTGGCGCGGCGCCATTCGTCTGGGGCGTTGGCCAGATCCTGAGCCAGCGCCTCGCGATCGACTTCACGCGCGTTGAGCTGTTCGGTGAACTGTTCTTCGGCCAATCGAGCGGCCTGTTCCTGCAACTGCAATTCCATGATGCGCGCGCGGCGCGGTTCCAGCGTCTGCTCTTGCTGCTGCCGGTCTTCGTCGGCGCCGCGCAGCAAGGCGGCCAGGTTTTCCATTTCCTGGCGCGCGCGCGACAGCGCTTCCTCGCGCTCGGCACGCGCTTCCAGAGCGTCCTGCAAGCCAGCCTGGGATGCGGAGGCATCCAGCTCGGCCAGATCTCCCATCAGTTGTTCCAGTTCGACCGAGCCGCGCTGGCTCTGGTCGGCGGCCAATTGCTGGTTGCGCTGCAGGTCGGTGATGCGGACCTGGATGCCGCGCTCGGCGAATTCCGCTTCCTGAGCCGCGCGCTCCAGCTCGCGCAGGCGCGTGCGGGCGGCTTCGGCCTGGGCGGCCAGCGTTTCGCCGTCGATCTCGGCGTCGGCGAACCGCGATTGGTGCTCGGCCAGTTCCTCGTCCAGGGTCTCGAAACGGGCTTCGGCCTCTTCGCGGGTGGCAAGCAGGTCTTCTTCCTGGACCTTGATTTCTTCCAGGTCCTGCCGCAGGCGCGAGGCGCGTTCACCGGATTGCTCGGCCTGCTGCTGCAGCCGCGAGTGTTCCAGCTGGATGTCGTGCACCCGGCGCGTGACCTCGGCCACGCGAGTGCGCGCCGGGGCGATCGCCTGGGACACCTGCTGCCACGCCACTTCGGCGCGGGCGACCGCGGCGCGCGCCTGGTCGGCGATCAGTTGCTGGGCCTTGATCTCGCGCTGCAGGTTTTCGATTTCCTGCTGGCGGGCCAGCAGACCGGCCTGTTCGGAGTCCGGCGCGTAGAAGCGCACGCTGTGCGCGTCGATCAGGTGCCCGGCCTTGACCACGCAGGCGCTGCCCGCTGGCAAGGTCGCGCGCATGGCCAGGGCCTGCGTCACGTCGGTGGCGGTGTAGATGCCGGCCAGCCAGTCGTTCAAGAGCGTGCGCAGGTCGGGATCAGTGATGCGCAACAGGCTGGCCAGCGGCGTCAGGCCGGCGGGCGCAGGCGGCGTGGGCGCGGCGACCGGCAATTGGTAGAAGGCCAGGCGGGCGGGCGGCGCGTCTTCGGCGAACGCGCGCGCCCAATCCAGATTGCGCACTTCCAGCGACGCCATACGTTCGCGCAGCGCCGATTCCAGGGCGGTTTCCCAGCCCGGCTCGACATGCAGCTTCTGCCACAGGCGCGACAGGCCGGCGAGTTCATGCTTGGCCAGCCAGGGTTCCAGCGCCCCCTGCTTCTGCACGTCTTCCTGCAGTTTCACCAGCGCCGACAAGCGGGCTTCCAGGCGTGCCAGGTTCTGCACGTCGGTCTGGGCGGCGGCCTGGGCGCGGCTGCGCTCGGCATCCGCTTCGGGCACGCGGCCTTCCAGCGTGGTCAGTTCTTCCTGGGCTTCTTCCAGCTGGTCTTCGCCTGCCAGGCGGTCGCCGGCCAACTGCTCCAGGCGCACCGGGTCCGGAGCGTGTAGTTCACGCAGTTCCTGCTGCAGGCGTTCGCGGCGCTGCTCCAGGACCTGCATCTGGCGGTCGGCATCGCGCTGGGTCTGAGCGACCAGCGCCAGGTTCTGTTCGACACGGGCCAGGGCGGCACGCATCTCGTCGCGGCCGGCGGCGGCCTCGCGCACCCGCTGTTCGACGGATGGCAGGCCCGCCTGGGCGTCTTCCGCCGTGGCACGCGCCTCTTCGGTGCGGGCGGCGGCGGTCGCCAGGTCGTCTTCGGCCTGGGCGATCTGTTCGGTGCAGTGCTCGCGCTGGCTGGTCCATTCTGCGATCTGCTGCTGCAACTGGTCGCGGCGGGACTGCAGGCGGTTGCGGGAATCCACCACGTGGCGGATCTCGGCCTCCAGGCGGCTGACCTGGGCGTTGGCCTCATACAGTCCGCCCTGGGCGGCGTGGACCGCGTCGCTGGCCGCGTAATGGGCCTGGCGCCGGGATTCCAGCGCGGCTTCGCCCGCTCGCAGGCCGGCGATGGCGGCTTCCAGTTCGTTCTGGGCCTGCGCCATTTCCTGGGCTTTCTTGGCGCGTTCTTCGCGCGCCCCGGTTTCCTTCAGGAACCACAGCGCATGCTGCTTCTTTTCGCCGTCGGCCTGGAGTTCACGGTAGCGCGTGGCCACTTCGGCCTGCGCCTCCAGCTTCTCCAGCTGGCTGTTCAGTTCACGCAGGATGTCTTCGACACGCGTCAGGTTCTCGCGCGTGTCGGACAGGCGGTTTTCGGTCTCGCGGCGGCGTTCCTTGTAGCGCGACACGCCGGCCGCTTCTTCCAGGAACACCCGCAGTTCTTCAGGACGCGCCTCGATCAGGCGGTTGATCATGCCCTGGCCGATGATGGCGTAGCCGCGAGCGCCCAGGCCGGTGCCCAGGAAGATGTCGTGGATGTCGCGTCGGCGGACCTGCTGGTTGTTGACGAAATAGCTGCTGGTGCCGTCCCGGGTCAGGACGCGGCGCACGGCGATTTCGGCGTAGGTGCTCCATTGGCCCGCGGCGCGCCCTTCGCTGTTGTCGAACACCATTTCGACCGACGCCCGGGCGGCCGGCTTGCGGTGGCCCGAGCCGTTGAAAATGACGTCCTGCATGGACTCGCCGCGCAGCTCGGAGGCCTTGGCCTCGCCCAGCACCCAGCGGACTGCGTCAATGATGTTCGATTTTCCGCAGCCGTTGGGACCCACCACGCCGACCAGTTGGCTGGGCACGGGGATCACGGTGGGATCAACGAAGGACTTGAAGCCGGCGAGTTTTAGCTGAGTGAGACGCACAGTACGATGACGACGGGGTGGGTTGAACGAAAGGCGTTAACGGACCTGCCGCATAGATTGCAAACCGGCCCTTCAAGGGCCGGCTCACATATGGGTCGTATGATACCGCAGGCAGTCTGTCCCCAAACGTCAGCAACGGTCAACCCGCGGGCAAACGCTCAATAGCGTCCATCCGCGCTCCGGCTATACTCCCTGACACTTTTTGGCACGACACATAATTTTCACGCGGACCGGCCGGGCTCAGGCCAAAGAACGGGGACATTCTTGAAACGTGGTTTCTATCTAGTCATGGCCGCGCAGGCCTTCTCATCATTGGCGGACAACGCGCTGTTCATCGCAGCCATCGCCTTGATACAGGAACTGCACGGCCCCGACTGGTTGGCGCCCATGATGAAATGGTCCTTCGCGTTGGCCTACGTGGTGCTGGCGGCCTTTGTCGGCGCCCTGGCGGATTCCTTCCCCAAGGGCCGGGTGATGTTTTCCACCAACGCCTTGAAGGTGGCCGGCTGCCTGCTGATGTTCTCCTATGCCAGCATCGGCGTGGCCCCGGAATATCAGACGTATCTGGTCTGCGCGGCCTACGCGGTCGTGGGCATCGGCGCCGCCGCCTACTCGCCCGCCAAATACGGCATCGTCACCGAAATGCTGCCCCCCCACATGCTGGTCAAGGGCAACAGCTGGATCGAGGGCCTCACGGTCTTCTCCATCATCCTGGGCACGGTGCTGGGCGGCCTGCTGATCTCGTCCTCGGTGTCCAGCGCGCTGCTCAGCCACTCGTTCATCGGCAACCTGGTCCACACGCCCGCCGAAGCGGCCATCCTCGTGATCGCTTTCGTGTATCTGCTGGCAGCGCTGTGCAACCTGATGATTCCGCGCACCCACGTGCGCTATCCGCCGCAGCAAAAGAACCCGGTACGGCTCATCCGTACGTTCTGGGGCTATGTCTGCGTGCTTTGGCGCGACAAGCTGGGCCAGATCTCGCTGGCTGTGACCACGCTGTTCTGGGGCGCCGGCGCGACCCTCCAGTTGATCGTCATCGAATGGGGCCGCAGCCACCTGGGTTATCAGCTGGACAAGGCCTCGATGCTGATGGGCGTGGCAGCGCTGGGCACGGTGGTGGGTTCGATCCTGGCAGGCCGCATCCCGCTGCGCCGCGCGCTGGCCGTGCTGCCGGTGGGCGCCGCCATGGGGCTGGTCGTGCTGCTGATGCCGCTGGTTTACTCGCCCTGGAGCGTCTACCTGCTGCTGCTGATCACGGGCGGCCTGGCCGGCTTCTTCGTGGTGCCGATGAACGCCCTGCTGCAGCACCGCGGCCACGTGCTGCTGTCGGCCGGCCATTCCATCGCCGTGCAGAACTTCAACGAACAGCTCAACATCCTGCTGATGGTGGCGATGTACACCCTGCTGCTCTGGCTGCAATTGCCCATCAACGTGATCATCGTCATCTTCGGCACCGTGGTCGCCGTGCTGATGGTCGTGTTCATGCGCTGGAGCAAGCGCAACATGCAGGCCAACCCCGATCTGCACGACCAGATCGGCCAGGAAGGCCACGGCCGCGCGCTGGATTCCACGCACTAGGCCGCCACAACACCAAGCCATTGATCTTCCAAAGAAAAACCGGGCCCAGGCCCGGTTTTTTCTTATCTAGACAGGCGCCCGCCCCCGGGGCGGTCACACCATCCGTGACGCCAGTTTCAGGTCCTGCCAGGCGCGCGCCTTCTCGGACGGGCTGCGCAGCAGGTAGGCCGGGTGGTAGCTGACGATGACGGGGATCTCGGCGCCCTCGTCCGTCTTGAGCGCGTGCACGCGGCCGCGCAGGCTGCCGATGGTGGCGTCCGTGCCCAGCAGCGTCTGCGCCGCAAAACGACCCAGCACGAGGATGCGCTCGGGTTTCAGCAAGGCGATCTGCCGCATCAGGTACGGGCTGCAGGCCGCGATTTCCTCGGGCTTGGGGTTGCGGTTGCCCGGCGGGCGGCACTTGATCACGTTGGTGATGAACACGTCGGTCTCGCGGCTCATGCCCACGGCGGCCAGCATGGCGTCCAGCAACTGGCCCGACCGGCCCACAAAGGGATGGCCCTGCCGGTCCTCTTGCTCGCCGGGGGCCTCGCCCACGACCAGCCAGCGGGTGGGGGTGGCGCCCTGGCCAAAGACAGCATGGCGCCGGCCGTCGCACAGGCCGCAGGCGGTGCAGGCCACGACCTGCTCGCGCAGCTCGTCCAGGGTGGCGTTCTTGACGGCTTGCGCCACGGGAATGCGCGGCGCTTCGACCGCTTCGTCCTCGGCCGCCTTGGGCACGGGGCGCGGCGGCGGACCGGTGCGGTTCAGGATGGACGCCGGGATACCGGGACGGCCATTCGAGCGCGTGGTCGGAACCACAGGCTCGGCCGGCGCCGCACTAACGGCCACCGCTTGCGGTACGGCGGGGGCCGGCGACGCAACCGTCGGCGGCACCGTTGCCGGCGCGATATCGCGCGCCACCACGGCGGGTGCCAGGCCAGGGGCCAAAACGGGTTCGGAAACAGGCGCTTGAGGCATGACTGCCGGGCGCGCCGCAGCAGGCGCCGGGCGCATCCACAGGCGTTCCATGCCGATTTCCCGCAACCAGATGCGCTGCAGGGGATTGACGCGGGGGGCTGCCGGCTTGGCGGCGGCGATCGGCACCGTCATGCCGCTTCCTCCGCCACTGCGGCAAACCGCTTCTGCATGACCAGTGCGTCTTCACGGGCGCCTTTGGCGGCCGGGTAATACCCGCGCCGCACGCCGATCTGCAGATAACCGTGGCGTTGATAGAAACTGACGGCGGACGCGTTCGACGGGCGGACTTCCAGCAACACGCCTTCCAGCCCGCGCGCACGCGCCTGCTGCTCGCACCAGTCGAGCAGCACGCCGCCCAGGCCCTGGCGATGCAGGTGCTTGTCCACGGCGATCACAAGCAGATGCGCCACGTCGGGCGCGAACATCAGAATGCAGAAACCCGCCACCTTGCCTTCGCGGCGCAGCACCCAGGCGCCATACCCGGCGGCCAGCGCATCCGCGAAATTGCCGCGCGTCCAGGGAAAGGCCTGCACATGGGCTTCCAGCGCGACGACCTCGTCCAGGTCGGCCTCGGTGAGCGGCTGCGGAATCAAGGGCACCTGAGGGGCCTGGGGCGCCAGCGACGGCTGCGCCTTGGGATTGCCGCCTTCGCCGCGCATGCGCTCGGCGGTGGTGAACGCCACCTTGTCGCGCACGTACAGCGGCGCGGCCTGTTCGGGCGGCAGGGCCTCGCCGCGCAGCCAGCCCTGGCGCGCCAGGCGCGCCACGCTGGCGGCTTCGGGCCGTTGCGCGTCGGCGGCGCGGCGCCATGCGGCGGGATGCGCCATATCGGCCGCATAAGCGTCCCAGGCGTCGCCGGCCAGCACCAGATTCAGACTCTGCCCCGTCTGCGCCGACCATGCGGAAAGATGGTGTTCGGTCCAGGGCACGACTTCTGCTGCCGCGATCAGCAAGGGCGGCTGCAAGGCTTCCCAGCCGGATTCCCCTTCCTGGGCGGCAACCGGGCGGTAGACCGCCAGGTAGACCTCATTCATGCGGGCGTCCAGCGCCACGACGATGGCGTCGGACGGCGTCGCATCGGCCACCTGGGCCGCCACGGCCTGGTGGGACACCACGGGCAGCACCGGTATGCCCAGGCCCAGCCCCATGCCCTGCGCCACGCCACAGGCCACGCGCAGCCCCGTAAAGCCCCCCGGGCCCTGGCCGAACGCCACGGCGTGCAGGGCGGACGGCGCCAGCCCTGAGGCTGCCAGCAGTTCGTTGGCCATCGGCAAAAGCCGTTCCGCGTGCTCCTGGGACCCCTCGTGTTCCCGGGTACTGACCTCCAGACGGCCATCGACCGCCCGCAAAAGGGCCACCCCGCAACGGGACGAAGACGTTTCCAAAGCCAGCAGGTTTAGTTCCATAGATGCAGATTGTACGAAATACGGCGGCTTTGGCCCCGGTTGTAAGGGGGATTTCAACCATGGTTCGCAATGTGTAATATCTTGTGAACGCCCACTAGCCGCTGGTTCTCGTCACTGTTACATTTCCGGCCATGAATACGCAAAACACCACCCCCACCCGAAAAATCCTCGTCGTCGACGATGATCCGCGCTTGCGCGATTTGCTGCGCCGGTATTTGTCCGAGCAGGGATTCAACGTTTTCGTTGCCGAAGACGCCAAAGAGATGGGCAAACTCTGGCAACGCGAGCACTTCGACCTGCTCGTGCTGGATCTGATGCTGCCCGGCGAAGATGGCTTGTCCATCTGTCGCCGGCTGCGCGGTGGCCACGACAATACCCCCATCATCATGCTCACGGCCAAGGCGGAAGAAATCGACCGCATCGTGGGCCTGGAGATGGGCGCGGACGACTATCTGTCCAAACCCTTCAACCCCCGGGAACTGCTGGCACGGATCAACGCGATCCTGCGCCGCCGCGGTACCGAGGAGCATCCCGGCGCCCCCAGCCAGGAAAACGAATCCATCGCCTTCGGCCCCTACGTGCTCAACCTGTCCACCCGTACGCTCACGCGCAACGGCGAACAGGTGCCGATCACCACGGGTGAATTCTCGGTGCTCAAGGTGTTTGCGCGCCATCCGAAGATTCCCCTGTCTCGCGACAAGCTCATGGAGCTGGCCCGCGGCCGCGAATACGAAGCCTTCGATCGCAGCCTCGACGTCCAGATCTCGCGCCTGCGCAAACTGATCGAACCCAATCCGTCCAAGCCCGTGTTCATCCAGACCGTTTGGGGTCTTGGATACGTGTTTGTGCCGGACGGTGGTAGCTGATCGGCTCGCCCGCCCCGGGCAGGAGCGCAGCCTCGTGCCCCGCTTGCGCAGAACCTTCAGGAACCTGACATCACGTTTGCGGCTCGGCTTGTTCGGCCGCACGTTCCTGCTGCTTGCCGCGCTGATGCTCGTCAGCCTGGGCGCGTGGCTACAAGTCTTCTTCAGCATGGAGCTGGGACCGCGCGCCAATCAAATGGCGCAGCGGGTGATCACGGCCGTCAATATCACGCGCACGGCGCTGATCTACTCGCATAACGGCGAACGCAGCAAGCTCCTGCTGGATCTGGCCACCAACGAAGGCATCCAGGTCTATCCGCGCGAAGTCACCGACTTTGCCGAAGCCCTCCCCGACGACGACTACTGGCAACGCGTTGCCCAGCACATCCGCACGCGCTTCGGCCCGGAAACGCAGATTGCCTGGGGCGTGAACCAGGTGCCCGGCTTCTGGGTCAGCTTCCAGATAGAGAAAGACCTGTACTGGCTGGTGTTCGAGCGAGAACAGATCGGGTTGACGGGCGGGATCGAATGGCTGGGCTGGGGCGCCACGGCGTTGCTGCTTTCCCTTGTCGGGGCGGCGGTCTCGGTGGGCTTCGTGAACCGGCCCCTGTCGCGGCTGGCCCGGGCGGCGCAAGTCCTGTCGCGCGGCGAAACGCCGGCGGCCCTGCCCGAGCAGGGGCCGCTGGAGATCCGCGACCTGAATGCCTCGTTCAACCGGATGGCCAAAGACCTGCGGCAGGCCGAGGCAGACCGGGAACTGATGCTGGCGGGGATTTCGCACGACCTGCGCACGCCGCTTGCCCGCATGCGGCTTGAGATCGAGCTGAGCGGCGTATCGGAAGACGCCCGCCAGGCCATCGACGAAGACCTGGGCCAGATCGACCACAGTATCGGCCAGCTGATGGAATACGCGCGCCCCGCTGGCACGCTGCCGCAGTTGGCGACCGACATCTCGGCGGTCCTGGCCGAACTCTACGAACGCGAACGCAGCCACACGGCGTCGCTGGGCGGAGAGCTCGAAGCGTCCCTGGAACCTGGGCTGCGCGCCCGGATCACGGCGCTGGACTTGAAGCGCGTGGTCAGCAACCTGATCGAGAACGCCCGCCGCTACGGACGCTCCAGCGACGGCATGGCCCATTTGGTCATGACACTGCAAGCTGAGGGCGTCATGATCGTGATCGAGGTGGCGGACCGCGGTCCCGGCATTGCGCCGGAAGACGTGGACCGCCTGCTGCGGCCGTTCTCGCGCGGCGAGGCAGCGCGCACCGGCGTCAGCGGCGCGGGACTGGGTCTGGCGATCGTCGAACGCCTGCTCAAGCACGTGGGCGGATCGCTGCGGATGCTTCCCCGCGAGGGCGGCGGCCTGACTGCCCGCATAGAGTTGCCCAAAGCTAAGTTTAGGAATTATCAATTAGACAACGATAATCCATAGCGTAGAATTTATGCTTTAAGGCACAGCCTTATTTCCACCAACAACTACTGGGAGTACACATGAAAACTGTTGGCGACAAACTCGAGCCCTTCAAGGTCACCGGCGTCAAGCCCGGCTTCAACCAGCACGAAGAAAATGGCGTGTCGGCGTTTGAAGACATCACCGAAAGCTCGTTCCCCGGCAAGTGGAAGGTGATCTACTTCTACCCGAAAGACTTCACGTTTGTGTGCCCGACCGAAATCGTCGGCTTCAACAAGCTGGCCAAGGATTTCGAAGACCGCGACGCCGTCCTGCTGGGCGGCTCGACCGACAACGAATTCGTCAAGCTGGCATGGCGCCGTGAGCACCCGGACCTGAACAAGCTGGGCCACTACCAATTCGGCGACACCACCGGTGCCCTGATCGACCAACTGGGCGTCCGTGAAAAGGGTGCTGGCGTTGCTCTGCGCGCCACGTTCATCGTTGATCCGGACAACACGATCCAGCACGTTTCGGTGAACAACCTGAACGTCGGCCGTAACCCGGAAGAAGTTCTGCGTCTGCTCGACGGTCTGCAAACCGACGAGCTGTGCCCGTGCAACCGTACGGTTGGCGGCGCTACGCTGTAATTTCCAGCCCGGCAACGGGCCTGCTTGCAGGCCCCGAGCTGGGCTTTAATTGCTCTAGATTATAGGTAAAAGCTATGGAATTTCTTACTACCATTAAGGAACAGCTCCCGGATTGGGCCAAGGACATCCGCCTGAATCTGGACGCCGTGATTGCCCGCTCGACGCTGGCCCCCGAAGACGCCGTAGGCGCCGCCCTGTCCGCCGCTTATGCCGCGCGCAGCCCGGTGCTGGTGGAAGCCTTCAAGAGCGGCCTGTCGGAAGGCGACGCCAATGCCGCCCTGACCGCCTCGGCGCTCATGGGCATGAACAACACCTGGTATCCCTACGTCGAAATGACGGGCGACGCCAACCTGAAGAGCCTGCCGGCCCAGTTGCGCATGAACGCCTACGCCACCCATGGCGGCGTGGAAAAGAAGCGCTTCGAACTGTTCGCGCTGGTGGCCTCGATCATCGGCAAGTGCCATTTCTGCGTGGCCTCGCACTATGAAAACCTGAAGAACGATGGCCTGTCGACGGAACAGCTGCGCGACGCCGGCCGTATCGCCGCCGTGGTGAACGCCGCCGCGCTGGCCCTGGCCGCCCAAGGCAAGTAAGCGAGCAGCCCCCACGCCGCACACGCTTCGCGTGCTTGCGGCGGCCTGGCCCTGAAAGAAAAAAAACCCGCCTGTGCAACCAGGCGGGTTTTTTCTTTGGGGCGGCGCCAGGCCGCGCCCGAAACGTTTAGTTCTTCTTCGCCATGTCGGCGGTGGTGGGCAAACCGTTGGCCACCCAGGCTTCGACGCCCCCGCGGTACCAATAGGCGGTCCAGCCGAGCGACCCGGCGCGCAACGCCGCGTTGTACGACGAACGGTCGTTCATGCTGGCGCCCACGAACACGACCGCCGCACTGCGATTGTTGTTCGCCTTTTTCAGCAGCCAGGCATCCAGGGCGCCTTGCAACTGGTCCGTGACACTGCCATCCGAGCCCGCATCGGCCAGGGGATAACCGATGGGCAACGTATCGCGCAGCCCGCTGGTGTCAACGATCAGCAGATTACTGTCGTTCTTGATCATGCCAACCAGGTCGCCTGTCGTGATCAGCTTGGCGCGATTGATCTGGTTCGGCGTCGGACCCTTATACGGTGAGGGGAACAGCAGGAACGTGGCAGGCACGCCCATATCCTTGAGTTCGTCGATGGCGCTCGGCGGCATCCCCTGCCCCGGCGGTGATGGCCGAGGCTGCTGTTGGGGCTGCTGCTGCGGTTGTTGAGACGGCGCCTTGCCGCCGCCTGTGGCCACGACTTCACCGCCCACTGTGCCCATTTCGATGTCGGAGATCATCACCGCAATGTTCTCGATCAGCTCATAGCACATGGTGATCGAGCCTTCGCGCGGGCTGTACCACGCGTTGAGCGTGTCGCAGTCTTTGAACACCACGTTCACCGGACGGGGCAGCACATAGGTCTGCCCAAGCAGCTTGATGTTGGCCGAGATCGCGTCCGACAGGGCAGTGGCGAACAGGTTGCCGATCTTGCGCTTGGACGGCTCGAACACCACGTTGACCGGCGCACCGGGCGCGTTGGCCGGCTGCTGGCCGTCGGGCGACCAGGTGCCGACACGGGTGTGCGGCGCCAGGATCTTGCGCCAGGCGCGGTTCTGCTTGTTGAATTCGTCGGCGCAACGCGCCTTGGTCCGGTCTTCCAGGCCTACGTGTTTGGCGACCGATTCGAACACGGCCGGATTGCCGCCATACATGATGCACAGCATGTTGCGAAAGCGCTTGAGGTCGCCCGTGTGCTCGTCCTGCCAGGCCGACGATTCGGATGCCCCGCGCTTTTCCGCCAGCTTGCCGCTGTAGTACCACTGCAAGGCGGCGTAGGTCGCGGCGTCACGCGCCATGGTGTTCGCGTCTTGGTCGGCCGACGGATACATCGTCGGCTCGACAATCTGCAAGGCGGCGTAGATATCCACCGCATCTTCTTCCGCGCCCGTGGACGGCAATTCCAGTTCGCCGATCAACGCATGGCCGAACTCATGCATGAAAATGCTGCGCATGATGCCGACGTACACCGACACGATACGCATGGTATCGCCGCCAAAACGCGGATATGGACCGGCGCCGGCCAAGCCGGAACTGCCCGAATTGTTGGGAGCCGGGGCCGCGACAGGCGGTTGC
>NZ_JBYOKH010000058.1:0-41211 GCF_057799415.1 Achromobacter sp. 18P8.1.1 | reverse complement strand
GCGGTGATAATGCCGGCCATGACATACCAACTTCTCAAGATGGCCCACGTGGCGGCAGTTGTCGCCTGGATCGTCGGATCGCTGTTCGTCTCCCTGTTCCTGTTGTCGTCGCAGCCGCAAGACGGCGATGACGCGCCCAAGGAACGCAAGATGCTGGGTGCGCTGCGCCGGTGGACCCTGTGGGTGACCACGCCGGCGATGGTCATCTCCTGGATGATCGGCCTGCACCTGGCGATGACCTTCGGCTGGTTCGCGATGAACTGGATCTGGATCAAGGTCGGCTGCGCGCTGGCTTTGTCCGCCTTGCTGGGCATCCAAAGCGCCGCGTTGCGCCGTATGGCGCAGGGCAGCCCGAAACGGCCGCCGGCAGTGGATCTCTACGCGCCGTTCACCGTCATCGCCTGCGCGGTCATCGTGACACTGGTCGTCGTCAAGCCGTTCTGATGCGGCACGGGCGGCTTATGCCGCCGGGCCATATCCAAAGATCCCCGTAATAAGGACTCAACGAAGTATTCGTTCGTGCCCGTCGGGGCCCTCCCTAGAATCGTCTCTCTCATAACTGCATTGACTTAGAGGCGATTCCATCATGACTACCCGTTTTCTAGGTGCGCGCACCGCGCAGGGCAACACCCCGCCCGTCAAGCGGACGCGGCTCGTCCTCAAAACGCTGTTGGGCGCCGTGCTGGCATCCGCCGCGATGTTCCATGGCCCGGCATTTTCCGCGGATCCCAAGCCCTTGAAAGTGGGCGTGCGCGGCGGGGTGGACGAGCAGATCTGGGAAGTGGTGACCCAAGTGGCCAAGAAGAATGGCCTGGCCGTCGAACCTGTGGTCATTACGGGCACCGCCAGCCCCAACGAAGCGCTGAACAACGGCGACCTGGAAGCCAACGCCTTCCAGCACATTCCTTTCCTGAACGACCAGATCAAGCAGCGCGGCTACAAGCTGGTGCCGGTGGCGAACACGCTGATCTCGCCCATCGCCTTCTATTCCAAGAAGTACAAGTCGCTGAAAGAGCTGCCGGACGGCGCCCGCGTCGGCATCCCGAACGACCCCAGCAACCAGACCCGCGCGCTGGTGATCCTGCGCGACCAGGGTCTCATCACGCTGAAGGACGGATTTGACCCGGCGACCGGCACCGCCACGCTGGCCGATGTGACCTCCAACCCCAAGAAGCTGAATTTCGTTGAAAGCGCCTCGGTCGTGCTGGCGCGTTCGCTGCCGGACGTGGACACCGCCGCCATCGTCAACAGCTTCGCCTACCAGGCGGGCCTGATCGCCACGCGCGACGGCATCGCGGTGGAGAAGAAGGAAAACAATCCTTACGTGAACATCATTGCCGTGCGCGAAAAGGACAAGAACGCGCCGTGGGTGCCCGAGCTGATCAAGGCCTACCACTCTGAAGAAGTCCGCCAGTTCATCCTGAGCAAGTACGAAGGCTCCGTGATCCCGGTCTTCTGAGATGCAGCACGAATTCTCCAACCCCGGCCCGGCGGTAGCGGCCGGGTCGCCTGCTGGGCCAGACTCCCACATCGTTTTCGACGGGCTGCAAAAGCGTTATCAAAGCCCGCAAGGCGCGGTGGCGGCGCTGTCTGATGTGTCGTTCTCGGTGGCGCGGGGCGAGGTCTTCGGAATCATCGGGCGCAGCGGCGCGGGCAAGTCCACGCTGCTGCGGTCCATCAACATGCTGGAACGCCCCTCCGCCGGCCGCGTGCTGGTCGACGGGGTGGACGTGGGCCAACTGGACGAAGACGGGCTGGTGGGCCTGCGCCGCCGCATCGGCATGATCTTCCAGCACTTCAATCTGCTGTCGGCCAAGACGGTGGCCGAAAACGTCGCGCTGCCGCTGCGCGTGGCCGGCGTGAAGCCCGCCGCCGCGCGCGCGCGGGTTGAAGCCCTGCTGGACATGGTGGGGTTGCGGGACAAGGCGGACGTCTATCCGTCCAAGCTGTCAGGTGGCCAGAAGCAGCGCGTGGGCATCGCGCGCGCGCTGGTGCATGAGCCGGAAATCCTGTTGTGCGACGAAGCCACGTCCGCGCTGGACCCGGAGACCACGCAATCCATCCTGGCGCTGCTGCAGGACATCAACCGCAAGCTGGGGCTGACGGTGGTGCTCATCACGCACGACATGGCAGTGATCCGCGAAGTCTGCCACCAGGTGCTGGTGCTGGACGGCGGCCGCAAGGTGGAGCAAGGCGAGGTCTGGCGCGTGTTCGGCAACCCGCAGGCGGACGCCACGCGCGCGCTCCTGCGCCCCTTGCAGCACGAACTGCCCGCGGACCTGGCGGCCCGGCTGGTGCCCGACTTGCAGGGCCGCGATGGCGTTGCCGTACTGCGGCTGCGTTTCACTGGGCAGGGTCGGCCTGACGGCGTGTCGCTGCAGGCCTTGGCGGCAATGGGGCCGGGCGCCACCTTGCTGCATGGCGGACTGGACCGGTTGCGCGGCCATGCGCAGGGCAGTCTGCTGGTGTCGGTGCCCGCGGGCGCATTACAGGAAGAGGCCGCGCGCGCCGCGCTGGTGGCCGATCAGATCAAGGTGCTGGGTTATGTCGCTGCCGATGCTTGATAAATACCTGCAGGCGTTCCTGCAGACCCTGGCGATGGTGAGCGTCTCCGCCGTCATCGCGATCGTGTCGGGCCTGGCGCTGGCCGTGGTGTTGACGGTGACCGCACCCGGCAACCTGTACCCCAAGCCGCGCTTGAACAAGGCGCTGTCGATCACGGTGAACACGTTCCGCGCCATCCCCTTCATCATCCTGCTGGTGGCCATGCTGCCGTTCACGCGCTTCCTGGTGGGCACCACGTTGGGAACCTGGGCGGCCATCGTGCCGCTGTCGGCCAACCTGGTGCCGTTCTTTGCGCGGATCGCGCAGGTCAGTCTGAACGATGTGGATCACGGGCTGGTGGAGGCGGCGCGCGCGATGGGTTGCCGGCGCTGGCACATCGTGCGCCACGTGCTGTTGCCCGAGGCCTTGCCCGGCATCATCGGCGGCATGACGGTCAGCGTCATCGCCATGATCAACGCATCGGCCATGGCCGGCGCCGTGGGCGCCGGCGGCTTGGGCGACCTGGCGATCCGCTACGGCTACGAGCGTTATGAAACCCGGGTGATGTTCGAGGTGATCGTGATCCTGATCGCGCTGGTGTCGATCGTGCAGTTCACCGGTGAATGGCTGTCGCGCCGGGCCGACCACAAGCGGTAGGCACGGGGCGGCGATGCGGGCGGGCGGACAAATCGGGTCAGGGCAGCGCCGAGAGGATGCTGGCCAATTGCTGCTTGCCCAGTTGTTCCTGTTCGGCGGACATCTTGCCGATCGCCGCCATGTGCTGGCGGAACCGGTTCAGGTCGTCGTCGCGGTCGAACAGCAGTTCGTCGTGGTCCGCGTACCAGTGCTGGCGGTTGTCGTCCAGCAACGTGATCATCTGGCCGAACTCCTGCAGGATGCGCGTCTCAAGCGTCCAGACCTGCGCAAGGCTGGCGCTGCGCCGCGCCAGCGACGCGTCCAGGCCCGTCAGCATTTTCTGCTTTTCCGGTTCGCGGATCGCCAGCGAACGGATCATCGCGGGCATGTCCTTCAAGACCTGCAGGCTTTGCTGCTGGTATTTCGGCACCAGACGCTCGGCCTGCTCAAGAATCATCCGGCTTTCCACCAGGCCGGTGTCCCGGGCCAGCCGGTGCGCGTCCAGCAGCCGCGGCATGCCGATGTCGTTCAGGTCCTGAAGATAGGCCTTGTGCTGCGCCAGCCGCTCGCCGGCCACGGTCTTGATGATGCGTTCCAGCTCGCCGTAGAACCCGGTGGCCTTGGGCGTGGGGTCGATGACCGGCAGGGCGTCGGGCACGTCTTCCGGGCTCGTGACCATCAGCTGCAAGGTGTCTGCGACCTTGCGGATTTCGGCTGCGGCCACTTTTTCCTGCTCGCGTTCGCTGGCATTGCGCACGCCGATCACCACGGCCGACACAAGCACCGCCAGGCCGGCGAACAGCGCAATGCGCAGCCAGCCAGGCCGTGCACGCGGGGATCGCAAAGGCTTGTCCTGGGAAATCATGGCGCACCAGAAATTGGGGACACGGTTTTGAATGTAACGCAGTTTTCCGGCAAGGGCGTGACGCCTTTGCAATATCCGATGACAGGAGTTCAGCTATGTCCGACACCACGCAGCAAGGCTTTGCCACCCGCGCCATCCACCTGGGGTACGACCCACTGGAGGAACAGGGCGCTTTGTCGCCGCCGTTGTACGTGACGTCCACCTACACCCAGGACAGCATCGAAACCTTCGACCAGATCCGCCTGGGTGAAAAGCAGGGCTATGTCTATGGCCGCACGCGCAACCCCACGCAGGCGCTGCTGGAAGAGCGGCTGGCGTCCCTGGAAGGCGCTGAAGCTGGCGTCGTGACCGCATCCGGCATGGCAGCCATTTCCGCCACCTTGTTTTCGCTGCTGCAAAGCGGCGACGAGATCGTGGTGGACCAGATTGTCTACGGCACCGCGTTCACCTTGTTCACGCAAGGGTTGAGCCGCTTTGGCATCCACGCCGTCTTCGCCGACTTTACGCGGCCCGAGACGGTTGCCGCGGCGATCGGTCCCAAGACGCGCGCCGTCTATTTCGAAACGCCGGCCAATCCGAACCTGCGCCTGGTCGATATCGCCGCCGTGTCCGCCATCGCGCGCGGCAAGGGCCTGTTGACCATCGTGGATAACACTTTCGCCACGCCGGTGCTGCAACGCCCGCTGGAACATGGCGCCGACATCGTGCTGCATTCCGCCACGAAGTACCTGGGCGGCCACGGCGACCTGTTGGCAGGGGCCGTCGTGGGTCGCAAGGAACATATTGACGCCATCCGTCTGCAAGGGCTGCGCTACTTCACCGGCGCGACCTTGTCGCCGTTCACCGCCTTCCTGGTGCTGCGCGGCATCAAGACGCTGGAACTGCGGGTGCAACGCCATAGCGAATCTGCCTTGAAGGTGGCCAAGCTGCTGCGCGAGCACGGGGCCGTGGCGGACGTGTTCTATCCGGGCCTGGAAGGCACCGCCGGCGCGGAGATCGCGCGGCGCCAGCAGGCGTCGGGCGGCGGCCTGGTGGCCTTCGAGCTCAAGGGCGGGCTCACTGCGGGGCGGACCCTGTTGAACAGCCTGAAACTGGCGCGCATCGCCGTCAGCCTGGGCGACCCGGAAACGCTGATCCAGCATCCCGCGTCGATGACGCACGCCAGCTATTCGGCAGAAGACCGCGAAAAGTACGGCTTGTCCGAAGGGCTGCTGCGCCTGTCCGTGGGGCTGGAGACGCCGGAGGACATCCTGGCCGATCTCAAGCAGGGCCTGGATCGGGTGTAGGGGACGGGGCGCAGGCCTCACGCCGCCACGCGACCCATTCGCCTGCGCCGTCGAAATGACGCAGGCCGCGGGCGGCGGTTGCCCGCCCTGCGCGCAGCACGTCCATGTCCAACCCCGGCAGGTTGCGCAGCAGGGCGGGCGACAGGTGGTCGATGTCCAGCACGCGCTCGTCCAGATCCATGCGCATCAGCCCACCGCCGTCGGTAGGCACGCGCACGAACCACAAGCTTTCCATGTAGTCGCCGAACCATGGGTCGGGATACATCGCTTGCGTGAAGACGAAGCCGAATTCGTGGATGTCGCTCCAGGGCCAGAACTCCTGGATGCCCATCGCGCGCGCCAGTTCGCTTTCGCGGGTGAGGCCGGCGTCATCGAAACGCACTGTCTCGCGCAAGGGATCTTCAGGGGGCGGTGGGCCGTTCAGGAAGCGCTTGAGGCGTGACCACATGGCAGGCAAGGGGCGGAATCGGAGACAGATGGCGCAGTGTACCGGGCCGGCATTCTGTAAAAAATGTTACAACCTTTGATTCTCGTCAAATCCACGCCTCGGCGCGCACGGTAGGGTTTCGCCTTTGCCTGATGGGCCGCCGGCGATCGGCCGGCCGGCGTGGGCCAGACGACAAGCGCAGCAAGGACAGGATTGATGACAGACAAGACCCCGCAAGCCGAACAAGCCGTAGCCGCCACGCCGAACAAGCGCGCGGGGGCCGCCGCCAAGCGTACCGCCAGCACCCGCGCCGGCACCAGTTCGCGCCGGGCGCAGCCGACGGCGGCGCCGCCTGTTGAACCGGTGGTGCAGGCCCGCAAGCGCGTGGCCGCCCGGGAAGACGCCGCTCGCCAGGAAACCGTGTCGGTGCTATCCGACATCGCGCGCCGCTACACCGTCGGACCCGAGGCGCAGGCCCACGAAGCCTTGCGTTCCGTCATCGAAGACCTGTCGCCCGACGATGCGCGCGCCGTGCATCGCGCGTTGCTGGATGCCAGCACGCAGGGGCCGAGCGGCCGCCGCAATCCCGACGAGGAACTGGCGACCGATTGGCGCGAGGGCATCTATCCCTATCGCCACCGCATGCTGCGCCGCAATTACGAAAAGCAGAAGTACCAGCTGCAGGTCGAGCTTTTGAAACTGCAGGCCTGGGTCAAGGCGACCGGCCAGCGGGTGGTGATTCTGTTCGAAGGGCGCGACGCCGCGGGCAAGGGCGGCACCATCAAACGCATGATGGAACACTTGAATCCGCGGGGCGCACGCGTGGTCGCGCTGGAAAAGCCGTCGGACACCGAGCGGGGCCAGTGGTATTTCCAGCGCTATGTGCAGCACCTGCCCACGGCGGGCGAGATCGTGATGTTCGACCGGTCCTGGTACAACCGCGCCGGCGTGGAACGCGTGATGGGCTTTTGCTCGCAGCAGGAGTATCTGGACTTCCTGCGCCAGGTGCCGGACTTCGAACGCCATCTGGTCACGAGCGGCATCCATCTGGTCAAGTTCTGGTTCTCGGTCAGCCAGGAAGAGCAGCGCCGCCGCTTCCTGCAACGCAAGGTGCACCCGCTCAAGCAGTGGAAGCTCAGCCCGGTGGATCTGGCCTCGCTGGACAAATGGGACGACTACACGCGCGCCAAGGAAGCGATGTTCGCGCATACCGACACCGCGGACGCGCCGTGGATCGTGGTCAAGTCCGACTGCAAGAAGCGCGCGCGGCTCAATGCGATGCGCTATGTGCTGAGCCGCCTGCCGTACGAAGGCAAGAGTGGCGACGCCGGCATGGCGCTGGACCCGCTGATCGTGGGCCGGGCGCTGTAGGCGTTCAGGCGCCCAGGGCCTTCAGGTTCAACGTGTAGCTGCGTCCGATCCAGACCGCGCAGTCGCGGTGGTCGCGCAGCGAATCGCCGGTATTGGGATGCATGAAAACATCCAGCGCACCATGGTTCAGGGTCAGCCAGGTCGAGATCTCGGCGAAGTGCGCCGGGGTAAATGCGATCTGGTAGCTCCATTGCGGATGCGGGCCGACGGGGCGCTCATGGAAGCGCCCCATTTCCATCTTGCCGTCGAACTGCGCGATCACGCGTTCGCGCAGCGCGAACGCGGCATCACGGCTGGCGCCGTCGAAATACACATGGGCGTGCCAGCTGGCGACGCTGCTTACGGCGACATCGTTCATGGTGGTCTCGTCAGGTTCAGCCACCGGCGCGCTTGGCGCGATGGCCGCTTTTTATCAGGGTATCGATGATGCGGTCGCAGTGGTCGCCCTGGACTTCGATCACACCGTCCTTGACCGTTCCGCCCGAGCCGCAAGCGTTGCGCAGCTGCTTGCCCAGCACGCCCAGCGCAATCGGGTCCAGCGCCAACCCCCTGACCACGGTCACGCTCTTGCCGCCACGGCCCTTGGTTTCGCGGGATACGCGGGCCACGCCGTCGCCAGCGGGTACGGGAGAGGGGGCTTTGCATTGGCACTGCGCCAGCGCCTGCCGGCAATCGGGGCACATGCGGCCGCTTTCAGTGGAATAAACCAGGCCGCCGGTTGAGCTGCGTTTCATGATGGACGTTGCGGAAATTCAAGGATATGCGCCGGATTATGCCAGCCCGGCACGCCTTACTTGCCCCGCATCTGGTCGATCAGCCGGCGGTCGCGCTTGGTCGGGCGGCCCGTTTCGATCCCCAGGGCGGGTTCCGGCGCCAGGCGCCGCATCTCGGCCGCGCGCTCGCGCGCCGCGACGCTTTCCGGCGTTTCTTCGTACAACAGGCGGGCGACCGGCGCGGGGCCGCGCACGCCGCTCACCGCAACCACGCGCACCTGCAGCGCCGGGTCTTCCTTGCGGACGGTGACCCGATCACCGGGAGCGACTTCGCGCGAGGGCTTGGCGGCCTGGTCGTTCACGAAGACCCGGCCTTTGCCGATTTCCTGCACGGCCAGGCTGCGCGTCTTGTAGAAGCGGGCGGCCCAAAGCCACTTGTCGAGTCGAATCTTGTCCATCTTGGCTGTCCCTGCGCAATTCTGCTTCAAGCCATGATGATAGCTGCGCCGGCAGGACGCCGCTGTGCGAAAAAAAAGCGGCGCCCGACAAGGGCGCCGCAAGACCGGCAATCCGGCAACCGGGCTGGCTGGCCCGGCAGTACTCAATCCAGCTTCAGGTCCGCTTCCTTCACGACGCGCTGCCACTTGGCGATTTCGGCGCGGCGGAAGGTGTCCAGTTCAGCGGGCGTCGAGCCGATCGGCTCGGCGCCGATGCCGGCCAGCTGTTCGGCGATGGCAGGGTCCTTCAACACCTTGGCCAGCGCTTGCGACACCTGGTCGACGATCGCGGGCGGCGTGCCGGCCGGGGCGAAGACGGCATTCCATTCATACGTCTCATAGCCCGGCACGCCGGATTCCGCGATGGTGGGCAGGTCGGGCGCGGTCTTCGAGCGTTCCAGACCGCCGACGGCTACTGCGCGCAGCTTGCCGTTCTTTACGTGCTGCCAGGCCGATCCCATGCTGGCGAACATGACGGGCACCTGGCCGGACATGACGTCGATCATGGCCGGGCCGCCGCCCTTGTAGGCCACATGCTGCAACTGCGTCTTGGCCAACAGGTTGAACAGTTCGCCTGCCAGGTGCTGCGCCGAACCGGGGCCGGCCGACGCGAAATACACGTGGTCCTTGGCGCCGGGCTGGCCCAGCTTGATCAGGTCGGCCACCGTCTTGACCTCGTACGAGGGCGTGACGACCAGCACGTTCGGCACGCGCAGCAGCAACGAGACAGGCGCGAACGCGGTGAGCGTGTCGAACTGCATTTTGGAATGCAGCGCGGGATTCTGCGCGTGGTTCGAGGCGTCCAGCATCAGCGTGTAGCCGTCGGGCTGCGCCTTGGCGACGACCGCGCCGCCGATCATGCCGCCGGCGCCGCCGCGGTTTTCAATGACGACGGGCTGGCCCAGTTCGGCGGCCAGCTTGGGGCCGATCAGGCGGGCTACGACGTCCACGGTGCCGCCGGGCGGATAGGTCACGACCAGCGTGACGGCGCGTTCGGGATAGGCGGCGGATGCCGTGCTTGCGGCGCCGGCCAGCAGGCCGGCGGCAACGAGCAGGCCGCTACCGCGCGCCAGGCGTTTGATCAGGTGGGTCATGGTTTGTCTCCTTGGAATTGGAACAGCTGCAACGGCGTGCCGGCAAGCACGGCGTGCCGTTGCGTGGGGTCGTCGATCCAGGCGTCCAGCCATTGCGTCGCCGCAGGGTAGGACGCCAGGTGGCGGTGTTCGGTATGGGGCCAGTCGCTGCCCCACATCAGGCGGTCCGCGGTGTAGGCGGCCAGCAGTTGCTGCGCGGCCAATCGGCCGGATGCGGCACAGTCCGCGGCCTGCCAGTTGCGGTAGGGGGCCGACAGCTTGACCCACACGCGGCCGCTGCCGGCCTGTTGCAGCAGGTACAGAAAGCCGGGGTCCGACACGCCGAGTGCCGGGTCGGGCCGGCCGAAATGGTCGACGACCACGCGGCAAGCGGCAGCCAGCAAGGCGGGCAGGATATCCGGCAGGCGAGCCGCCTGGATATGGACTTCGACGTGCCAGCCCAGCGCATTCACGCGAGCCAGCAGGGCCTGCCAGCCAGGGGCGGCAAGCTCGGGCACGGGCAAGCCGATCAGGTTCAGGCGGATGCCCACCACGCCGACGTCGGCCAGCGCCTGCAATTCGCCGTCGGCGATGCCGGGGGCGACGACCGCCACGCCACGCAGGCGTCCAGAAGCAGCGCGCACGGCGTCCAGCAGGTAGCGGTTGTCGGTGCCTAGAAAGCTGGGTTGCACCAGCACGCCGTGACTGAGCCCGTGCGTATCCAGCAGCGCCAGGTAATCGGCCAGCGTCGCGTCGTAATCGGGCGTGTGGCGGCGCGTGTCGGCAAGCGCCAGGCCTTGCTGGAATACGTGCGCATGGGTGTCGACGGCAACGCCGGTCGCGAGCGGGGGCAAGGCGGTCTCCTGTTCTGTGCGCGGACGTTGTCCACGCTGTTCTGTAAGGCGGGATTCTAAGAAGTCAGGGTATAGTTTTCTATTGTGGAAAATCGCTTTTTATATATCGGATTGATATGGAAACCCGGCACCTGCGTTACTTCCTGGCGGTGGTGGACCACGGCAGTGTCAGCCGCGCATCGGAATGGCTGGGCATCGCCCAGCCCGCCTTGAGCCAGGCGCTCGCCCGCATGGAAAAGGATCTGGGGGTGCGCCTCTTTGAACGCTCGCGCCAGGGTGCCGCACCCACGCCGGCAGCGCTTGCCATCCTGGAAGACGTGCGGACCAGCGTGGCGCGTATCGATGCGGCGGCGCAGCGGGCGCGCGAGATCGGCCGCGGCAGCGCGGGGCAGTTGACGGTGGGGCTGGTGTCATCGGCGCTTTTCGACACCTTGCCGCGCGCGCTGCGCGAAATGCGGCGGCAGGCGCCTGGCGTGCGCGTGATCTTGCGCGAAATGAGCAACGCCGAACAAGCCGAGGCCCTGCAGACGGGCGAGATCGACATCGGCCTGATGCACACGCCGGTCGCCGTGGGCGGGCGCATGCGGGAACGGCAGTTGTTGCGCGACCGGCTGGTGGCCGCGGTGCCCGACGAGTTCGTCGTGGCAGAAGACGGGCAGGTATCAATGGCGCAGATCGCGCAAGCGGGGCTGGTGATGTATCCGCAGGCGCAGTTGCCGGCGTTCTATGCGGGCATCCTGGACGCCATGCGCAAGGGCGGGCACGATGCCCAGGTGGCGCAGGAGGCCAACCGGACGTTGACCGTCCTGTCCTGCGTGGCGGGCGGGTGCGGCGTGGCGCTCTTGCCCAGCTGGATCCGCACGATGAATTTCGGCGGCGTGCGTTTTTGCGAAGTGCGCGACGGCCACAGCTTGCCCAGCTTCGACCTGAGCGCGATCTGGCCGGCCCGTTCGGTGCCCACGCTGGCTGATCTTTTCGCCAATCTGGACCTCGGTCCGCGCTGATTTTCGCTCAGCCTTTCACTGCGCGTTCAGCGGCGCTTTCAGAACGCTTAAGCCTGGCTTAAAACGGCATTTTGTCCGGAACCCGGGCCATCCACCCCGTCTAACCAGAAACGGTTATTCGGGGGCTTGCCCATGGATCTGAACTGGCAGCAGCAATTGACGGAAAGCGCGCTGTGGCTCGTGCGCGCCTTCGGCATCACGGCCATCGCGATGGCCGCGATGGCGATGGTGCTGGCCCGCAGCACCGATTGGGGCCGGAAATTCTGGCGCCTGGCCTGGCCGTACCTGACGCCGCGGCGCAGTTGGCGCCCCTTGCTGACGTTGGCGATGCTGCTGCTTCTGGCGATGGCGGCGGTACGCATGACCGTGTTGTTTTCCTTTTGGTACAACGGCTTCTACAGTGCGCTGCAGGCACTCGACCGCTCCGCGTTCTGGCGCTTTTTGGGCATCTTTTCGGTGCTGGCGTGCGTGCACGTGGTGCGCACCCTGGCCGACAGCTATGCCGGCCAGTCCTTCGACATCCATTGGCGCGTGTGGCTCAACGACCGGCTGACGCGTGACTGGCTGGGCGCGGGCGCCTACTACCGCGGCCATTACGTCGATACGCCCGTCGACAACCCCGACCAACGCATCGAGCAGGACATCGCGATGTTCGTCACGGGTTCACGCACGCTGGCCATCGGCGCGTTGAGCGCCATCGTATCGTTGGTGGCGTTCACGGGCATTCTGTGGGGCCTGTCCGGCCCCTTGTCGGTCGCGGGCGTCGAGATCCCGCGCGCCATGGTGTTCGTGGTCTTCCTGTACGTGATCGTCGCGACCTGGTTCGCCTTCAAGATCGGCCGGCCCTTGATTCAGCTGAATTTTCTGTCCGAACGCTTGACCGCCAACTTCCGCTACGCGCTGGTCCGACTGCGCGAAAACGCCGAGAACGTGGCGTTCTACCAGGGCGAAGCGGCGGAGCGCGCCACGTTGTGGACGCGGTTCACGGCCTATATCGCGAACTTGTGGGCGCGGGTCTACCGAGGCCTGAAGTTCGACGGGTTCAACCTGTCGGTCAGCCAGGTGGCGGTGGTGTTTCCCTTCATCCTGCAGGCCCCGCGGTTCTTCAGCGGCGCGATCAAGCTGGGCGATGTGATGCAGACGTCGCAGGCGTTCGGCCAGGTGCAGGATGCCCTGTCGTTCTTTCGCACGTCCTACGATTCCTTTGCGCAGTACCGTGCCACGCTGGACCGGTTGAACGGGTTCCTGGATGCCAACGAAGCCGCGCGCGCCTTGCCCTCCGTGCAGACCGAGCCGCTGCCCGACGCGATGGAGATCCACGGCGTCACGGTGACGCGGCCGGATGGCAGCACGTTGCTGCGCGAACTGAACCTGCAGATGCGCGCGGGGCAGAGCTTGCTGATCAAAGGCCCCTCGGGCAGCGGCAAGACGACGCTGTTGCGCGCCTTGGCCGGGTTGTGGCCCTACGCGCAAGGCCACGTGCGCCGGCCGCAGGGCGCGGCGGCGCTTTTCCTGTCGCAGCGGCCCTATCTGCCGCTGGGCGATCTGCGCGGCGCCGTGGCCTACCCTGGTGAGGCGCAACCGGAAGACGATGCACGCCTGGCCGAGGCATTACGCCAAGTCAACCTCGGGCATCTGGCCCAGCGCCTGGATGAAGTCGCGGATTGGTCCCGCATCCTGTCATTGGGCGAACAGCAGCGGGTGGCGTTTGCGCGGGTGCTGTTCAACCGGCCCGCCATCGTGTTCCTGGACGAGGCCACGTCTGCCACCGACGAAGGGCTGGAGTATATGCTGTATAGCTTGCTGCGCGGCGCCTTGCCCGATTGCATGCTGGTCAGCGTGGGCCATCGCAGCACGCTTGACCCGTTCCACACGCATCGGCTGGTGCTGGACGGCGCGGGCAACTGGACGGCGGGGCCGATGGCGCCGCCTGCCGCCGGCACGCCGTTGCGCGCTGCGGCTTGAGGCCACCCGGCCGCGTGGGCCGGGCGCCTCGGGTGAGCTTTACGTGCCCACGCGCAGCGGCCCGGTCAGCTTGCGCAGCGCGGCAATCACGCTTTGCGCGGTGATGCGGCCGGTCTTCGGATTGGCCGACGGAATGTTCTGGATCTCCATCGAGAAAGACGCCGAATCCGACACGACTTCAACGCGATGGATATTGCGTTCGAGCGACGGGTCCGCCCAGATTTCCAGCGTGGTGCGGTCCGGCCCGATGCCCGCCAGCGACACGCTGATCGCCACGTTCAGGTTGGCCGGAAAGCCGACGGCGGCCTCGCGCGGCGAACCGCGGAAGATCAGGCGCGGTTCGGTGATGTCCGCGATGTCGATATTGTTGTCGGTCAGGTAAGGCGCGCCCAGCAAGCCGCGCACAGGCTTGCGGGTGATCATCGTGACGGAATGGATCACGCCTTCGGCGGCGGCAGTGATGGCGTCCAGGCCCAGGATGGCGCCCGACGGCACCAGGATCTGACCGTGGTGCTGGCGTGCCAGTTCGATCAGGTCGTCGTGGCGCAGCAGGGCGCCCGAGCTCAGCACCACCATCTTCTTGCCGCTGCGCAGCACCGGTTCGGCGATGTTGCGGAAGACAGCGGCCGGCGCGCATTCCACCACCACGTCGCAATGTTCGTGCAGGGCATCGATGGTGGTGAAGGTCGGGGCGGCTGGCGTCCAGGCGAAGGCCGGCGGAGCCTTGGGGTCGCGCACGGCGACGGCGGCGAGGGTCAGGCCGGGCAAGCCGGCATCCAGGGATTGCGCCACGGCTTGGCCGATGGCGCCGAAGCCGGCGATGCCGACGCGGTAGCTGTTCATAAGGGTCCAGAAGAGGGCTGCGGCGGACCGCGGCGGTTCACGGGGCGAGGGCGCCAATTCACAGGGCGCTGGGCTGCCGGCCACTGTAGCTACCGTGCCGGCGGGCGTCAATGCGCAATGAGGGGCCGCGCCCGGCCCGTCGCCTATCGCCCGGGATGTGAAATCGCGGCGCCAACGGCCCGGGGCAGGGGTCGGAGCGGCATCTCGAATTCCACACCGGCATAGTCCGGCGCGATATCGATGGCGCCCGAGGCCAATTGACCGGCCCAGTCGTCCAGCACACGGCGTTCTTCCGCGCCGACCTTGGCGCCGACCACCAGGCGCAGCGACGCGGCTTCCTCCAGTCCGAAGCGCGTGATCCGGCCAACCGCCAGCGCGCCCGCGGCATGGTCGGCAGCGGCGCGCTCCACGCACAGCCCCGAGTCCGCCAGGGCAGATGCCAGGTACACCTGCGGATCGCGGGCCACCCAGTCCAGTACATTGCCGATCTGCCACACGCCGGTTTCGCGGCATACCCGCGTCACGCCGTCGCGGCCGCCATCCATCATGGCGAACAGCACGCGGGCGTCCCGTGCGGACAGTGCGCGGGTCCAGGCCGCGCCCAGTTCCGGGTCGTGCTGGTTGCCGCAGAATGCGGTCAGCGGGTCCTGGCCGGTCACGCGCCGCACGCCATCGGCATAGGCGGCGCGGCCCTTTAACCCCGGCCGCACGCGCTCGCCCGACAGGTGGGCGGCCCGGCCGTTGCTGGCGCGCAAGCCGGCCAGCACGCCTGCCAGAAAGGCTGAGTGTTCCTGCAGGATCTCGTACGACGCGACATTGGGGCCGGTGTGGTGCCCCTGGGTGATGGCGAATTGCGTGCCCGGAAATCGCGGCGCCACCTCGGCGACGGGCGCGTCGCCCTGGCCGCCATGCACGATGACGAGATCCGGGGCCGTGTCGCACAACTGTGCGATGCGCTCGGCGCGCGTCTTGGCGTCGTTGGCGGCTATCCATTCCCGCTGCAAAGGCAGGCCGGCCTGCGCGGCGCGTTCGGCGCCTTGCACGGCGGCTTCGTTGAATCCGCCACGGCCCGGATGGCCGAACAGCACCAGTATTCGGCGGGCGCTCACAGGCTGGCTCCCGTGGCCCGCACCACCGGCCCCCAGGCCTCGGCCTGAAGACGGACGAAGTCCGTGAATTGGGCGGGCGATTTGCGTGCCAGCACAAAACCTTGCCCTTCAAGCTTCGTACGGATGTCGGGCGTTTCAAGCACGCGGCCGATTTCCTCGTTCAGCCGCTGCGACACTGCATCGGGCAAGCCTGCCGGACCGGACAGGCCGACGAAGTTTTCGGCGATCAGGCCGGGATAACCCAGTTCACCGACGGCGGGGATGTCGGGGGCTTGCGGCACGCGCTGCGCGGTGGTGACGGCCAGCAGGCGCAATTGGCCGGTCCGCAGGAACGGCAGGTTTTGCGGCAGGGCGTCGACGGCAACGCGGATCTGTCCGCCCAGCAAGTCGTTGCGCATGGCGCCGGACCCTTTGTAGGGAATGTGCTGCAGGCGTGCGCCCGTCTGTCGGGAATACAGTTCCCCCACGATCTGCCCCACGGAGGCCAAGCCGCCGCTGCCGTACTGCACGGGCTGGTCTTGTGCGCGGATCCACGCGGTCAACTCCGCGAAGGTGGCGACCGGCACCGACGGATGCACGACGAACACGGTGGGCACCGCGCCGACATAGGCGATGTGGTTGAAGCTGGAGAGCGCGTCATAGCCGCCTTGCGGCATCAGCGCGGGCGAGATCGACAAGGGCGCCGAATTCGACATCAGCAGGGTGTAGCCGTCGGCCGGCGCCTGGGCCACCAGGCTGGCGCCGATGGTGGAGCCCGCGCCGGGCTTGTTTTCGATGACGATCGGCTGGCCCAGCCGTTCGGCCAGCACCGGTGCGATGAGCCGCGCGGCGATATCGCTGGCGCCGCCGGGCGGGAACGTGACGACCAGGCGGATGGGGCGGTCGGGCCAGACGGCGGCGCGTGCGGCGCGCGGGCGCGCCAAGGGCAGCGCCAATGCGCTGGCAAGCATGAATTTTCGACGGGAGAGCGGCATGGCGGGGCTTCTACATGGCGGCCGCGCGGGCGGCAAAGGGGCGTAATGTAGAAAACCGGGCAACGCCTGACAAAGAATTTGTAGCCGTTTGCTTATGCCCGCCGCGGCAAGCCGCGGCGGGTTCACTTCAAGGGCGCATGGCCCGATCGTCAGCTGCCTTTCTGCGCGCGGGCCATATAGTCGATGGTCAGGTTCGACAAGGCGCGCACGCCGTTCACCAAACCGGACTCATCCACGTAGAAGCGCGGCGAGTGGTTGGGCGCGGCCTTCTCCACATCGGTGCCCTTGGGCGTCACGCCCAGGTAAAAGAACATGCCGGGCACCTTTTCCTGGTAGAAGGAAAAGTCTTCCGATGCCGTGGACTTCGGCTGCAGTCCATAGTTGCCTTCGCCCGCCACGCGGCGCAACGTCGAACCCATCTGCTCCGTCAGCGCCGGGTTGTTGACGGTGGCGTTATAGAGTTCGACCACGCGCACGTCGGCGCGGGCGCCGGCGCTTTGCGCGATCATCTCGGCGGTGCGGGCGATGCGTTGATGGATGTCCTTCTTCATGCCTTCGTCATACGTGCGGATGGTGCCCGTCATGGCGACGTTGTCCGGCACGATGTTCATGCGGTTGCCGCCGTGGATGGCGCCCACCGTGATGACGGCCGGCTCCAGCATGCTGTTGATCTGGCGGCTGGGAATGGTCTGCAGGCCCAGGATGATCTGCGAGCTGACGACGATGGGGTCGATGCCCGACCAGGGGCGCGCGCCGTGCGTCTGCTTGCCGGTGACGTCGATCCAGAACTGGTCGGCGGCGGCCATGGCCGGGCCGCTACGCCACGACAGCCAGCCGGCCGGGTAGGCGCTGGAGACATGCAGGCCGAAGATGGCATCCACCTTGGGATTGTCCAGCACGCCCTCCTGCACCATCATCTTGGCGCCCCAGATCTTCTTGCCGTCGGGTTCGAAGTCGGCCGGGCTTTCCTCGGCGGGCTGGAAAATGAATTTCACGCTGCCGGGCAACTGGTCTTTCATGCCGGCCAGGACTTCAGCGGTGGCCATCAGGATGGCGGTATGGGTGTCGTGGCCGCAGGCGTGCATCACGTCCACTTCCTTGCCCAGATAGGTGCCTTTGGCCTTGGAGGCGAACGGCACGTCCACTTGTTCCTTGACGGGCAGGGCGTCCATATCGGCGCGCAGCGCCACGACCGGGCCGGGCTTGCCGCCCTTGAGCACGGCGACGACGCCCGTGCCTGCCACGCCGGTCTTCACGTCCATGCCCAGCGCGCGCAGATGGTCGGCCACAAGCTTGGAGGTGCGCGTTTCCTGGTTGCCCAGTTCGGGGTGTTGATGGATGTCGCGGCGCCAGGCGATGAGCTTGTCTTCGATCGCTTTCGCACGCTGGTCGATCTGTTCGGACAGGGCGGCGTTGGGCGCGGGGGCCAACGGGCCTTGCGTGCCGGGCGCGCTTTGCGCGGCGGCGGGGCCGGCCATCAGCAGATGGGCGGCAAGCGCCAACGGGGCCAGCCGGAACACTGTCTTGCGGGACTGCATGGTCTTCTCCTCGTGGTTGTTAACCTGTTATTGGGTGAGGATCTTACCCAAGCGCCGCGCGGCCGGCAGGTTTGTTACGGATGCTTAAAATCCGCCCCGTTTGATTCCGAAAGGTGGAATTCCGAACGTCGAAATCGCACGTTCAGGCGGCGTGCAGCGCGGGTTTTGCGCCGCGCGCCACGACCCACAGCAGCATGGCTGCCACCACCGATGCACCGCCCGCGATGAGCATCGCGGCGTGAAAGCCGCCGGCCAGCGCATCGGCGAACCACGCGGCGACGCTTGCCGGCTGCTCGGGAATCACATGCCGGGTGACGGCGGCGCGCGCCACGCCGTGCGCATCGCTGACGCCGGCGTGGGCGAGCGTGCGCGTCAACGCGTCGACCGCGCGCCCGCTCATCAATGCGCCCAGCAGCGCGATGCCGATCGTCATACCCGTCTGGCGCAGCGCATTTAGGGTGGCGGACGCCATGCCCGAGCGTTCGCGCGGCACCGTGGCCATGACCGCCATGCTGGTCGACGGCACCGCCAGCCCCATGCCCAGGCCCAGCATCACCATCAGGGATCCGGTCTCGAGCCAGGGCGTGTGCGCCTCGAACCGCATCATGCCCAGCATGGCCACGCCGATCAGGCCATAGCCCGCGACCATCAGCCGCGGCAGGCCGAAGCGAAGATTCAGGCGGCCGAACACCGTGGACACCAGTCCGGCCGCGACGAACTGCGGCGCCATCCGCCATCCTGCCGCCAGCGGCGACAGGCCCTGCACATGCTGCAGATACAGGGAAAAGAAGAACAGGCTGCTGTAGCCGGAAAAGCCCAGCACGAAAGACGCGAAGTTGGTGGTGGCGAAGCCGGTGTCGCGGAACAGGGCCAGCGGCAACAGCGGCCGCGCCGCGCGGTGCTCGACGACGAGGAAAGCGGCCAGCCCCACGGCCGCCACGCAAAGAGAGACCATCGCGTCCACCGCACCCCAGCCGTGTTCGCCCGCGGCGATCAGGCCGTACGTCAGCGCGCCCAGCCACACCACGCTCAGCGCCTGGCCCGCCGGATCGAATGCCGCGTGCTCGGGGTTCGCGCTTTCCTGGATGCCCCATGCGCCCAGCGCGATGGCCAGCGCGCCGACCGGCAGGTTGATCAGGAAGATGCTCTGCCAACTTAGATGCGCCACCAGCAGGCCGCCCAGCATCGGCCCCACGATCAGGGAAATCGCATTGCATGACGCCCACACACCGATTGCCTGCGCACGGGCCTTGGGATCGGGAAACGCCTGCGTCAGCAGCGACAGCGCGCCGGGGATCAGCAGCGCGCCCGCCACGCCCTGCACGGCGCGCCCGGCCAGCAGCACGGGCAGGGTGGTCGCCCACCCGCACAGCGCCGAACCCACCGTGAACAACAGCACGCCCGCCAGCCACGAACGCTTGCGGCCATAGCGGTCGCCCAACGGCCCCGCCGACAGCATGAAGGCGGACAGGAACAGCGCATAGGCGTCCACCACCCATTGCAGGCCCGCCATGTCGATCCGCAGCGCGGCCTGCATGGTCGGCAATGCCACGTTGACGATGCTGATGTCCAGGATGGTGATGAAGCTGCCCAGGTTGACGGCCAGGACGAGGGCGCGGCGGCGGGAGGGGTGCATGGAAGAAACCGGCTAGGGAAAAGATCATTCTAATTATCGACTGACCGTCGGTCAATTGAAAATAACGCATTCTCGATACCATCCGGCAAGCGCCGCCACCGGTGCGGCGCTTGCCAAGGGGGTGACGCCTATTGCAGCTTGATGCCCAGTTCCTTGATCAGCGGCGCCATCTCGGTCCGGTCCGCGTCGATCGTGGCGCCCAGTTCCTCCGGCGTGCTGCCGATGGGGATCATGCCCAGCGTCTGCATCTGCGCACGCATCGCCGGATCTTTCAGGATGTCGGACACCGACTTCTGGATCAGCGCGACGCGGTCCTTGGGAACGCCGGCGGGCGCCATCAGCCCGATCCAGGGTTGCGGCGCATAGTCCAGGCCGGACTCTTTCAAGGTCGGCGTGTCGGGCAGGCCGCCGAATCGTTCCGGGCTGGTGATGGCCACCGCGCGCAGGCGGCCGCTGTCGATCAGGCCCTTGGCGCTGGAGGGCGCGTCCAGGCCCACATCCAGCTGGCCCCCGATCAGGTCGTTCTGCGTCTTGCCGGACGAGGACGACGGCACGTACAGCGCCTTGATGCCGGCGCGCCGGGCCGTCTGTTCCCACACCAGATGAAACGCCGTGCCGATCGAGAACGAGCCCACGCTCAGGTTGCGCGCGCGGCTTTCGCGCACGAAGTCTTCCCAGGTCTTGATCGGGCTTTCCTTGGCGACGATGAAGATGAACGGGGTGCGCGCCACCAGCGAAATCGGCTGCAGGTCCTTTTGCGTGTCGAAGGGCAGGGCATCCACGGCGAACGGCACGATCGTCACGGTGGACGCCACCACCATGCCCAGCGTGTAGCCGTCGGGCGCGGACTTGACCAGGGCGCTGGTGCTGATGATGCCGGAGGCGCCTGGCCGGTTCTCCACCACCACCGGCTGCCCCCAGGCGGCGCCCAGCTTGCTGGCCAGCACGCGCAGCATCACGTCCACCGGCCCGCCGGGCGGGTTGGACACGATGATCTTCACCGGCTTGTCGGGATACGCGGCCGCGGCGGCCAATGGCGTCAGCAGCGCGAGCGCCAGCGCAGTTTGCTTGAACATGAAATTCCCCTTGTGTTGTTGGTGTGTGCGTTGGCCGCGGACTCAGGCCAGGATGTGCTGGTGTGGCGCCATCGGCCAGCCGGGCGCATCGCCGCGGATGAAAGCGATCCAGGCGTCCTGGGTGCGGCGCGTCAGTTGGGCGGCGTGGGCCTCGGGCAATCCGGCAAGCATGGGGGCGGCCGCAAAGGTGTCCACGGTGTCGAAGACGAACGGCAGCTCGATGCAGTGGCAGGCGCCGAAGCGCGCGGTCGGCGCGACGTCGAAGCGCGCCAGCCAGGCTTGCCGGCCTTGCGCGACGGCGTCCTCGGCCCATTGGCGCGAGGGCGCGCCGAAGACCTGCTCGCCCACCTGCAGGCCGTCTGCATCGGCCGTGTGGCCGGGAAAGGCGGCCATTTCGTCGCGGGTATAAGCCACCAGCACGTCCGCGCGGCAGGCGGCTTGCTTCAGCGCAGGCGCGATGTCCTGCGGCAGAACCTGGCCGTCAAGCACCGGGCAGAACTGGCTGCGGCTGCTGCCTTCGGCGCGCAGCACGTCCTGCACGGCAGGGGCTTGCTGCGCCGCCAGCAGGGCGGACACCGGCAAACCGCGTGCCGCGTCCAGGGAGTCAACGCTTGCGGCTTGCAGGAACGCCTGTCCCAGCACGTCGGCCTGCGTGGCGCTGCGAAAACCGCGCCCCAGTGCCGCGCTTTGCAAGATGGCGCGCGAGAAGCGGGGTTGCCGGGCCAGCATGGCGCAGATCGAGGACGCGCCCGCCGACTGGCCCATGACCGTGATCCGTTCCGGGTCGCCGCCCAGGTCCTCGATGTTCTCCAGCACCCAATCGATGGCCGCTTCCTGGTCGAGCAGGCCCATGTTGGCCGTTTGGCCGGGCACATACAGCCAGCCCAGCGCGGCCAGGCGGTAGTTGACGGCCACGACCACCAGGTCGCCCCGGGCCGCCAGGCGCGCGCCGTCGTACCAGTCCAGCGCGCCGCCGCCGCTTTGCCAGGCGCCGCCGTGCAGCCACACCACCACGGGCCGCCGCGCGCGGTCCGCGCCGGGCGTCCACACGGTCAGGTGCAGGCAGTCTTCGGATTGCGGGGCATCGAAATCGCCCATGGCGCCGCGCAGCCGCGAGGGCAGTTGCGGCGCCACGGGGCCTGGGCGCGTGGCGTCGCGATCGCCACGCCACGCCGCGGGTTGCGGCGGCGCGAAGCGCAGGCTGCCCACGGGCGCCTGCGCATAGGGAATGGCGCTATAGCGGCAGATGCCGCCCGCATCGCGCACGCCAGTCAGGGTGCCGGCCCGCAGCACCGCCTGAACGGGTTGATTCATATCCTGCCCCTTGCATCGTTGTCGTGCGGCCGGCGTCCGGAGGACGCCGCAGCCGTGGGGCTATGGTAGGGATGATCGGGGCAGGGCAGCCATGCCGGTTTTGAACATTGCCATGCGCAACCCGCATGGCCGGGGCGCCGCAGGGGCACTTGCCCCCTATTTGGCGATTCGGGCGTCCAGGCTGTTGTCGGCCAGCGCTTGCGCCTGCGCCTGGGTCATGCCCAGGTGCTCGTACAGCGCATGGAAGTTCTCGTTGACGTAGCCGCCGAAGTAGGCCGGATCATCGGAGTTGACGGTGACCTTCACGCCCGCGTCCAGCAGCGTCAGGATATTGTGGTCGCGCATGTGTTCAAACACGCGCAGCCGGGTGTTGGACAAGGGGCAGACGGTCAGCGGGATCTGTTCGTCGATCAGGCGGGCGATCAGGTTCGGGTCTTCGGCGGCGCGCACGCCGTGGTCGATGCGCAGCACCTTCAGCAGGTCCAGCGCTTCCCAGATGTACTCGGGCGGGCCTTCCTCGCCCGCATGGGCCACGGCCGGCAGGCCTTCCGCGCGGGCGCGGTCGAACACCCGTTGGAACAGGCGCGGCGGGAAGCCTTTTTCGCTGCTGTCCAGCCCGACCGCGATGAAGGCGTCGCGAAAGGGCAGGGCCTCGTCAAGGGTGCGCATGGCCTGCTCTTCGGGCAGGTGGCGCAGGAAACTCAGGATCAGGCCGCTGGTCACGCCCAACTGCTTGCGGCCGTCATCCAACGCCTGGCGGATGCCATTGACCACAACGGCGAATGGCACGCCGCGGTCGGTATGGGTCTGCGGGTCGAAGAAGGGTTCTGTGTGCACCACGTTCTGCTCGCGGCACTTCAGCAGATAAGCCCAGGTCAGGTCGTAGAAGTCCTGCTCGGTGCGCAGCACGTCCGCGCCCAGGTAGTACAGGTCCAGGAATTCCTGAAGGTTGCCGTAGTTGTAGGCGCCGCGCAGGGCATCGATGTCGGGCCAGGGCAGCGCCACGCCATTGCGTTGCGCCAGCCGGAAGAGCAGCTCGGGTTCCAGCGAGCCTTCCAGATGCAGGTGCAGTTCCGCCTTGGGCAATGCGTTGAGCCAGTCGTACATGGGTGCTCCGATAAAAATGGGTGATGCAAAGGCAGAGGCCGCGCGCCTACGCGGCCAGTGCGATGTTGTCTGCCTGGATGGCGCGTTCGACCTGCTCGGTGAAGGCGCGGGCCTGCAGCGTACTGGGGCGGTCGCGGCGCCAGATGGCAGCCAGGGGCGACTTTCCGATGGCGGGGCGGGCCGGCAGCACGACGAGTTCGCCGCGGGCCTGGCGCACGGCGGCCACGCTGCCCGGCAGCATCCATAGATACTGCGAGTCCAGCAGTATTTCGCGGCTGAATTCCAGGGATAGGGCGCCGATCATATCCGGAATCGCCAGTCCGGCCTTGCGCAGGGACATTTCCAGTTCGCCCCGGATGCGGCTGCCCGGCAGCGCAGTGATCCACGGGTAGGCCACATAGTCCGCCAACGTGGTGCCGGTGCGCCCCGCCAGCGGATGGCCGGTGGCGCAGGCCAGCACCACTTGGTCCTCCAGCAAGGTAGTGGAACGGTAGATCTGCGGATTGACCGTGGATGAGAAGCGGCTGATCAGCACGTCCACGCCGCCTGCGTCCAGATCTTCGATCAGGCGTTCGTGCGTGCCGATCTCGATAGTCAGGGTGATGCGCGGATAGGCTTGCCGAAAGGCGCGCGCGGCCTGCGCGACCGGCCAGCCGGCGAACATCGAAAAGCACCCTACGGTCAGGCTGCCTTCGTCGCCGCGCGACATGGCGGCCAGGTCGATCTCGGCTTTACGGAAGTCGGTCAACAGCAGGCGGGCATGCCGGCACATGGCCTCGCCCAGCGGCGTACAGGTGGTGCCCTTGGCGGTGCGTTCGAAGAGACGGGCACCCACCAGCTCTTCGATCTCGGCGATCGCGCGCGACAGCCCGGACTGCGTGCTGTGCAACTGCGCCGCCGCCTTGGACAGGTTGCCCAATTCGGAGACGGTCAGCACGATTTCCAGGTGCCGGATGCGGAGCTTGCCTCGGAAGGGTGTCATGGCGCGCGGTCGGAGGGGATGTGTCGATTATTCTCCCGCGCCGGGCGCTTGGCAACGACGGCGCGGGATTCGGATATAGTTCGTCGCCAGGCAAAACAACGGATAACGCGGGGCACGCCAGTGGGAGCGGCCCGCAAGCCGGCTCGTAGGGAGACAGCCATGAATGCAGCGGTATTGGGCGCGCGACGGACGATCCGGCTTGCCGGCGCGGGGCTGATGGCGCTGGCCTTGAGCGCATGCGGCGTGGCCAAGGTGGACGAGGTCTCCGTCAAGTGGCCGCCTTTCCGGGACGGTACGCCCGTGGTGCTGCCGTCGGACCCGACGCAATGCCCGGATTTGACGGGCACGTACCAGGCGCAGGGCGAATACCGCTCGGGCGACCGCGAAACGAAATCCTTGAATGATCTGCGCAATTTCCTCCGTTACCCGCTGGATCTTCAGGGCATGCGCGACCCTGTGCTGCCCGAATGGCAGTCGACGCCAGCAGCCACCGTGGCCTTCACGCGCGCGGGCGGCGGATGGGACGTGCTGGCGCTTGACGGGCGTGGGGCACGGTCGGCCGCATATCTGCCTGAGCTGAATGGCGCGCAGGATACGGCCGCCCTGGCTCACGATGCCAGGGCCGGCGTGCCGGACGGCATTCGCCGGCATACCGGTTGCGCGCAGGGCCGGCTGTGGGTCAGCGTGCGGCACGATTGGCGCCAGTACGAATCCATGGGCGTGCGGCGGCATGTGGCGCTGTTTCGCCCCGAGGCCGGCGGCCTGCTGGTGACCGTGCGAAGCGAATCCGATTCCATTGGCCTCTTGCCCTGGTATTCCAACGAAGGCCGCGTGTTCCAGTATTGGTTCGCGCCGGCCGCGCGGTAAGCGCGGTTCCTGTTGCCTGCTTGTCTTTCACGTTCGGGCGGCTGTGGTCGCCCTCAACCTGCGTTATCCATGACCCGTAAAAGCCTGTTCATCTCCATCGTCTTCCTGCTTGTCGCCTTGGTGCTGACCGCGCTGTTCTGGCGGCATCAGTTCGCGCACACGCCGCCTTCGCTGCGCCATCAGGTCGAGGGGGAACTGAGTGGCGACACGCACATCTACGGCGAGTCGCCGCGCCAGGACGCCATGGCCCAGCGCGCCTTGCTGGCCGACGCGCAGCGCGGCAATCCTGGCGCCCAGTTCATGCAGGCCGTGATGCTTGAGCCGGTCGATAGGGAAGCCGCGCTGCGCTGGTACGAGGCGGCAGCCGCGCAAGGGTACGAAGACGCCATCGAGCGTTTGCGGCAGCTGCGCGAGCAGCCTGCGCTGCGGTAGGGGGGGTCTTGGACGCTCCTGCCGCCGATCCGCGCGCCCGCTTCGTGTCCGGGCCCCTGGGCCCACATGTGCTGGAAATGATCCTGACGGGCTGGGCCAGCATGCTGGCCGTCTTCGCGGTGGAATTCCTGTCGCTGTTTTACCTGGGCACGTTGAAAGATGAAGCGGTGCTGGGCGCAGTCGGTTTCGGGTCGATGACACAGTTCACGATCACGTCGGTGTGCATCGGCGTCACCGTGGGCGGCGCGGCGCTGGTGTCGCGTGCGTTGGGGTCCGGCAATGCGCGGCGCGCGCGGACGCTGGCCGGGGCGTCGCTGATCTTGATGGCGGGATCGGCGGTGGCAGCCGGCGCAATCTTCCTGGCGGCGATCGGGCCGTTTACCGCGGCCATCGGCCTGGCGGAAGACGTGCGTGGCCACTTGCTGTCGTATGTGCTGATCACGACGCCCTTCGCGGTGGTGATGGGGGTGGGCATGATGCTGTCGAACCTGCTGCGCGCGGCGGGCCATGGCCGCCAGTCCATGTGGGTGCTGCTGGCGGGCACCGCCACGGTGGCCGCGCTGGATCCCATCGTCATCTTCGTGCTGGATGGCGGCATGGAAGGCATCGCCTGGGCAAGCGGCGTGGGCCGCCTGGCCACGGTGGCGCTGGGCGCATGGCTGGTGTTGCGCAAGCATCGCCTGGTGGCCTGGCCGGCGTTGCGTGCATTGCAGGCCGACCTGGCGGCCATCGGCAAGATTGCGCTGCCTGCCGCCCTGACCACGCTGGCTACGCCCGCAGCGGTGATCTTCACCGTCTCGACGTATGCGGGCTTCGGCCCCAGCGTCATGGCGGGCGCCACGGTGGTGGACCGCGTGCTGCAATTGGCCTACTCGCTGTTCTTCGTGCTGCCCGGCGCCATCGGCCCCATACTTGGACAGAACCTGGGTTCGGGGCAGTGGGAGCGAGTGAAACAGACCGTCAGGCTGACCACGCGCTGGGCGTTGTGCTACGGCTTTGCCGCGGCCACGGTGCTGGCGGTGTTGGCGCCTTGGGTGCCGGACGTGTTCCAGGTCACGGGCCCGGGCCGCGACCTGATCATTTTCTTCTGCCGCTACGGTAGCTTCGCCTGGGCGGTGAACAGCCTGTTCTTCGTGTCGATCGCAGTATTCAACAACCTGGGCTACGCCACGTATTCCACGGTCATCGGCTGGCTGCGATCCACCCTGGGCACCTTGCCGTTCGTGTGGCTGGGCGCGCACTACGGCGGACCCGAAGGGGTGATGCTGGGGCAGAGCCTGGGCTTTGCCTTGTTCAGCGTGATTGCCATGGTCGTCTGCCTGCGCGTGCTGCGCGAGCCGCCGGCCGCGCTGTTGGCCAAGCGGGGCGCCTAGCGCCAGGTTGCGGTTCGACGGCGCACGGTTCGATTTCGGCGGCTGGTCGCGGTACGATCCTGCCTGACTTCGATTTTTCAGGATTACCATGCGCCAGCGTTCCTCAGGCCCTCGAATCGATACCTTTTCCCGCGCCTTGCTGGCTGCCGCCGTGATGGCGGCCGCCGCCGGCGCCGCCCACGCGCAATCGCCCGAGTCGGCGACCGGCTCGCGCGTCCAATCGCCCGCCCCGGCGCCGGTGCAACCGGCCTTGACGCCCAAGCGCTCCTTCGACGATGTGACGGCCGCGCAAGAGGCGGCGAAAAAGCCCGCCGCCACAGAGGTTCCGGCCGCCACGGCGACCCCGGCCCCGGCTCCGACCCAAGTGCCCGCCGCGACGGCCACAACGGAGCCTGCCGCCGCCCCTGCCGCGGCGCCCACGGTCATCATCCCGACCGAACTGGACACCAAGGCGTGCATCGCAAAGCTGCGCAAGGGCGCCACGGCAAACGGCCTGACGGTGGCCGACTGGGACAAGTACACCGCCAACGCCAAGCTGTTGCCGACGACCGTGGCATCCGCCAAGGGCCAGCCGGAAGGGCGCGAAAGCTGGTGGGACTACATCGCCAAGACGGTTGATGATGAACGCGTCAACGACGGCCGCGCCGTGATGAAGAAGGTCGGGCCGCAACTGAATGCGATCGGCCAGCAGTATCAGGTGGATCCGGCCACGCTCGTCGCCATCTTCGGTATCGAAACGAACTACGGCCGCCAGATCGGCAAGACCGACGTGCTCAACGCCTGGTTGACGCGCGCCTGCACCGAAAACAAGACGCTGTGGGAAAAGAACGCCTACGCTTCGGTGCGCCTGCTGCGCGACGGCACGGTCCCCGCCGACAGTTTCGTGGGTTCCTGGAGCGGCGCATTCGGCATGACGCAGTTCATCCCGACCTCGTTCTACGAATTGGCCGCGGACGGCGACGGCGATGGCCGCATCGACCTCTACAACTCGCTGCCCGATGCGCTGGCCTCCACCGCCAACCATTTGCGCAAGCGCCGCGCCAAGTGGACGCATGGCCTGCCGGCTGTCGTGGAAGTGCGCGTGCCGGCTGAAATCGCCGCCGCGATTCCGCCCGAGCCCGATGCGGAGTACGTGGGTTCGCAAGACCGCCGCAGCATCGCGCAATGGGCCCAGGCAGGCTTGAAGCAAGGCGACGGCTCGGTGCTCAAGCTGCCGTCGGGCAACGACGAGCAGGCCTATCTGTTTGCGCCCACCGGCGCCAAGGGCCCGGTGTTCCTGGCCACGGTGAATTTCGACGCCATCCTGCATTACAACCAGTCGCGCCGCTACGGCCTGGCCGTGTCGCTGCTGCTGAACCGCTTGCAGGGCGGCCCTGGCATCGTCGCGGCCTGGCCCACGGACGATCCCGGCCTGTCGCGCGCCGAGATCAAGCAACTGCAGGAAGACCTCTATGGCCGCGGCTATGACATCGGCGTGGCGGACGGCATTCCCGGCGCCAAGACCCGCGACGCGGTGCGCGCCGAGCAAGAGCGCCGCAACCTGCCGCAGGACGGCCGCGTGGGCAAGCGCATTTTCGACATCCTGAAGGCTGATCCGCCGTTGGCGGCGCGCGCGCTTCCGCCCAAGTAAGCCGGGTACCGTTTTCGGCTTCGACGGCGGCGTAAGACGCGGGCCGCACCGGCAGACAGGATGCCGGTAGCGGCCCGGCGACGCTATGATGGAGCCGTCCCCTCATAGGCCCGTTTGTCATGCCGCAATCCGTGTTTCCTGACATTTTCCTGACTCCCCGGCTGCGCGCGCAGCGCATGCGGCAGGGGCATCTGCCGTTCATCACTGACATGCACGCCAACGCCGATCTGATGGAGACGATGGGCGGCACGCGTGATGCGGCCGCCAGCCGGCTCTACGTGGCGCAGAACGTCTCGCATTGGGTCGAGTACGGGTATGGCATGTATGTGCTGGAAGATCGCCACACGGGTGCGCTGGCGGGCCGTGCCGGCCTGAAGTACACGGTGTCCGGCGACCAGGGCGCCATCGAGCTTGCCTACGCCTTCCAGCCCGACTGCTGGGGGCAGGGTTACGCGGGCGAGATCGCCGCCTCGCTGATCGAAATGGGGTTCGAATTGTTGCCGGTGGACGTGCTGTCAGCCGTGGCGCTGCGCTCCAACGCGGCGTCTCGCCGCGTCATGGAAAAGACCGGCTTGCGGTATGTGGGCGAAACGGGGGGCGATGATGCCAGCGCCAAGGTCCGCTATGAAATCCGGCGCAGGGAATGGCGGGCCGCCCACGCGCCAGCCAGTGCCTGAGGGCTGGCGGATCGGCGCTAACATTGCGTCATGAGCACGACGATCCTTCCCGAAGACAACGACCCGCAGCCCGTTCCGCCGGAGCGCCCCGCGCCAGAGGAATGCTGCAACAGCGGTTGCATCCCCTGCGTATACGACCGCTATGACGAGGCCATGGAAGCCTACCGCGAGGCGCTAAAGGCCTGGCGCGCCCGCCACGAAGTGCAGGTCAACCCGCCAACTTCATGTGGATGATCGGGAACGGTCGGCCCGCGTCGTCTTGGGCCGACCTGCCCACGTCTTCGAATCCGTAGTGCTTGTAGAAGCCGTGAGCTTGCGGGTTCTGTTCGTTCACATCCACCAGCAGGGTGCCGTGCAGCGAACGCGCGAAGTTCAGCAGCCGGCGGCCAGCGCCTTTGCCGCGCTTGTTGGCGTCCACGAACAGCATTTCCACCTTGTTGCCGGACAGGCCCATGAAGCCGGCGAGTTCACCGGCATCGTCTTCACAGACCCACACGCGTACCGAGGGCAGGTAGGTGTTGAGCACCTGCGGATACATGGCCTGGATTTCTTTCTCGGTCAGGAAGGAATGCGTGGCGCGCACTGAACGGAGCCAGATGTCCGCCAGGACCAGGTCGTCGCCGTGATTGCGTTCTCGGATATTCATTTTCTTATTGATTCTGTTTGTCCAAAGGCGCCGCGGTCCTTGGCCGCCGCGCCTTCATCCTGCCTACAGTCCTGAACGGTACAGCTCGGTAGCCGCCAGGACGGTTTCCATTTGCACAGTATGCGCGAAAACAAAGCGGTCGCCGTACACGGTTTCATCCGGAAACTCCGAGATCAGCGCCAGCGGCAGCTCTTCGCGATCGCTCTCGGTGATCTGCACCGGAATGCCGTTCAATACGTCGAAGCCGGATTCGAGCGCGTGCGCATGAAAGAGTTCCAACTGGCGCGCATTGAATTCCACCAGCCCCGGTACATTGCGGGCCAGCCGGGCCGTCACGCCTTCGATCAGGCGGCGCGCGCGTTCGCTCCAGCCCGGATGATGGCGCAACACCAGGAAGAAGCCTTTGGGGACCGTCCACAATTCGAAATTGCGGGGCAGGTAGCCGGATAGCGGACGCGTCCATTCGTGCGCGGGGTAGCCATGCAGGTTGATGTGCAGCTGCGCACCGCTGATCGCGTGCGCCTGGTGGCGGCCGTCGCGTTCGAAGAATGGGGCGTGTTCGCGGTAGGCGATGTCGTCGCCCAGGGCGCTGTAGCGCGACGCGTGCAGCATGTGGCGCGGATGGTGTTCGCGCAGGCGGTTAAAGAGCGCGTAGCCATCCGGATTCTCGGCGGCGATCAGCGCAAAGTGCGCGTTGCCGCGGGAGGCCAGCGTCTGCGCCGCGCGCAGGGCGCCCACGACGCCGGAGGTTTCGTTGGCGTGCTGCGCACCGGAAATGAAGACGGCGGGGCCGGGGCCGCGCACATAGGTGCCCAGCACCGGGCGGCCCTGGCGGGAGACGGCCTGGAATGCATCGCCGCCGAACGCCGCCATGCAGCCGGCGATCTGTCCGGCCGTCAGAGGTTCACGGCGCTGGTCCAGCGGGGCGTCAAGCGGCGCGGCAACAACGGGCGCCGGCGCCTCGAACGGTTCGACCGAAATCTGCACGCGCGCGGCGCCGTCATGGCGGCGGATGTCGGGAATGATCTGCCCGGGCTGCAGGCCGCGGTCGCCGGAGGGGCGGCCGGAGTGGTGCTGGAAGTGTTCCAGCAACGAAAAATACACATCCTCGTGCAGCGCTTCGAAGGTGCTGACGATTTCTTCGTCCACGGGCAGGGCGAAGTCCATGCCCGGCAGGTCGACGCGGATTTCCAGGCGGTCGAAGTACGGCTCGTGCGCACCCCAGGGGTGGTTGCGCACGGTGTCGACGATGCTGCGGAACACTTGCTGGTATTCGGTGGCCTGGGCGGCGTCGGTCTGCACCTGGCCATCGGCATCGCGTACCCGCAGCCAGCCGGTGGGCGACAGTTCAGGCTTGCCGTCCTGGGCCTGACCCAGCTGGTTGGGGGCGAAGACGCGCGTCTCTACCTTGCGGCCGTCGGCGTAGGTCAGCGTGACGTCATAGTGCAGGTCGGATGCGCCGGCCTGCATCACCACGCGCACGCCTTCCATCAGGGCGACCAGCGGGTAGGCTTCCAGCGTGAAGCGCTTGGCCTGGGCATGCTCGTGCAACGGGTAACGCACGAGGGCGGACACGAGGCCCTCGCGCTCGACGTCCTCCAGGAAGAAATGCACCAGCGGTTTGTACGCGCTGCGAAAGCGCGCCGTCACACCGGCCTGCGCCAGCCGGGCTTCCGCCGCGCGGCGGGCGTCCACGCCCTCAAACAGCCAACCTTCCACGACCGCCCCGCGCCAGGCGGGCGCCATGTAGGCGTGGGTCCAGGCGTCCAGCGTGCGGTCGAATGTTTTTTCCAGCAAAGACATGCTTTGTGTTCCTTCGGAGTTCTTTCGTCACCCGGCAATGGGAAAAATGCCCCTTGCGGGGCATTTGTGCTTTACACCTTGCCGGTGGGGTCCAGGCGGTCTCGCAGCCAGTCGCCAAGCAGGTTCAGGCCCAGTACGGTCAGCATGATCGCCAGGCCCGGGAAGACGCTGACCCACCATGCGGTCTGCATGTAGGTGCGGCCATCTGCAAGCATACCGCCCCAGCTGGGGATCATCGGATCCACGCCCAGGCCCAGGAAGGTCAGGCTGCTTTCCAGCAGGATGTTGTTGGCCACGTTCAGGGTCATCAGGATCACCAGCGGACCCAGTAGATTGGGCACGATGTGGTGGCGGATCATCGCCAGGTCGCGCACGCCAAAGGCGCGGGCGGCCAGCACGAACTCGCGTTCACGCAGCGCCAGGACCTGCGCCCGCACCAGGCGCGCATATTGCACCCATTGCGACACGATCATGAAGAAGATGACGTTGAACAGCCCGCCGCCCAGGATGGCGATGAACGTGATTGCCACCAGGATGAAGGGCAGCGCCAGCTGCACGTCGGCGAAACGCATGACGATCATGTCCCAGAAGCCGCGGTAGTAGCCGGCGATCAGACCCATGATGATGCCCAGCAGGGCGCCGCCCAGGACGGACGCGAAGCCCACCATCAGCGAAATCTTGCCGCCGACGATCACGCGGGCCAGCACGTCGCGGCCCAGCGGGTCGGTGCCGAACGGATGCGCGGCGGACGAGAAGGGCGCCATCAGGCGGGCGGCCAGGTCCATCGATTCGCCGCCGTCCGGGAACAGCCAGCCGGAGGTCAGCACCAGCAGGACCATGACGCCGGTCAGCAGGGCGCCCAGCACGAATTCCAGCGAACGGTAGCGGCTGCGCGGCTTGAAGGGCTTGGGAGCGGCGGCGGTGGGGGTGGTTGTCTGCATGATGCTTACCGCGTGCGGATACGGGGATCGACGATGCCATAGGCGATGTCGACGATCAGGTTGACCAGGACGATGACGGTGGCCAGCACGGTGACCGTGCCTTGCAGCACCGGGTAGTCGCGCCCGGAAATGGCGTCGAACGCCAGCGTGCCCAGGCCGGGCCAGTTGAACACCATCTCGATGACGACGATGCCGCCGATCAGGCCGCCAAACTGCAGGCCCAGGTAGGTGATCAGCGGAATCGCGCAATTGCGCAGCGCGTGCTTGTACAGCACCACGCGTTCCTTCAAGCCCTTGCTGCGCGCCACCATGATGTATTGCGCCGACAGCGTTTCCAGCATGGTCGTGCGCACCAGGCGGATATTGGTCGCGCTGAGGATGATGGCCATTGTCAGGGACGGCAGTATCAGGCTGGCCGGGCCGCTCCAGCCCGAAGGCGGCAGCAGCGGGAACGTGATCGACAGCAGCAGCACCAGCATCAGCGCCAGCCAGAAGTTGGGGAACGACAGTCCAACCAGCGACAGGATGCGGATGGCCTGGTCGGTGGTCTTGCCGCGCTTGATGGCCGCCTGGATGCCCAGCGGCAGCGAGATCAGGATCGAGAAGATCAGCGACGTGAAAGCCAGCATCAGCGTCGCGGGCAGCGCGTCGCCGATCAGCTTGGCGACCGACGTGCCGCCCATGAAGCTGCGGCCGAAGTCGCCGTGCAACAGGCCCTGCATGTACGACAGGTATTGCTCGTGGAAGGGGCGGTTCAGGCCCAGCGCCTGGCGGATGTTGGCCAGGTCCTGTTCGGTGACGCTGCCCGAGCCCTGGCTGAGCATCAGCGCGGGGTCGCCGGTCAGGCGCACGGCATAGGAGACAAGCAGCGTCACGGCGACGATCACAAAGACCGCCTGCAACACGCGTTTAATGAGAAATCCGGTCATAAGGCGCCGCCCCGGCTTGCGCCGGAGAGGGTCGGTAATGTTATTGCTTCACAAGGGGCACAGTGCCAGTGGGATGCCAAGGAGCCGGCTCCGCCGGTCCTTAGGCATGCCCCCTTGAGGGGGAAGCGCGTGAGCGCTTCGGGGGTGGGTTCAATCTACGCTGGCTTCAAGGAAGCGGAAACGGATGTCGCCGGGGACTTCCAGGTTCTTCACGCGTTTGTTCACGCCCACGATCGTGTTCAGGCTGTACAGCGGCAGTTCCAGCGCCTGGTCGGCCACGTAGCCGGCAATCTCCTGCAGCATGGCTTCACGCTTCTTCACGTCGTAGACGGTGCGTTGCGCTTCCAGCATGCCGTTGAGCTTGGCGTCGTTGTCGTACGGGTTCCACTTCTGGCCCGTGTGGTACATCAGGTAGGCGGTGTTGTCGTAGTCGTACGTCCAGCCGCCCCACTGGTTCTGCCACATTTCGCCGGTCTTGCCGCCCGGGATGATGTCGTTGAGCAGCACGCCGGTTTCGTACGGCTTGATGGTCGCGCGCACGCCCACGGCTTGCAGGTAGCCCGACACGGCCTGGGCCACTTCGCGGAAGTTCGAGTCGCTGCCGCGCACGTCGATCTGCACGGTGGCGCCCGGCTTCACGCCGGCCGCGGCCAGCAGCTTCTTGGCTTCGGCGGGGTTGAACGGCAGGGGCTTCTGTTCGGGGTTGTAGCCGAAGGACTGCGGGCCCTGGAAGCTGGCGATGACCTTGGCCTGGCCCAGCAGCAGCTGCTTGACGATGGCTTCGCGGTCGACGGCCATGATCAGCGCGCGGCGCACGTCGCGGTTCTGGGTGATGCCGCCCTTGGTGTTGTAGCGCAGGGCGAATGCCACCGGGCCGCCGGTCGAGATCACGTCGGCGTTGCCGGACTTCTTCACGGTGTCGATCAGGCCCAGCGGGATCAGCGTGGCGATGTCGATACGGCCGGCTTGCAGTTCGGCGACCTGGGTGCCGGGTTCGCCGATGAAGCGATACACGACCTTGTCCAGCTTGGGCTTGCCGCCCCAGTATTCGTCATTGCGCGCCAGCGTCACATTGACCTTGGGCTGGTAGCTTTCGAACTTGAACGGGCCGGTGCCGACCGGGTTCGTGTTGAAGAAGTCTTCGCCCTTTTCCTTGATGTACTTCGGCGGCACGATCATGGCGCCGTAGCCGGCCAGCTTGGTCAGCAGCACGGGGTCGGGTTGCTTCAGGATGAAGTCGACGGTGTGCTCGTCCACGACCTTGACCTCGCCGATCGAGTCGTAGTTGGACTTTTGCGGGCCCTTGGCGCCTTCCGCGCCCAGCAGGCGGTCGAAGGTGAACTTCACCGCTTCCGCGTTGAAGGGTTCGCCGTTGTGGAACTTGACGCCTTCGCGCAGCTTGAACCGCAGGCGCTTGTTCTCGTCCAGGTATTCCCAGCTGGTGGCCAGGCCCGGCTGCAGCTTCAGGTCGGCGCCGCGCATCGTCAGGCCGTCGTACAGGTTGCCGCCCACGGAACCCCAGAAGGTCACGAAGGTGTCGATCGGATCCCAGCTGCCCGGGTCCTGGTTGATGGCCACGCTGAGCGTGCCCGCGGCATGCGCGGTCGAGAAGACGGCGGGCAGCGCGCCGCCCAGCGCCAGGGTCAGGGCGGCGGCGGTGAAGGTGGTGCGTAGGGATTGCATGTTCGCTCCAGGGACGGGAAGTCGGGTCGGGCCGAGGGAAAAAGGGGGATTCAAGCCGCCCGGGCCACTTGGTGGCCGGGCGCGAATTCGATCAGGGGGAGGATGGCGGGTTCGTCGCCCACGCGGCGGACCGGGCTGGGGATTTCGCCTTCGATCAACGACGTGTCGATGTGACGGCCGGGTTCAGCCACCGGCACTGCGGCCAGCAGCTTGCGGGTATAGGCATGTTGCGGCGATTCGAAGATCTGCCGGCGCGTGCCCAGTTCCACGATCTGGCCCAGATACAGCACCGCGACGCGGTGGCTGACCTTTTCCACCACCGCCATGTCGTGCGTGATGAACAGGTAGGACAGGCCGCGGTCTTTTTGCAGGTCCATCAGCAGGTTCAGGATCTGCGCCTGAATGGACACGTCCAGCGCCGACACGGATTCGTCGGCAATGATCAGTTTGGGGTTGCTGGCCAGGGCGCGCGCGATGCAGACGCGCTGGCGCTGGCCGCCCGAGAATTCGTGCGGATAGCGCTTGGCGTGTTCGGGCTTCAGGCCCACCTGCTCAAGCAGTTCGCCCACGCGGCGGGCAATGGCGGCGTCGCCGGCGAGGAGGCCGTGCGTACGGATGGGTTCGGCGATGCTGAACTCCACCGTCTTGCGCGGATCCAGCGACGCGTAGGGATCCTGGAAGATGTACTGGATTTCCTGGCGCAGGCGCTGGCGGCCCGCGGCGTCCATCGAAAAAATGTCCTGGCCGTTGTAGCGCACCGCGCCCGAGGTGGGGGCCACGAGCTGCTGCAGGGTCTTGCCGATGGTCGATTTACCACTGCCCGATTCGCCCACCAGCGCGAGCGTTTCACCCGGGTAGACGTCAAAGCTCACTTCTTCCACGGCATGCACGCGGTGTGTGACGCGGCCGAACAGGTTGTGGCCCACATCGAAACGGGTGGTCAGCTTTTCAACGCGCAGCACCGGTTCGTCGTAGCGCGCCGTGTCCTGTTCGCGCGTTTCGCCCACTTCGCGCAGGGTGTCGCCATCCAGCACGGTCTGCGGCGTGCGCAGCGGCAGGTCGCTGCCGGTCAGGCTGCCCAGCCGCGGCACGGCGGCCAGCAGCGCGCGGGTATAGGGATGCTTGGGCGCGTTGAAGATCTCGTCGACGGTGCCTTGCTCGACCTTCTTGCCGCGCAGCATCACGACCACGTCGTCGGCCATTTCGGCCACCACGCCCATGTCGTGCGTGATGAAGATGACGGCCGTGCCCAGGTCGCGCTGCAATTCGCGGATGGTGTTCAGGATCTGCGCCTGGATGGTCACGTCCAGCGCGGTGGTTGGTTCGTCGGCGATCAGCAGGCGCGGCTGGCACGACAGGGCCATCGCGATCATCACGCGCTGGCGCATGCCGCCGGATAGTTGATGCGGATAGCGGTCCAGCAGCTGCTCGGCATCCGGCAGGCGTACCTTCTCAAGCAGCTTGCGCGCCGATTGGCGGGCGGCGGACCGGGACAGCTGCTGGTGCAGCATGATGGCCTCGACGATCTGGTCGCCGATCGTGAAGACCGGGTTCAGCGAGGTCATCGGCTCCTGGAAGATCATCGCGATGTCGTTACCGCGGATCGCGCGCATCTGCTCGTCGGTCGCCTTCGTCAGGTCGGTCTCGCGGCCGTCGTTGTCGCGGAACAGGATCTGGCCCGTGGCGATGCGGCCGCTCGTGTAGTCGGTCAGCCGCATGATCGCCATGGACGTGACGGACTTGCCCGAGCCCGATTCGCCGACGATTGCCAGCGTCCTGCCGGGCCGGACATCGAAGTCCAGGCCGTCGACGGCGCGGAACACGCCGTTGTCGGTATTGAAATCAACCGATACGCCGCGTACGGACAGCAACGGGGCGGACGAAGAGGCAGTAGTGCTAGGCAACGTGGATTCTCACAGCGAGGTGGCGGCGCGGGCAGCCTGGTCGTACAGGCCCGACAGGGTGCGCAGGGTGTTGGCCAACTGGTGGTTGGCGTCGTCCGCGGCGGGGGAGTCGATGAACGATTTGACGAGGCATTGCTCGCGCACTTCGGCGTAGCGCTGGATCGCGGCGGCGCCGGCTTCGGTGGTCGTGTAGATCACTTCCTTGCCCGTCTTGGCGCTTTGCACCACGCCCAGCCGTTCCAGCTTTTTCAGCGAATAGTTCACCAGGTGGGTGTCTTCGACATTCAGCGTGAAGCAGATGTCCGCCAGCTTCTTGCCTCGGCCGCGATGGAACACGTGGTTGAGCACCAGGATGTCCAGCGAGGTCAGTTCGGGCAAGCCGGCGCACGCCATGCAGCGCACCATCCAGCGGTTGAAGGCGTGGGACGCGATGATCAGGCCGAATTCCACCTCGGACAGCTCCGGGGCGGACGAGGCGAGATGGGCGGAGGAAACAATGGCGTCCCGGACGGATACGGACATGGACAAGGTGGCTGAGGGACGGATCGATGACAAAATGTTGGCGAATTATTGACGATTTGTTGGTATGGAGGCATTCGGGATAACCCGAGGAAATAAGGGGGCGGTTGCTGGGTGTGGGTGAGGGGCGGCGGTATCGACATTTTGGAATGTCGCGATAAGACACGAAATTCAGATTCATCTGATTTCTTTCCCGCGCAAATTCTTCTAATTTCGACGGCGAAAGTTTCAATATAAAAAGACACAAATGGATATATATCGTCCTGCTGTGGCAAAATAGGTAACTATAAATATCAAAAGTAGACAAAACAGCGCGTTATCGCAGCGAGACACACCTATGGGAGTTGCTTTGTTCAGGCGAGGGAGAGTGCTGGCCGCAGTCGCCGTGATCGGTTCTTCGGGAGCCGTTTTTGCTCAGACGCTGCCTGATGGCGGACGCGCCGCCGAGATCCAGCGCCGGCAGGAACTAGAAATCGATGCACAACGCCAGCGGGCCGCTGAACGCCCGGACGTCCTGACTCCCGAAGCCCAGCCTGCCGCAACAGTCCTGCAATTTCCGGTCGAGACTCCCTGCTTTGTCATCAAACAACTGGTTTGGGAGGGCGCGCAGCCGCCCGCATTCGTGTTGCAAGCCAGCCGCGCGGTGGTGAATCTATGCGTGGGCGGGCAAGGCTTGCGGACATTGCAGGAATATCTGACCGGTGAACTGATCGATAGCGGCAGGGTGACCGCTCGTGTGCTGGTACCCGAACAATCGTTGGCTGAGGGCAGGCTGACGCTGCGCTATGTGCCGGGGCGCATATCCGGCGTCAAAGGCGAAAACACCGTCGGCTGGTGGCGCACCGCGGTGCCGACGGGTCCAGGCGGCGAACTGAACCAGCGCGATCTGGATCAGGCGTTGGAGAATATCCGCCGGCTGGGTGGGCAGGCAGATGCAACGATAGACGTGGCGCCCGGTCCCGAACTGGGCGATTCGGACATCGTCATCCACCCCGGCTCCGGTAAGCGCTGGCACGGTTATGTTGGCGGCGACAACGGCGGCATGGACGCCATCGGCAAGTATCAGGTCAATGCCGGGCTGACCCTGGATTCGCCGTTGTTTCTGTATGACCAACTATCGGTGTCCTGGAACAGCAACGCGCGCTGGCGCGACTCAAATTCAAACACGCGTGCGGCGTCACTGAACTACAGCATTCCCTTCGGCTACTGGACGTTCTTCGCGGGCGCCAGCAAGTCGACCTACCGGCAGACCGTGGCGGGCTTTGACGAGCCCATCATCTACGGCGGCACCACCAAGCAGCTGCAGGCGGGCGTATCCGTCGTGCCCTATCGCGGCTCGGCCTACAAGGGGAATGCGTCGTTCACCTTGTTGCGCAAGCGCACGGACAGCACCCTGAACGATGTGCCCATCGATGTGCAACGTCGTGACGTTACCGGCTACGAGTTCAGCTACGGGCATCGCCAATATCTGGGGCAGTCGGTGCTGGACGTGGGGGGCGGCGTGCGCGGCACGTTGCCGCATTACTCCGTTCAACCGGGTTACGTCTACGGCGACCCCGATTGGAACGGGCGCAGCACCATCTATACCGGAAGTATCGGGCTTTACGTGCCCTTCAAGATTGCGGACCAGCCCTTCGCGTACCAAGGCAACTGGCAGATCCAGCACGCCAAGACCGCCGTCGTGCCGGCAGACTATTTCACCATCGGCAACCGCTACGCGGTGCGCGGCTTCGATGGCCAGATGACCTTGGCCGCCGAAGACGGCTGGTCGCTGCGCAATGACCTTTCGTTGAATCTGGAGAGCCTGACAGGCTTGGCGGGGCAGCAGCTCTATACCGGTGTCGATGTCGGCCGTGTCGGTGGCCCGTCCGCCGCATTCCTGTCCGGCCGCACCCTGGTCGGCGCGGTTGCCGGCCTACGCGGCCGGTTTTCCATGCCTTATGTCAATGCCAGCTACGACCTGTCTGCCGGCTGGCCGTTGAAAAAACCCGAGTCTCTAAAGACGTCGACCACCGTGCTTTCGATGGTCGTGATGTTCGAGTTCTGATCGCCCGCGCCCTTACCTTGCGGTGATGGCCCGCTCAATCCCCGAGTTGCATTCTCAGGTACGCCTTATGTCCAAGCTTCGTTCGCTGATTGTCTGGTCCGTCGTGTTCACGCAAGTGTGGACACCGCTGTTGGCCCAGACTTTGCCGATCTCTGTGGACAAGAGCGTGTCCGGAGCGAAGCCATCCGTCGGCATCACCAACGGCGTGCCCGTCGTCAACATCGCGCCGCCATCGGCGGGCGGGGTTTCCAACAACCGCTATACCCAGTTCAACGTGGGCCCATCGGGCGTAGTGCTGAACAATAGCGGCGGGGCCAGCCAATCCCAACTAGCCGGGCAAGTCGCCGGAAACGTCATGTTGGGCAACCAGCGCGCGACGACGATTCTGAACCAGGTCACGGCGCCGAATCCGTCGCAGTTGCTGGGCACGCTGGAGGTCGCGGGCAACCGGGCCAATATCATCGTCGCCAACCCGGCGGGCATCACCTGCAATGGCTGCGGCTTCCTGAATGCGGACCGTGCCACCCTGACGACGGGGCGGCCGCAAGTCGGCCCGGACGGGAGCATTGCGCTGGACGTGGGTGCAGGCAAGATCCGCGTGGAGGGCGAGGGCCTGTATGGGGCCAATGTCCGCCAGGTCGACCTGATTGCCCGAAGCTTGGAGATCAACGCAGACGTGTGGGCGGATCGGCTCAATGTGACGGCCGGTGCGTCGCGCGTCGATTATTCGACGGGCGCCGTATCGGCGCAAGGCGGCGAGGGGGCGGCGCCTGCCCTGACGTTGGATACCGCGGCCTTGGGCGGCATGTACGCCAATAGCATCCGCTTGATCGGCACCGAGGCCGGTGTGGGCGTGAACATCGGCGGCAATTTGGTGGCCCTGACGGGAGACCTGCAGGTAAACGCTGCGGGCGATGTGCGCATCGCCCCGCGCGCCACCGTGCAGGCGGCGGCCAATCTGCGCGTGGACAGCGGCCGTGACTTGACCGTGCAGGGCGCGGCGCAGGCCGGCGGAACCGCCGCGCTCGCCGCGGCGCGTGACGTCTCCGTCCAGGGCGCCGTCGGCGCGGGCGGTCTCTTGAGCGTGGAGGCGGGCGGTGACGCAGTAGTGGGCAAGGAGGGCAGTTTGCGCACGCAAGGCGCCTTGCGCATGGCGGCCGGCAAGGATCTGTCGCTGTCGGGCAATCTGCTGACCTCCGATCAGAATGTAAGCGCGGCCTCTGGCCGCAACCTGAAGGTGGCGGGCCAGGCGGTCGCGCCGCAGCCGGGTCAGGGCGGGACCGGCGGCAATGCCGGCGGAAACGGCTCTGGCACGGGCACGGGTTCCGGTTCTGGCACGGGAACTGGAAGCGGCGGGGGCGAATCCGGCAAGACGCCGGGGCCCGCTACGCCGAGTGAGCAGGGCGGCGGCGCGGCCATGGCGGCGGGCATTGTGTCTGCGAAGGAAGGCGTCACGCTGCAGGCGGGGCGTGATCTGGTGCTGCCGAATCAGGTGTACGCCTCCGGCACGCTGCAGGCGCAGGCGGGTGCGGATGTCGTGTCCGATTCCGGAGGGCAGTTGCAGGCGGCCCGCGGCATGACGATAAGGGCGGGCGAGGTTGTCACGCTGGCCGGCGCTGCCTTGACCGACGGCGCGCTGGCCATCAATGCCACTCGCGACCTGCGCCTGGAAGGCAGCGCGCTGGCTTATGGCGGCGCGCTGGAATTGAAGAGCGGCGGCGATTTGCGCCTGGGCGATTCCAGCAAGGCGCAGGGCAAGCGCGTCGGGCTGGATGCGGCGCGCGATCTGCGCGTCGGCGGCGAACTGGTGTCCGAGAGCGCGGTGGAACTCAAGGCAGGACGCGATGCGGCGGTAGGCGCGCGGGTGCTGGCGCGCGGGGACCTGGACGTGCGCGCGCAAGGCGCCGCGGCGGTGACCGGACAGCTGGAATCGCTAGGCCGCGCGC